>JACCRC010000386.1 GCA_013813765.1 Deltaproteobacteria bacterium | reverse complement strand
GCGTGCTGGTCGTCGCGCTGACGCAGCTCGCGTGGATCGCACCGGACGCGGACCGTGGCATTCACATGATCTTCCGCGTCGTGCTGGTGATCCTCGCGCTGTCGCGCAGCCACGCGAAGTGGTCGATCGATGCGTGGGTGTGGGCGAGGTGGAAGCGCCCGTACCCGGCGATGATCGCCGCGTGGCCGCGCTACCTGATTCTCTTGCAGCTGCTGTGGATCTACTTTTCAGGCGGGCTCAACAAGAGCGGGGCAGAGTGGGGACCGGGCGGTGGATTCATGGCGCTCGCGAATGCGCTGACCGATCCGCACCTCGCGCGCTTCGACCCGGCCTGGATCGGCGCGGTGCTTCCGCTGACGCAGCTCGCGACCGCGGCGACGCTGGTGTTCGAGCTCAGCGCGCCGCTCTACCTCGTATGGCTGTACTGCGCGGAGACCGCCGACCGGCCCGGCAGCTGGCGGCGCTGGATCAATCGGCTGCGGTTGCGCTGGTTATGGGTCGGAACGGGCGTCCTGTTTCACGCCGGGCTGGTGATCGCGCTGCCCATCGGCATCTTCCCGTGGGGCATGCTCGCGCTCTATCCGGTCCTGCTACGACCCGCCGAGCTGACGCGCTAATTGCTCTGCAGGTGCGGAGCAACGTTGCAGCGATCGTTCTGACCGCACACGGCCTCGGCGGCGCAGCTCGGATCGCTGCTGATCGCCTGCGCGCACATCTGATCGGCGCAGCGGTCCTCGCGCGAGGCCTCGAACGCCGCGACCGAGTCGGCGCGGATCGCGATCTGCTTGCCCGATGCATTGCAGCCACAGCACGCCTGCACGAGCGCGCAGTCCTCGGACACCTTGCAGCTGACCGGCAGCGGCGCGTCCGGATCGAGCTTCGCGGGCGGCGGCGGCGCCGACGAGCCCGCCGGCTTCGACGAGCCGCAGGCCACGAGCAATAGCAGGAGCGCCAGTCTCATCGACGGAAGACGTGTGAGCCAGCGAACCGCGCCTCCTCGCCGAGCTGATCGGCGATGCGGAGGAGCTGGTTGTACTTCGCGATCCGATCCGAGCGAGATGCCGAGCCGGTCTTGATCTGACCGGCGTTGGTGGCGACCGCGAGGTCCGCGATGAACGAATCCTCGCTCTCACCGGAGCGGTGCGAGATCACGGCCGTGTAGCGCGCGTGCTGCGCGGTGCGCACGGCGTCGAGCGTCTCGGACAGGCTGCCGATCTGGTTCACCTTCACGAGGATCGAGTTCGCGATCCCCTGCTCGATGCCCTTCTTGAGGCGCGCGGTCTGCGTGACGAACAGGTCGTCACCGACGAGCTGCGTCTTCGCACCGAGCTTGTCGGTCAGCGCCTTCCAGCCGGCCCAGTCATTCTGGTCGAGGCCGTCCTCGATCGAGATCAACGGGTACTTGCCGACCCAGCCGGCGTACATCTCGATGATCTCGGCCGACGACCTGATCTTGCCCTCGTAGTCGTACGCGTTCTTCTCGGCGTCCCAGAACTCGGAGGCGGCGACGTCGAGCGCGAGGAAGATCTGCTCGCCGGCCTTGTAGCCGGCCTTGCCGATCGCCTCGAGCAGCAGCGTGAGCGCCTCGTCCGCGTTGTCGAGGCTCGGCGCGAAGCCGCCCTCGTCACCGACGTTCGTCGCCTTGCCGCGGCTCGCGAGCAGCTTCTTCAGGTGGTGGAAGACCTCGACACCCGCGCGCAGTGCATCGTCGAACTGATCGAACCCGGAGGGGACGATCATGAACTCCTGGATGTCGAGGTTGTTGTCGGCGTGCGCGCCGCCATTGATCACGTTCATCAGCGGCACGGGCAGCGTCACCGCGCCAACCCCGCCGAGGTAGCGGTACAGCGGCAGGTCGTGGCCGAGCGCCGCGGCGCGCGCCGTGGCCATCGAGACCGCGAGGATCGCGTTGGCACCGAGGTGCGACTTGGTCGGCGTGCCATCGAGCGCGAGCAGGGCCGCGTCGACTGCCGACTGGTCCGTGGCGTCCATCCCGATCAGCGTGGGCGCGATGACATCGCGGATGTGATCGACCGCCTTCAGCACGCCCTTGCCGAGAAACCGCGCCATGTCTCCGTCGCGCAGCTCGAGGGCCTCGTGCTCGCCGGTCGATGCGCCCGACGGGACGATCGCGCGGCCGAGTGCACCACCATCGAGGCCAACCTCCGCTTCGACGGTCGGGTTGCCACGGGAATCCAGGACCTCACGAGCGTGCAGCCAGACGATCTCGGTCATGCGCGGACACTAACCCAAAGCTCGCGTGTTACACACGCCGCATGCGCAGCCTCGTGGTTCGCCGAGCTTGCGAGGCGACAATTCTTGCGCTCGCGATCCTCGTCGCGGGATGCCCGGGAAAGACGAGCGCCCCCGCCTCGCCAAGCGCGACGACTCCGAAGGACGTCGTGGCCGCCGTGAAGGCGTCGATCGAGCAGTGGCGCCAGGGCTACGAGGTCCGCAGCGTCGAGGCGCTCGCGAGGCTGTACGCCCACGATCTCGACGTGGTCGTCGTCCAGGAAGGCCTCACGATGATCGGGTGGAGCTCGGTCGAGGCGTATCTCAAGGATCGGATCGCCCGCGTCGGGTCGATCCACATCCGCCTGAAGGACGTGCAGGTCATCTCGCTCGGCCTCGAAGCTGCGTCGGCGGTGGCCACGATGACGCGCGAGCTGAGCGAAGGCACGACCACGGTCACCGAATCCGGGACGCTGACACTCGTGTTCCGCAAGACCGCGGACGGCTGGGTGATCAGCTCCGAACATTATTCGTACCGACGCCCGGGGTAACTGATGAGCGAGCGCCGAACGATCGGAGTGGCCCTGCTGGGCCTTGGCAACGTCGGTGGCGGCGTGGTGAAGCTACTCGAGGACAACGCAGCGGCGATCGAAGCCCGGCTCGGCGCGCGCCTCGAGGTTCGCGCGATCGTGGTCCGCGATCCGGACAAGGCGAATCGCGTCGTCGATGTCGACAAGTCCCTGCTCACTACCGACATGATGGCCGCGATCAACCGGCCCGATGTCGACATCGTCTGCGAGCTGATGGGCGGCACCACGCTCGCGAAGGAAGCCGTGCTCGCGGCGATCAAGGCGAAGCGCCAGGTCGTCACCGCGAACAAGGCGCTGCTCGCCGAGCACTGGGCGGAGCTGTTCACCGCCGCCGAGACCGCGGGCGTCGACGTCTATTACGAGGCCGCGGTCTGCGGGGGTGTGCCGATCATCCGCGTGCTGCGCGAGGGCCTCGCGTCGGATCGCGTCGAGTCGATCCACGGCATCGTCAACGGCACGTCCAACTACATCCTCTCGACGATGACCGAGACCCGCCGCCCGTTCGCGGAGATCCTCAAGGAGGCGCAGGAGCTCGGTTACGCGGAAGCAGACCCGACGCTCGATGTCGGCGGCGGCGATGCCGCGCACAAGCTCGCGATCCTCGTGAACCTCTGCTTCGGAACGATCATCGACGTCAACGCGATCGAGAAGGACGGCATCGACGTCGTCGACCCGATCGACCTCTCGTACGCCGAGAAGTTCGGTTACGTGATCAAGCCGCTCGTGATCGCGCGCGAGCACGGACGCGCGATCGAGGCGCGCGTGCATCCGGCGCTCGTGCCCTCGAACTGGCTGCTCGCCGACGTCTCCGGCGCGAAGAACGCGGTCTACGTCCAGAGCTATGCGCTCGGCCCGTCGATGTACTACGGCGCCGGCGCCGGCATGCTGCCGACGGCGATGTCCGTCGTCTCCGACATGATCGAGATCGCGCGCAACATGTTCGCGCGCGCCGGATCTCAGGTCCCACGGCCGCGGCCCGTCGAGTCGCGGCCGATGGTGCCCGTCGCGGACCTCGAGTCCTCGTACTACCTGCGCTTCGGCGTCCACGATCAGCCCGGCGTCCTCGGACAGCTGATGACCATCCTCGGCTCGCACGCCGTCTCGATCGCGCAGGTCGTGCAGGATGGCGCGCCCGGTCGCCGCGACAGCGACACGCCGGTCTGGGTCGTCGTGCTCACCCACCGCGCGCGCGAGGGCGACGTGCGCAACGCCCTCGCCGAGATCGATGCGCTGCCGATCGTGCGCGAGCGCGCCCGCGTGATCCGAATCGCCGGCTGATGCGTCACGAGATCCGGGTCATCTTCGGCGACACCGATCAGATGGGCGTCGTGTATTACGCGAACTACCTGCGGTACTTCGAGAGCGCGCGCGCCGCCTACTGGCGCGACCTCGGCCGCAGCTACAAGGACCTCGAGGCGTGGGGCGTCGCGATGCCCGTCGTCGAGGCGCACTGCGACTACAAGCGGCCGGCGCACTACGAGGACCTGATCGTCATCGACATCGAGGTCAGCAAGGTCGGCGGAGCCTCCGTCAAGTTCGGCTACCGCGTGCTCCGCGGTGACACGCTCCTCGCGCTCGGCTACACGCGCCACGCCGTGATCGGCCCCGACGGGCGCCCGCGGGCGCTGCCCGAGGAGATGCGCTCCGCGATCCCACGCGTCGTCGACGTCACGGTCTAACGCCGGTTTCATTGATCGCACGGGCAGGGGAGCGGTACACCTTGCGCCATGCAAGACCGCAACCTCGCTCTCGAAGTGGTCCGCATCACCGAGGCCGCCGCGCTCGCGTCGGCTCGTCTGATGGGACGCGGCGACCGCAAGCTCGCCGATCACGTCGCGGTCGAGGCAATGCGCAAGGCGTTCGATGCCATCGACATCCGCGGCACCGTCGTGATCGGTGAGGGCGAGCGCGACGAGGCGCCGATGCTGTTCATCGGCGAGACCGTCGGTGCCGGCTGGATCGCAAACGACGACTCCCCGAAGGTCGACATCGCGGTCGATCCGCTCGAGGGCACGAACCTGTGCGCGACTGGCGCGCCCGATGCGATCAGCGTCATCGCGATCGCCGACGACGGCCAGTTCCTGAACGCGCCCGACACGTACATGCAGAAGATCGCGGTCGGCCCCGAGGCTCGCCACGTGATCGATCTGCGCGAGTCGCCGACCTGGAACCTCGAGCGCATCGCGAAGGCGAAGGGCAAGAAGGTCTCGGACTGCACCGCCGTCATCCTCGACCGTGACCGCCACGCCGATCTGATCGGCGAGGTCCGCCAGGCCGGCGCGCGCATCCGCCTGATCGGCGACGGCGATGTCTCCGGCGCCGTGATGACGGCGAACTCCGAGTCCGGCGTCGACGTGCTGTTCGGCACCGGCGGCGCGCCCGAGGGCGTGATCGCGGCGGCGGCGCTGAAGTGCATCGGCGGCGAGCTGCTCGGCCGGCTCCGCTTCCGCAACGACGAGGAGCGCGCCCGCGCGAAGCGCATGGGCGTGAAGCCCGAGGACACGATCTACACCACCGAGGAGCTCGCGAAGGGCGACGTGATGTTCGCCGCGACCGGCGTCACGAAGGGCTACCTGCTCGACGGCGTCCGCTTCTTCGGCGACAGCGCGAAGACCGAGTCGATCGTGATGCGGTCGAAGACCGGCACCGTCCGCGTGATCAACGCGACGCACCACTTCAACACGAAGCCGAAGAACAGCTGGGCGACCGGCCTCGAGCCCTGATCGCTACCGCTTCAGGGGATCGCGAACGAGACCTTCGTGGTCTTGCCCGCGGTGATGACGACCTTCTTCGTCACCGGCGACTTCGACGGGTGCTTGAACGTCAGCTTGTAGGTGCCCGCGGGTAGCTCGACCTCGGCGAACGGTGTCTCGCCGATCCGCTTCGCGCCGCTGTAGACGACGGAGTAGGGCGTCGTACGCGCGGTGAGCTTGCCCATCGCCGGCGCCGGCCGCTGGTTGCCGGTGATCGCGCGCTTGCGGAACGCGATGTCCTGCACGCGGTCTACGCCCTTCTCGAGGAGCACCTCGCGTCGCTCGGGCGCGTAGCCGTCGAGCTCGGCGAGGATCTTGTACTGGCCCGGTGCGAGCGCGAACTTCGCCGGATCCGCCCGGGTCTCGCCGCTGATCGTCACCGAGCCGCCGGGTGGGCTCGTGCGGATCTCGAGGTACGTCAGCTCCTCCTGCGCGTCGGGACGGATCGTCGGGTCGAGCCCGTCGGATGGTGCGTCCGTCAGTGGTGCGTCGATCGCGGCGTCGATCGGCGCTGCGTCGGGTGCGATGGCGACGGTGCGCTCCGCCGCGTCGGCGGGCGCGGCAGAGTTCGATCCACGCGCCGCGAGCGCGATCACGAAGCTCAGCACGGCGAGCAGCACGAGGCCGCCGACCGCGAGCGCGAGGCGTGCGCGGCGCGGGATACGCTCGGGGACGTCCATCGGCACCGGCGTGCGCTTGCGCTCGAACGGCGGCGGTGGCGCGATCATCGTCGGCAGCTCCGCGGGGCCGCCGGCGACCAGCGGCTTCCGCGCGTTGCCGTGCATCTGCGTCTCGGAGCTCTCGTGGACGAGCTCGCCGTCGCGCTCGGTCGTCTCGGCGGCGGCGCGCGCCGACGGATCGAGCATCGTCTGCTGCGCGAACGCGGGGATGTCCTCTTGCGCCTTCATCCGCGGCAGCGGCGGCGGCTGGGTCGGCGCCGGTGTCTTGCGGCCGCCGCTGTCACGGCGGGCAGGTGCCGGCGCCTTGTCCTCGCCAGTGATCGCAACGGTTTCGGCCGTCTCGAGCACGTCGTTCCCGGCGACGACGCTCGCGGCGATCATGCTCGCCGGCGGCGTGACCGTGCCGGCGCGCGTTCCGGTCGACACAGCGGTACCTGGAGAAGCCGCGGTCTCCACCACGATCTGCGTGCCTGGCGACGCACGCGTCCCGATCGACACGCCGGGAATCGACAGCGCGTTGTGCGGACCGGTGGTGCCCTCGCGCGCAAAACGCTGGCGGACCCAGCCGCCGAGCTGCATCGGCGTCGCGAGCTCGGGAGATGACTTGATGAACTGTTCGAGCGCCTGCGCGAAGTCCATCGCGGTCGCGCGTGTCTCGCGGCGCGTCTGCAGTGCCCACGTCAGCGCCTTCGCGAGCGCGGGCGGCGTATGCGGAGCGGCCTTCGCGATCGGCTCGAGCTTGCCGTCGCGGATCGCGCGCATCGCATCGACCGTATCGGTGCGTCCGACGATCGTCTTCCCGGCGAGGAGCTCCCACAGCACGATCGCGAGCGAGAACACGTCGCTGCGGCCATCGAGTGGCGCGGCGATCGTCTGCTCGGGCGACATGTACGCGTACTTGCCCTTCACCTGCCCCGGATTCGTCAGCTGATCGCCGAGCGCAGCGGCCTTCGCGATGCCGAAGTCGCAGAGCTTCACGACGCCGTCGAACGACACCATGATGTTCGCGGGCGAGACATCGCGATGCACGAGACCGAGCGGTTTGCCGCTGTTGTTGCGGAGCTCGTGCGCGTAGTGCAGCGCGGTCGCGGCATCCGCGCCGATGCGCGCGACCATCGTCGGCGAGAGCCGCTCCTTCTCGACACCGTACTTGTAGAGCTGCCCGGCGTGCACGCCGTCGACGAACTCCATCGCGATGAAGTAGTCCTGATCGACTTTTCCGAAGTCGTAGATGTGGACGATGTTCGGGTGCGTCAGCTGCGCCGCGAGCTGCGCCTCCTTGAGGAACATCTTGAGGAAGTCGGGCGCGTCCGCGAGGTGCGGGAGGATGCGCTTGACGGCGACCCGGCGGTCGAACCCCTCGAGCCCCTTCTGCTGGGCAAGGAACACCTCGGCCATCCCACCGCGGGCGATGCGCCGCAAGAGGACGTACTGACCGAAGCGGATGCCGCCGTCGGAGGACGCGGACACCTCAGCATCTTAGCGTGCCGGACCCGCAAGTCGGTGTGCACACGGTTGTTTGCACCGATCTTGGCAGGATCTGTCCACGGATTTCACCACGGGTTTCGACGGCGTTGATCTACGATGTGGGGATGGGTCAGGGGTTCCTCGCAGGCTGTGCCATGGCGTCGCTTCTCGGAGCGGCGTGCGTGGCGCCACTCTCCGATACCGCCGAGCCGCGCGTGAGCGTCGGCGGCGCGTCGGTGCTCTCTCCCATGTTCACGCGCGTCGGTGCGGAGATGGGTGTTCCCGCCGAGCTGCTCGCAGCGCTGTCGTATGTCGAGACGCGCCTCGCGTTCGTGAACACCAGCGATCACGGCCGCTCGTCGGTCGGTCTGCTCGGCATGAGCCCGGAGGATCTCGCACGCGGCGCTTCGCTCGCGGGGGTCACGGATGAAGCGGCGCGTACCGATGCAGAAGCCTCGCTGCGTGCGGGCGCGGCGCTGCTGAGGAACAAGGCTCCTTCCGCGCGCTCGCTCGAAGATTTCCTCGCCCTGCTCGACGACGGTCTGCGCACCGAGCTCACGTCGGTCCTCGTGCGCGGTGTCGATGGCCGCGATGCCGCCGGTCAGTCCGTCACCATCGCCGCGCGTCCGTGGCTCGATCACTCCGCCGGTCTTGGCACCACGGAGCAGGCGCTCGGCAACGCGGACTACGGTCCTGCGACCTGGAGCGCCGCGTACTCCGGCAACTTCCAGGTCGCGAACCGCACGGCGATCACGCACATCGTCATCCACGACACCGAGGGCAGCTACAACGGCACGATCAGCTGGTTCAAGGATCCCGCGTCGAACGTGTCCGCGCACTACGTGCTCAAGTCGTCGACGGGCGCGATCACGCAGATGGTCAAGGAGAAGGACATCGCGTGGCACGACGGTTGTTTCAACACGACCACGATCGGCCTCGAGCACGAGGGCTATGCCTCGCAGCCGAAGGTGTGGTTCACGGAGGCGATGTACGTGGCGTCGGCGAAGCTGTCGGCGTACCTCGCGGATAAGTACTCGGTGCCCAAGGCGCGCAGCCACATCCTCGGCCACGGCGACGCGCCCGACTGCTCCGATCACACGGATCCGGGGCCCGGCTGGGACTGGGCTCACTACCTCGATCTCGTGAAGACCGGCGGTGCGCCCACGTTCCTCGCAGGCGACGCGACGGTCAACGGACCGATCAATCTGATCTCCGGCGAGACCGCGACCGTCACGCTCACGATCACGAACAACGGCAACGCTGCGTGGGATCTCGACGCCACGCGCCTCGGCACGGCGCTTCCACAGGACCGCGACTCGCCGTTCTTCCTCGATGGTGACTGGGTCGCTGCGAACCGCGCGACCGGCGTCGATGCGCGCGTCGAGCCCGGTGCGACCGGCACGTTCACGTTCGAGGTCGTCGCGCCCGAGGTCAAGAGCTCGCAGGTGTTCGACGAGGCGTTCCAGCTCGTGCAGGAGGGCATGGCCTGGTTCGGTCCCGAGGTCCACGTGGTCTTCAACGTCGCGCCGAAGGCCGGCGAGTCCGGCGGGTGTTCGGCCACGCCATCCAGCGGTGGTTCCGCCGGCTCGGCCTGTGCGATGCTGCTGCTCGGTGCGCTTGTCTCTCGTCGTCGTCGCCGCGCTCACTAGCGCAGCTTGTAGCGACGCGATCCTCGTCGAGATCGCGGGCGATCGTCCCGTGCCGACCGGGCTCGACGCGATCTGCGTGGGCGTCGCGGATGCGTCGCTCGGCGGCGGCCACTTCGGTCGCGCGTACCGGCTCGAGGGCAAGCTGAACAGGCTGCCGCAGACGCTGCGCGTCGAGGCCGGCGATGCCGAGTCCGCGTACGCGTGGGTCCGCGGTGATCGCGGCGGCACGACGGCGCTGACGATCGGCGCATCGATCGACTTCTCCGACGACGTCACGCTCTCGCTCGACCGCTGCCTGAGCGGCCGCCCGGGCGCGCCCACTCCGGTCGGTGGTGCAATGGGGCCCGCGGATGCGCGGCTCGCGGTCTCGCACGGCGCCGGCGGCACGCTCGTGCTCGCGGTCGCGCAGGGCAATGCCGGTGCGCTCGACGCGAACGGGAGCACGCTGAGCGAGCTCCCTCTGCCCACGCCGCGCGCCGGCAAGATCGTCGCGGCGCTCGCCGCCGACCTCGACGGCGATTGCGACGACGACGCGATCATCGCGACCGACGGCGCCGCGCCCGCGCTGTGGCGTCGCGACGGCGTGACGTTCACGGAGGTCGGCTCGCTCGGCGGCGCGACGATCGCGGCGGTCGCCTCGGCCGATGTCGATCGCGACGGCGATCTCGATCTCGTCACCGGCGCCGGCGGCACGCTCACGCTGTGGCGCAACGACGGAAGCGGCACGTTCACCACCGACGGCGCCGCGCTGTCGGCGAACGGCCGTGTGTCCGCGGTGAGCGCGCTCGCGCTCGGCGATCTCGACGGCGACGGAAATCCCGAGCTCGTCGTGGGGCAGGCGGCGGCGCCGCTCGTCGCGTGGCTCGGTGACCCCGGCGGCACCGGAAGCTTTGTTCCCGCCGACGCCGCCGTGCCGCGCGTGCCGCTCGATGTCGCGCGGCTCGTGCTCGCCGATGCCGACGGTGACTTCGATCCCGATCTCGTCGTCTCGGTCAAAGGCGGTGCGATGCGCCTGTACGTGGATCGCGAGGGCCGGCTCGAGGATCAATCGTTCGTGCGGCTGCCGCAGCCCGCGCCGATGGCCTCCGCGGTCGCCGTCGGTGGCTGGGACGATGGCTGCGAGCCCGACGCGATCGTCGCGAGCGCGGCCGGTGGTCTGTCGCTGCGCGGTTCGCCGACCGGCGTGCTCGTTCGAGAGAGCTCGGCGCCCGCCGGCACCGATGCCGCGTTCGCCGACATCGACGACGATGGCGACCTCGATGCGCTGATCGCAGGCGCGCAAGGAGTCACATGGCTCGCCCGCTAAAGGGGTTCCCTCGCGGTAGGGATATCGGCGCGCTGGCTTCGCGCGCGCGCCGATTCTTTCGGCCGCTCGGTCGCGCGCTGATCGTGCTGCTGTTGATCGCGACTGCCGCGCACGCCGAGGCGCCCGTCGGGCCCGAGGCGATCGAGAACTTTCTGACGCGCGGCAAGAAGCTGTTCGAGGAGCAGGAGTACGCCGGTGCGATCCAGACGCTGTCGCCCGTCACGCGCGATGCGCGCGCGACCCGTGCGCAGCGCCTGCGCGCGCTCGAGCTCATCGCGCTCGCGAACTTCATCCGCGGCGACGAGGGCGCAGCGCGCGCGACGTTCGAGCGGATCCTCGATATCGATCCCGGCTACCAGCTGCGAGACACCAGCGGCTCGCCGAAGATCCGTTCGTTCTTCGAGGCGCTGAAGAAGCAGCTGATCCCGAACTTCGATCCGAACGCCGGCGCTGATCTCGAGCATGCAGCACCCACCGCCGGCACCGCGGGCAAGCTCGTCGAGATCGAGGCGCGCGCGACGCGAGGTGGCGAGCGCGTGTTCGAGCTCGTCGTCGCGACGCGCCGGCGCGGGGAGCTCTCGTACAAGGTCGTCACCGCGTTGCCGCGCGGCGATGCTCGGTGGCGTGCGCGGATCACGGCTGCGGCTTCCTCGAAGCCGTACGTGCTCGAGTACTACGTCGAGGCGCGTGACGCAGGCGGTGCTGCGGTCGCGCGGATCGCCGCGCCCGACTCGCCGCTCGAGGTCGCGCTCACCGCCGGTGGCCCCGACACCGCCGGAAAGCGCGCCTGGTACAACCACTGGTACGTCTACGCTGGCGTTGCGGTCGTCGCTGCCGGCGTGACCGGCATCGCGATCGCGGCGACCCGCGGTCCCGACGACGGCTCGCTCCCTCCGGGATCGGTCGTACTCACGCCATAGCGTGACCAAAGCCGCTCGGAACTGGGCTGAGGCGCCTCGATCTAGGCGAAATCTCGACGAGGTGCGAAGCCGATAACGCACTCTCCGCGACCCCACGTCTCAGTTCGCGTAGCGGGTGTTAGTCCGGTCCGAGACCTCGTGTGATGTGAATCATCGTCGAGATTCCTCGTCGGAGTTCTAGTGCTGAAACCCCGATGTTGCGCACGGACATGCACCCCGTGAATGGGCTTGACCCCCGGGAGCAACATCAGTAGGGTCCGCCATCATTTTTAACAGCCGTGAGTTTTGGGGAATTCCCAGCGGCATGCACTTCAAACGGGAAGCGAAGGAGTCGACAAGATGAAGAAGCTAGCTCTGGGAGCCTTGATTGCTGGATTTGCGGCGTGTGGTGGCGGAAGCGGCAGCACGAAGCCCATCCTCGTGGATAGCGCGGCGGGCGACTCGAGTGGACCGCAGGTTTGCTCGCCCCTCACGCAGATGGGCTGCAACACCGGCGAGAAGTGCAACTGGATCTACGACCAGCTGATGCCGACCGTCGTCGGTCACATCGGTTGCGAGCCTGTCGGCACCGCCGCCATCGGCGCCGCTTGCGGCAATCGCGCCGTCGGCCCGGACATGTGCGTCAAGGGCGCCGAGTGCGTCTCCGGCGAGTGCAAGGCCATCTGTGACCACCAGGGTGGCGATCCCAAGTGCGATGCCGATCACGCCTGCGTGCGCTACCAGAACCTCTTCACGGACGGCACCACCACGGTCGCCGGCGTTTGTGACCCGGGTTGCGACCCGCTCACGCAGGACCTGAAGATCGGCACCAACAAGACCGCTTGTGGCTCGATGATGCCGACGATGCCGGACAAGGGCTGCTACGGCTACGGCGAGTACTCCTGCTCGGGTGTTGCCCCGACCGTCTCGAACGCTGTCGCCGTGACCCTCACGGACCGCGTCGCTCCGGCCGGTGACTACCTCAACGCCTGCGCCCCCGGCTTCATGCCGCTCCTGATCGCCGAGACCGGCGTGATGACCGGCCTCTGCAACGGTCTCTGCGCCGCGCTCGAGGCCGACAGCACGAAGCCGACCACCGTCGAGATTGGCGACGCGACGGCGCTCGCGAAGAACCCGACCGGTGCAGCGCCGGCGGCGGGCAACGCGACCTGCGAGACGGGCAAGCGCGGCAGCGCCGCGGATGGTCCGCAGACGTGCCGCTTCCTCTGGATCTACAACGTCGATGACGCAGGCATGCTCGAGATCACCGACTACACCGACAAGATGGGCGTTTGCTTCTCGCGCCAGAAGTACAGGTACGACTCGAACAACGACGGCATGTTGAACGCAATGGACGCCACCACTCCCCGGTGCAGCCCTGGCCCCGCCGGTTCGGGCATTGCCGGCCTCCCCCCGCGCAGCGCCGCCACCGCTGGCAAGTACGACGATGCCGCGGACTTCTTCTGCCAGAAGGTCGCGAACTCGATGTTCTCCGACAAGCCGCTCACGAAGGGCGACAAGGTCTATGTCGGCGAGCTCGCCGGCATGGAGAGCGGTCGCGTGTACAACCCGAACGAGGGGCCGGTTCCGGCTCGTCGTCACGTCTTCACGAACAACTGAAGTCGTGTAACGAGCGACAACGCTCGTGACCAAAAGGGCCGGCTACCAAGCCGGCCCTTTTGTTTTTCGGTCCGATGTCGGATGCTCCAATGGATGAAGTTGATCATCGGGTTGGTTGGCGTTGCTTGTATGTTCGCGTGCACGAGCTCGAATCCGCGGTCGTGCACCGACGGAACCTGCACGGATCCCGCGCTCCCGTTCTGCGACACCGACGGTGCGCTCGGTGGCGTCGCCGGGACCTGTGTCTCCGTTGACTGCACACCGGGGATGTTCGAGGTCTGCCGCGGCGATCTCGCGGTCACGTGCAACAGCACGGGGACCGACTATGACCTGATCATGTGCCCGATGGGGTGCGGCCCGACGGGCTGCAACGCCATCGATTGCACGGCCGACACGTTCGAGCGCTGCGATGGTGACGTCGCCGTCAGTTGCAACAGCACCGGCGACGCCTACGACATGATCATGTGCCCGACGGGCTGCGGCCCCACCGGTTGTCAGGGCTGCGCCACAAACGCGCATTGCAGCAATCCGACTCCGGTCTGCGATGGCCAGAGTCACGCATGCCGGACGTGCACCAGCAATGAGGAATGCGACAGTACGGTGTGCGAGCAAGGCGCGTGTGTGGCGGAGTCCTCGCTCGTCTATGCGTCGCCCACAGGAGCGAACTCCGGAACCTGCACGCGGACGAGTCCGTGCAAGCTGACGCGCGCTGCGATGCTTGCGACGTCTGGCTCCAGCGGAAGCCTACGACTGCTCCCCGGGTCGTTCACGGAGCCGCTTTCCGTGACGAGTTCGACGAACCTGACCGTATATGGAAAGGGAGCGACGCTCGCGGGTACAGGTCGTCTCGAGGTGCGGGCGGGCAATGTGGACGTTCGCGACTTGATCGTGCAGTCCACGACGCCGAACGTAGAGGGGATCGCATGCCTGACTCCCGTGGGCACGTTTCCGATTCCCCGCCTCACGATGTCCGATTCCAAGAACATCGGCAGCCTTGCCGTTAGCAACTGCGTCGCAAAGCTCGACCGCTACACGCACGTAGGAGGAAGTGTTCGCGTTGACGAAGATGGGACGCTGGATGCAGACCGTGCGTTCTTTGATGGCAGCTCCGCGACAGGATTCGCGCTGGATTTTTTTGCGAGTGCCCGTCGCTTGAACGTGAAGATTGTCAATTCGGTGTTCATCAACTACTGGATCCAGGCGAACACAACGGACCTCTCCACCACCAACCAGGTGAAGATCGCGTTCTCCACGCTCGTGATGGCGGTGAGCGCCTCGGGTGTGGGGCCGATCCTGTGCGGTCCCAACACGACGTACGCCATGGTGGGGAACTTCGAAAACAACGTCATCGTGGCTCCGCAAGGTATCGACGCAGTCAGCGGCACTCGCTGCTCGATCACCAACAATGTGCTGTTCCCGATGTCAGCCCCGCGCGCCGGAAACATCGTCGCCGATCCGAGGTTCGTGAATCAGGGGGCGAAGGACTTCCACCTCATGATGACGAGCCCCGCACGCGACGCGGCAATGCCCTCGGCCGCGCTCACGACGAATCACGACTTCGATAATGTCGCGCGTCCCCAGGGGACCGCGCTCGACATCGGCGCCTTCGAATACAAGCCGTAGCTGGAGACAGCTGTCCGTCCGGCACGAGGCTGCGCTCCGGACACTCCGGACATCGGTCGTAGAGGTTTCGCGTGCTTATCGCGGCACGAACCTCGCGTAGGAATCGGACGCAACCGTACCGACCACCGACCGATAGCCCGCGCTCATCGAGCACGGGAGGAGACCCACAATGCACAGCTTCAATGCGAATCAGACATCCACGAAGTCCATGGCCCACGAGCCGCGTCGCGCGGGAATGGTGGTCGCGCTGCGCGCGACGAACAACGGCGCCGAGTACGCGCTGAGCCCCGACGCCAGGCGATGGGTGCTCGGCAGCGGCGACAGCTGCGATATCGTCGTCGCCGATCCGTACGTGTCGAACGTGCACGCGGTGCTCGAGCGGCGCCCGGGTGGAGCGCTGCTGGTGCGCGACCGGCCGTCGAGGAATGGCACGATGATCGACGGCAACCTGATCGAGGCGGCCGAGCTCCGGGTGGGCTCGTACCTGTCGATCGGGCGCACCACGCTGGTCGCGATCGCGGCCGCGGGCGGCGAGGAGACGAGCGCGCTCGGCATGCTGCGCGGCCGCGATGCGGCGCTGCGCGGAACGATCGACCAGGCGCTGCGCGCGGCGCAGACGGATTGCAACGTGCTGGTCATCGGCGAGACGGGAACGGGCAAGGACCTGCTCGCGCGTGCGATCCACGAGGCGTCGAGGCGGGCGGCGGGAAAGTTCGTCGCGGTGAACTGCGGCGGGATTCCGCGCGAGCTGATCGGCTCCGAGCTGTTCGGCCACGAGAAGGGCGCGTTCACGGGTGCGCTCAGCGAGCGCGATGGATACTTCGTCGAGGCGCACGGCGGCACGCTGTTCCTCGACGAGATCGGCGAGCTGCCGATCGAGATGCAGCCGCACCTGCTGCGTGCGCTCGAGAGCCGGCGCGTGCGGCGCGTGGGTGGGTCGTCCGAGCGGCCGGTGGATGTGCGGATCATCGCGGCCACGAACCGCAGCGAGGGCCTCGGCACCGAGTCGTCGAAGCTGCGGCTGGACCTGTATCACCGCGTCGCGACCGTCGTGCTGAAGCTGCCGCCGCTGCGCGAGCGGATGGGCGACCTGACGGAGCTGGTCGATTCGATCCTCGGCGAGCTGTCGCCAGAGCACGGGACGCACACGATCGGAGAGGAAGCGTGGCGCGCGCTCTCCGCATACTCGTGGCCGGGCAACGTGCGCGAGCTGCGGCACGCGGTCGCGCGGGCGGTCGCGCTGGGCAGCGGCGAGCTCGGGCCGGGCGACTTCTTCCCCGAGCTGCGCTTCGGCCGCACGGTGCCGGGCCTGCCGGCGGAAGCGATGATGCCGCTCGTGCCATACCAGCAGATGCTGCGCGGCGCGATGGAGCAGGCGCTCGCGACCCACGGAACGATCCGCGCGGCCGCGAATCACCTCGGCATGGCGAAGTCGACGTTCGCAGATCGCGCGCGAGCGTGGGGCTTGCTGTCGCCGCGCGCGAAGCTCATCAAAACCGGGAAGTAGCGGTGGAGTGGCGAGAGGGCGTGCCTCGTCGAGGAACGTGGGATATAGTCATGAACATGGTCACGAGACCTCGCATGAAGACCTCGTCGCCCAAGACGATCTCCGCCGCGGACTTCAAGGCGAAATGTCTCGAGCTCATGGATACGGTTGCGCGGACCGGAGCATCGATCACCGTGACAAAGCGGGGGCGGCCCGTGGCCGTGCTGTCTCCGGTACGCACGCCCGGCGCGTCGGCACGCGGCTTCATGAAGGGAAAGCTCCACGTGCTCGGCGATATCACCTCGCCGATCGACGTGAAGTGGGAGGCCGACGCGTGATCCTGTTGGATACCCACGTGCTCGTCTACTATTCACGCGACGAGAAGATCGGCAAACGTGCCATGTCCGCGATCGACCGCGCGCTCGGCCGTGACGAGCTGTATGCGTCCGCGATCTCGTTCTGGGAGGTGGCTATGCTCCTGGCGAAGCGACGCCTCGCACTGGACATGACAGTCGCGGCGTTTCGTTCGACGACCCTGCGAGAGGGGCTCCTCGAGCAGCCGATCGATGGCGAGATCGCGATCGCAGCAGGAGAGCTCCCCGACGCGCACGGCGATCCGGCTGATCGGATGCTCGTCGCGACTGCGATCGTTCGCGGTCTGACCCTGGTGACCGCGGACGAGACGTTGCTGGGCTGGAAGCTGCGCGGCTTCCGCGCGCAGGACGTTACCGCGTAGGGGTTGGCGGATCGGCGGCGTTTAGACCATGGTCGTTGACCATGGTACAAAGGGCGATGGACACGATGCCGATCTCCAAGTTCAAGGCGACCTGTCTCGCCGCTCTGGAGCGCGTCCGGGCCACCGGCCGCCCGCTGCGGATCACGCGGTTCGGTAAGCCGATCGCCGACGTCGTTCCGACGAAGATCGAGCCGAAGACGCGCGACTGGATCGGCGCGTACGCTGACACGGTCACCATCGTCGGAGACATCATGTCGCCGACCGCCGACCCGAAAGACTACGACGCGCTCAACGGGCGCTTGGCCGAGCAGGTGTTCGGGCGACCGGCCAAGCAGAAGCGGCGTCGGCGATGAAGCTGCTCCTCGACACCCACGTCTGGCTTTGGTCGCTGGCGGACACCGCGCGGCTATCCAAGCGAACGCTACGGATGCTGCACGCTTCGAGTACCGAGCTCTGGCTGTCGCCGATTTCGGTACGAGAGCTCGGAGACCTCTCCGATGGGGGGAAGTTCGAGCACCGCGGGAGTTTCACGGAATGGATCGAGCAGATCCTCGAACGCACTCGGCCGATCGAGGCAGCGCTCGATCACCGCGTCGCGCTCGCGACCCGGGCCATCGCGCTTACTCACAACGATCCGATGGACCGATTCCTTGCCGCGACCGCGAGGGTCTACGACCTCGTCCTCGTCACCGCCGATGAGAGCTGCTCGCCGGCCGTGGCTTCAAGACACTCGAGGCGTGAAACGGTACACGCTGTGCGCGACCATTCGTCCGATCGAGATGCCGTGACGCAGGGAACGGATCAGCTGCGACGACTGCGTTTCCACTGCGCGGCGAGACTGCGCGTAGCGGCGAGTCGCTCGGCCGGCGTCGGGTAGCGGCGGCAGAACCAGGTGACGAGCGACTCGAAGTCCTCACGCTCCGCATCAGTCCACGGCGCATCGACGCGCGCTGCGAAGTCCTCAGGAGAGAGCGGGCGTTCCTCGCTCGCCGAGAGCTCGGCGAGCTGTTCCGGCGTGAAGGTGGGAAGGTCGCTCATGGCTTGGAGGTCCGCAGCTGCTCGAGCCAGCGTATGTCATCTGCATCGCGCGGGCGAGCGCCAAATTTCTTCGTCGAGATGTGCCCGTCGATGGTCCCGACGGCCCGAGCGACGAGCACGTCCACATGCTCGTCGCCTTCGACGACATATCGCCCCTTCCCACGCGCATCCTCGGGCGTTCGCGTCGGATAGAGCTCGAGTGGCCGCAAGGCCTCGTTGAACGTGGCCGCATCATCGATCGCGATCCAGAAATCGTAGTCGCGTGTCATCACCGGCAGACCCAGAGCGATCAACGCGCGACGACCGATCAGCAGCGCGCGAGCACCGCTGGTCTCGATCGCGCGGAAGAACGCGAGCTCGTCGAAGCCGCTGGCCTGCACGCTCCGATGATAGCGCGTCAGACGCCGGCGGCGGCGCGCTGGCGCAGCACGTACTGCAGGATGCCGCCGTGGATCACGTACTCGACCTCCTGCGGAGTGTCGATGCGCGCGATGACGGTGAACGTCTTCGAGCCGGCGGTGACGCTGAGCTGCTTCTTCGCGGCGAGGCCGCTCTCGATGCCGGAGATCGCGATGACCTCGTCACCCTTGAGGCCGAGCGTGGCGGCGTCCTCGCCGGGCGAGAACTGCAGCGGGATGACGCCCATGCCGATCAGGTTCGAGCGATGGATGCGCTCGAAGCTCTTCGCGATCACGGCCTTCACACCGAGCAGGAGGGTGCCCTTCGCGGCCCAGTCGCGCGAGCTGCCGGTGCCGTACTGCTCGCCGGCGATCACGATCAGCGGCTTCTGCTCGGCGCAGTACCGCATCGCAGCGTCGTAGATCGGTAGCTGCTCGGGCTCTCCGCCGGTGGCGGGGTAGTGCAGCGTGAAGCCGCCCTCGACGCCATTCAGCATCAAGTTCTTGAGCCGGATGTTCGCGAAGGTGCCGCGCACCATCACCTCGTGGTTGCCGCGGCGCGCGCCGTACTGGTTGTACTCGGACGGCTTCACGCCGTGCGAATCGAGGTAGCGCGCGGCCGGGCTGCCCTTCGCGATGTTGCCGGCGGGCGAGATGTGATCGGTGGTGACCGAGTCACCCACGATCGCGAGGATCCGCGCGCCGTGGATGTCGCGGAGCGGCTTGGGCGACGGACCGAGGTCGTCGAAGAAGGTCGGCTTGCGGATGTAGGTCGAGCTCGGATCCCACTTGAAGGTGTCGCCCTCGGGGACCTGGAGCGCGCGCCAGTCGGCGTCGCCCTCGAGGACGTGCGCGTACCGCTCGACGTACTGCTCGCGCTTGATCGCGCTGCGCATCGCCTCGGCGACCTCGGCCGGAGATGGCCACACGTCCTTCAGGAACACGGGCTTGCCCTCGGTGTCGTGGCCGAGCGGGTCGGTCTCCATGTCGAAGTTCATCGTGCCGGCGAGCGCGTAGGCGACCACCAGTGGCGGTGACGCGAGGTAGTTCGCGCGGACGACGGGATTCACGCGGCCTTCGAAGTTGCGGTTGCCGGAGAGCACCGATGCGACGACGAGGTTGCCGTCCTTCACCGCCGCGGCGATGCCGTCGTGCACGGGACCGGAGTTGCCGATGCACGTGGTGCAGCCGTAGCCCGCGAGGTAGAAGCCGAGCTTCTCGAGCGGATCCATCACGCCCGCCGCGATGAGGTAGTCGGTCACCACCTGCGACCCCGGCGCGAGCGAGGTCTTCACCCACGGCTTGGTGTTGAGGCCCTTCGCGCACGCCTTCTGGGCGAGCAGACCCGCGGCCATCAGCACCGACGGATTCGACGTGTTCGTGCAGCTCGTGATCGCCGCGATCACGACGGAGCCGTGACCGAGCGGGAACGTCCCCTTGTCGGTGGTGACCTCCTTGGTGGCGGCGAGGTTGCCGGGGGCTGCGTTGCCGCCCTCGTTCGACCAGGTGTCGACGGCGGCCGCATCTGCACCGCACTTGTCACCGAGGATGCCGCTGACGGCGCGGCGCCACGCACGGCGCGAGGTCTTGAGCGGCACGCGATCCTGCGGGCGGGCAGGGCCGGCGAGCGACGGCTCGACGGTCGACAGATCGAGCGACAGCGTGTCGGCGAACCGAAGCTTCGCGCTCGGGTCGTGCCACAGCATGTTCTCCTTCGTGTAGCGCTCGACCAGCTGCACGTGGTCCTCGGACCGGCCGGTGAAGCGGAGGTAGTTGAGCGTCTCGGCGTCGACCGGGAAGAACCCCATCGTCGCGCCGTACTCCGGCGCCATGTTCGCGATCGTCGCGCGATCGGGGAGCGACAGCGCCGCGATACCCGAGCCGAAGAACTCGACGAACTTGTCGACGACGCCCTTCTTGCGCAGCATCTGCGTGACCGTGAGCACCAGGTCCGTGGCGGTCGTGCCCGGCGGCAGCTTGCCGACGAGCTCGAAGCCAACGACCTCGGGGATCAGCATCGCCATCGGCTGGCCGAGCATGACGGCCTCGGCCTCGATGCCACCGACGCCCCAGCCGAACACGCCGAGGCCGTTGATCATCGTGGTGTGCGAGTCGGTGCCGACGAGCGAGTCGGGATACGCGACGGTCACGCCGTTCTGCTCCTGCGTGAACACGACCTTCGCGAGGTACTCGAGGTTCACCTGGTGACAGATGCCGGTGCCGGGCGGGACGACGTTCATGTTCGCGAGCGCCTGCTGGCCCCACCGGAGGAACTGATAGCGCTCCTGGTTGCGCTGGTACTCGAGCTCCACGTTGCGCTTGAACGACAGCGAGCTGCCGAAGTCATCGATCTGCACCGAGTGGTCGATCACGAGGTCCGCAGGCTTCAGCGGATTGATCGACTTGCCGGGCAGGCCGAGCTTCACGAACGCGTCGCGCATCGCGGCGAGGTCGCAGACCGCGGGCACGCCGGTGAAGTCCTGCATCAGCACGCGCGCCGGGCGCAGCTGCACCTCGTGCTCGACGCGCTTCTTGGGATCCCAGCTCGCGACCGCGACGATATCCGCCTTGTTGACGGTGATGCCGTCCTCGTAGCGGAGGAGGTTCTCGAGCAAGATGCGCATCGAGTAGGGGAGGGTGGCGACATCGCCAACACCCGCCTTGACCAGTGCATCGAGTCGGTAGAGCTCGACCGTGTTCGATCCGACTGCGATCTGGGCCTTGCTGCCGAAGCTGTTCGTCATCGTGGTTTCCTTGGCGCGAAATCTAACAGGTAGTGGGGTAGTGTTGGGCGTGTCCGACGCAGCGTCGATCGCGGCCTCGATTGCCGAGGCTCCGCTCGCCGCGTTTGACCTCGAGTTCCTCTCGGCAGAGCGGCTGGTACCGGTCCTCTGCCTCGTTCAAGTCTCGTGGCTTCCAGCCAGCACACGGTTGGATGTCCCGGAGGCCGTGATCGTCGCGACCGTTCCGGAGGTGCGACTCCTCGACCCACTCGCCACCGACGTTCGCCCGGTGATCGAGGCGCTGGCGGCGCACCCGCTCGTCATCGCCCACGCCCCGCGCCAGGACCTGGGCCTGCTCTACACGCGGTTTGGCATCGCGATGCCAAATGTCGTCGACACCCAGCTCATGGCGGCGTTCGCCGGCATCGGCGATCAGGTCGGACTCGCGACGCTCGCGCAGGAGATGCTCGGCCTCTCTCTCGCGAAGGAGCAGCAGTGGACCGACTGGTCCACACGGCCGCTCTCCGTGGCTCAGCTCGCCTACGCCGATGCCGATGTGCGGCACCTCCCCGCGCTGTTCGCCCGCCTCCGCAGCCGGCTCGCCGATCGACTGCCGTGGGTCCGCGCGGAGAGTGCGCAGGTCGCCGCCGATGCCGTCGCCGCGGCGTCCGTGACCCCCGAGACCGCGTGGCGTCAGCTCGGTGGACTGCGCGGCATGGACGCGCAATCGCTCGCCACTGCGATCGATCTCGCCGCGTGGCGCATGCGCGTCGCGATCGAGCTGGATCGTCCGATCGGCCAGGTGCTCAACGAGAAGGTGCTGGTCGATCTCGCGCGGCAGCGGCCCGGTAATCCCGGCGGCGTCCGCGCGATGAAGGGCGTGTCCCCGCTCGCGAAGCAGCGCGCCGAGGAGCTCGTCGAGATCATCCAGGAGGCGAACCCGGCGGCGGTGAAGGAGCTCGTCACCAGTGCCGGTCGGCCACCGAGCCAGCGCGCGCAGCGGTGGGCCGAGATGCTGCTGTCGATCGTGCAGCTCGTCTCCGAGCAGACCGGCGTCGCCCCGCGCCTGCTCGCCACCCGCTCGGATGCCGAGGAGTTCGCGCGCACGTTCGACGAGCAGGGCTTCGAGGGTGCCGGGAAGCTCGCCGCGATGACGACGTGGCGCCGCGAGGTGATCGGGCAGCTGTGGATCGACTGGCTCGCGGGCAAGTCAGCGCTCACCGGCGAACCGCTCACGGCGATGGGTATCAAGCTCGAGAAGCTGTAGTACGTGGTTTTCTGACCGGGTGTGTCGTCGTCGCTGGATGCGCTATTCAGTGTCCGTGTCTGCCGTTCGACGCCCCCAGCCCGTTGCCCACGATCAGATGGTGCGGGTGCGCGGTGCGCGCGAGCACAACCTGAAGGACATCGATCTCGAGATCCCGCGCGGTGCGCTCGTCGTGTTCACCGGCGTCTCCGGTTCCGGGAAGTCGTCGCTCGCGTTCGGCACGCTCTACGCCGAGGCGCAGCGGCGCTATCTGGAGTCCGTGTCGCCGTACGCGCGGCGCCTGTTCGACCAGATGAGCGTGCCGGAGGTCGACGAGATCGACGGCCTCCCGCCCGCCGTCGCGCTCCAGCAGCAGCGCGGCTCGCCGACCACGCGCTCCTCGGTGGGCAGCGTCACGACGCTCTCGAAC
>JACCRC010000375.1 GCA_013813765.1 Deltaproteobacteria bacterium | reverse complement strand
ACCGTGATCTACGCGGTCGTCTCACCGACGGCAGATGGCCAGATCGAGAGCCACCTCGAGCAGCGATCACCAGACGGCACGATCGCGAAGCTCACCGATGGCCCCACGGATACATCGCCCGCGCTTTCGCCCGACGAGACCACGCTCGCGTTCGCGCGAACCGTGGCTCACGATAACCTCGTCAACACCGAGCTCTGGCTCATGCGTCGCGCCGACCGCACCGCACGCCGCCTGATCGAGCTGCCGCCGACCGACGAGAGCGGGCCGGTGTGGTCGCGCGACGGAAAGTACCTGTTCGCCACGTCGCTGATGCGCGGCACCGAGGCCGCACTGTTCTCCTCGGTGATCCACGTCGACCTTTCCGAGCAACCGCTGCGCGCGCGGATGCTCGAGGATCACGCCGGTGGGATCGCGCGACTGACTCCCGCGATCGTCGCTCCGACGCTCGATGCGGCCGCACTTCGCGCCGATCCAGAGTACCTTCCCGAGCTCGCACGCATCATGTCGAGGGCCGTCGAGGACGCGAAGCACCAGGAGACGCCGTGAGCCGCTCGCTCGCGGCAGCGACTCTCCTCGCCACGTCCGCATGCGGCAGCGAGAAGCCGCGGCCCGTGCATCCGCAGGCGAGCCTCGCACCGCTGTCGCTCGCGGCCGACGACCGGATGATCGTGGTCCCCGACGGTAAGTACATCGCCGGCTCGACGCCCGAGGAGCGCCAGGGGTCGTACGACGATTTCGCGACCGCGACGACTACGGACAGCGCGCGCGAGCAGAAGGCATTCGATCGCGAGGAGGATCGTCACCAGGTCACGCTGCCCGCGTTCCGCATCGACTTCATGCCGGTGACGCAGGCGCAGTACGCGGAGTTCGTCACGGCGGGGAAAGCCTCACCGCCGGCAATCGACGAGGCCGCGTGGACCGCGCAGGGCTTCAGCCACGCGTTCGCGGCCGACGTGGCGCGGTTCTCGTGGAAGAGCTCGGCGCCTCCCGACGACCGGCTCGATCATCCCGTGGTGCTCGTCAGTCACGACGAGGCCGCACGCTACTGCGCGTGGCGCGGCGAGCTCCGCGGGCAACCGCGCCGCTTGCCGACCGCCGCCGAGTTCGAGAAGTCCGCGCGCGGCACCGGCGGCCTCGCATACCCGTGGGGCAACGCGTTCGAGGGAAGCAAGCTCAACAACGCCGACGGTGGTCCGAAGGACACCGTCCCTGCGGGCACGCACGCGACAGGCGCGAGCCCGTACGGCCTCCTCGACATGGCCGGCAACGTCGCGCACTGGACGTCGACGTCGGGCGAGTCCGGAACGATGTTGGTGAAGGGCTCGTCGTGGGACGATCACGCCGGCTGGGGCCGCGCCGCATCCGCACGACCGTTCAAGCCCAGCGCACGCCACATCGTGATCGGCTTCCGCTGCGCCGGTGGCGCATGATCGAAAAAGGGGTCGGACCCCTTTGATGCGCACGATGTGCAGAAAAGGGGTCGGACCCCATTTCACGGGCTGCCGATGAGCGCGGCGATCGTCGTGCACGGCGGAGCTGGGCTGATCGCCGAGGATCGTCACGCGCGGTTGCTCGGGGGCGTGCGGAATGCGGCGAGCGCGGGACACGCGGTGCTGCTGTCCGGCGGTAGCGCGCTCGATGCGGTCGTGGCCGCGGTGCGCGTGCTCGAGGACGATCCGGAATTCAACGCGGGTGTTGGCTCGGCGCTCACGCGCGACGGCACGGTCGAGACCGATGCGGCGGTGATGAGCGGACACGACCAGCGGATCGGCGCGGTCGGCGCGGTTCCGGATCTCGGCAATGCGATCGCGCTCGCGCATGCGGTGCTCGAGCGCGGCGAGCACGTGTTGCTCGCGGGCGCCGCGGCGCTGGCGTTTGCTGCAGAGGTCGGCATCACGCCCGCCGCACCCGGCGCGCTGATCACGGAGCGTGCGCGAGCACGACTCGCCGAGTATCTCGCAGCGCCGCCGCCGTTTGCCGCGGCGACCGTCGGAACGAAGACCGCGGGTGGTCGCGATGCGAAGGCGCCACGCGCCGCGCGTGCGAGCAAGCGCGAGCGCGAAGGCGGAACGGTCGGCGCGGTCGCGCGCGATCGCAACGGGCAGTTCGCAGCGGCGACGTCGACCGGCGGCATGGTGGGCAAGCGCTCGGGTCGCATCGGAGACTCGCCGATCGTGGGCGCGGGCACGTGGGCTGATCGCGAGCTCGCGATCAGCGCGACCGGTGACGGTGAGGCGATCCTGCGCGTCGGCCTCGCGCGCACCGTCGCCTTGCGCGCGGAGGGCTCGGGCCTCGAGGCGGGAGCGCGCGGCGCGCTCGCAGAGCTGGCGGCGATCACTGGCGGCACCGCCGGGCTGATCGCCATCGGTCGCCGAGGTCACGTGATGCTGCGGCAGACACCGACGATGCCGGTCGCGTGGATCGATGCCTCGGGGCCGGGCGACTCGCTCGGCGACGACTGAGAACAGGGCGCACACGGCGACCGCGATCGATGTCGCAGTCGAGGCGTGCGATGCGCGCGATCTCCGTCGACGAAGTGTGCGCGTGCTGACGGTGGTTGCACTTCAGTGCGCCACGCTGGCGCGGTGGCTTCCGAGGTAGCCAGTCCGATCGTCGCAGGTGTCGCGAGAAACCTGTGTCGCCACGCGCGGATCACTTCAAGCGCAACGCGGCTCGGTGCTTGCTTTGGGCGCGAGTATCAAATCGTTCCTCGTTTGCTTAATGGAGTCTTGAAAATCATGTCTCGCTACCTGTCTCTCGCGGCGATGCCGCTCCTCGCTCTCTCCCTCGTCTCCGCGTGTACTTCGCCCGAGACCGACGAGCTGCTCGCCGATTCGACCGACGAGGTCGCGCTCGACGGCAAGGCCGACTCCCCCAGCGGCGCGTACACGTACTACGCGATCCGCGGTGACATGCGCCGCTGCGCGTGGCCGATGTGCGGTGAGTTCTGGCTCTCGCGCGTCAACCGCGCGAGCACCGTCTGCCACGACAACTCGACCGCCTCGGAGTGCTACACGCCGGTCCTCGACTGGTCGCATGCGAATCTGGACCAGGGCCAGCAGGACAAGCTCAAGGGTCAGGCTTGGAAGCCGGGCGGCACGTTCGCGCTCGTCCGCGGCCGCTTCGCGAAGAAGAACACCACCACGCCGCGCCCGGAGCTCGGCCGCTTCATCGTTACCGAGGCGTGGGTCGCCGAGGGTGAGAACCCGCCCGAGGGCGTGTTCGCGAAGGTGTTCCAGAACGGCATCCGCTGCATCGCGGAGCCGTGCCCGTCGCTCACCGAGAAGGGCCTCAACACCAGCAACTCGGCGAACATCGCGGAGCTCGACTACTCGCCGTCGGGCCTCACCGACCGCCAGATCGACGGCTTCGTCTCGCAGTACGTCGCGCCGCAGGGCATCATCGTCGCCGGCGATCGCTACACGTTCAAGATCAGCGGCCGCCCCGGCAAGGGCCGCACGGTGACCAACGGCTTCCATAAACTCGAGAACCCGCCGGCGTCGGCGTGCCACGTCGGTGGCTGCTCGGGCGAGATCTGCTCGGACCAGGAAGGCGTCAGCTCGATCTGCATCTTCCGCCCCGAGTTCGCCTGCTACCAGGACAGCGACGCTCGCTGCGAGCGCCAGCCCTCGGGCGACTGTGGCTGGACCCCGACGCCGGAGCTGAACAGCTGCCTCGGCAACGTCGCGACCCAGAACTGAGCCTGTAACTCTCTCGTTGAACGCCCCTCGGGCCCCGGCGTATGTTCCCCGCCGATGAGGACCTTGGGGCGTTTCTGCGTTCTGTTCGCGCTGTGCTCCGCCTGTGGTCCTTCGGGACGCGACGGCGGTGACGGCACCACCGATGGCGGCAACGGCGACTCCGGCGGCGGCGGCGGTGGTGGCGATGGCAACGCCGAGGTGACGTTCGTGTACGCGCATACCGCGTCGACCCTCTACAAGGTCGATCCGGACACGCTGGCGATCACGATGGTCGCGAGCTTCGCGTGGTCCAACGGCAGCGATTCGATGACCGATATCGCGATCGACAAGACCGGGCTGATGCTCGGGGTGTCGGGCACCAGCGTTTACCGGATCGATCCCACGACCGCGGCCGCGACGCGGCTGTCAGCGGGGCTCACCGGGCAGTTCAACGGGCTCTCGTTCGTGCCCGCCGCGACGATCGGTCAGAGCGGCGATGACGTGCTCGTCGGCACGCGCAACGCGGATGGCATCGTGTTCAAGATCAACCCGATGACGGGGCAGGCCACCCAGATCGGCAACATGGGCGGCTACTCGTCGAGCGGTGACCTCGTCGCCGTCACGAACTTCGGCACGGTGCTCACCGCCGAGGGAGGCATCGCCGCCGATCGCCTGGTGCGGCTCGCGCCGTCGTCGTTCGCGGCAACCGCCGTCGGCTCCGACATCGGCTACTCCGACATCTTCGGCGTCGCGTTCTGGAAGAACAAGATCTTCGGCTTCACGGCGAGTGGGCAGTTCATCACGATCGATCCCAACACCGGCGTGGGCACGCTCGTGCAGAGCAACGGCCCGGCGTGGTGGGGCGCCGCGGTCACGACGTCCGCCCCCGTGATCCTCTAGTTCGCGGCGGCGTCGTTCCACGACAGCAGGACCTTGCCGGTCGCCTGCTTCATCGAGAGGAAGTCGTGCGCGGCGCCGACCTCGCTTGCGGGGAACACGCGGCCGACGTGCGGCGCGAGGCCCATCGCCTCGACGGTCGTCATCGACGCCGTCAGCTTCGAGATCCACGTCTCGTCGCGCAGCACGTGCAGCGCGTTGAGCGCGTAGATGCCGGTGTTGTCGTTGAATAGCTTGAGGATCGAGATCCGCGGCATCTGGAGCAGCGTCCTCGCGATCCGCAGGAAGCTGCGCTTGCCGTCCTTCACGCCCGACGACACGCCGATGCACACCATGCGGCCGGTCATCCCGAGGCGCTTGCGCTGCCACTGGATGTTGCCGCCCCCCGACGAGTTGAGGATGAAGTCGTAGCCGCGCAGCGAGCTGTCGGCCTTGAATTCGTCGAGCGTGAACGCGGTCGCGCCATGCGACTCGATGAAGGACTTCTTCGCCGGCGTCGTGGTCAGGCCCGTGACCTCCGCACCCACGTGCTTCGCCATCTGCATCGCGAGCACGCCGACCCCGCCGGTCGCGCACTCGATCAGGACCTTGTCGCCCTTGCGGACGCGCGCCATCTCGAACACCGCGAGCTGCGCCGTGAAGTACGCCACGGGCAGAGCGGCGCCGGCGGCGAGGTCGTACGCCTTCGGCAGCTTGAACGCCTGGTGCGCCGGGATCGTGACGCTCGAGGCATAGCCACCGAAGTACGTCCCAGCGACCACCCGCTCGCCGACCTTCAGGTCCTTCACGTTCTTGCCGACGGCGGAGATCGTTCCGCTGACCTCGTAGCCGGGGACGAACGGCTTCTTCGGCGCATCCGGGTACAGACCGATCCGCATCTGCACGTCGGCAAAGTTCACACCGGAGTACGCGACGTCGATGGCGACCTCGTCGGGGCCGGGAGCGCGTGGGGCGATGTTGCGCAGCAGCAGGGTGGAAGCGGGGCCGTACTTCTCGATCACGATGTCGCGGTGGGTGGTCATGGGCAGTCTCCGGTGATAGTTTTCGAAGTATCGAAGTGTAAGGGCGTGAAAAACCCCGCCTTTGTCGGGCGGGGAGGGGACCTAGGTGTGCAGCGTGAGTGCGGTGCGGAGCTCGGCGAGGCCGTCGGGATCGACGGAGCAGATCAGCTGCTTGCCCTCGCGCTGGGTGTGGATCAGGCCTGCGTCGGCGAGCTCCTTGACGTGGTGGGACACCGTCGGGGCTCCCAGCTCGAGGCCGCCGAGCAGCTTCACGAGGAAGCAGTCGTGGATCCGGCCCTTCGCGAGGTCGAGCTTGGACTCCTCGAGGAGGTTCATGAACAATCGCAACCGGTTGGGGTTGGACAGCGCCTTGAACATCCGGGCGAGGCGGTCGACGTCGTCCTTGGGCACGACTCATCAATACGAATGTTGTCGAACTATGTCAACGACAATTTCACGGGGTCGTCGGCACGTGCGCGAGGAAGCGCTTGATGCTGCGTCGGTCCCACTGCGCGAGCGCGTACTGCACGAGGTGCTCCGGCATGTGGTCCTGGCCCGCGACCATTCGCATCAAGCACAGCGCGAGGTCCGCGTCCGCGATCGACCACTCGGCGAACATCTGCGTCTTGCCGGGCGCGACCAGCCTGCTCGCGACCCGCACGAGCTCGTCGGCATCTGCTTTCGCCTTGTCGCTCAACGGACGCACCGTCGGGTGACCGAAGACGCCGCTCGTGGGGCGGTCGTTGCGCAGTGCCATCAGGCTCGTGCGCAGCCACGACATCACCTGTCGCGCGCGTGCGCGCTCGACGAGGTCGGCGGGGAACAGCCGCGGATTTCCCGGCGTCGGAAACCGCTCGGCGAGGTACTCCGAGATCGCGAGTGACTCGGTGATCCACACGCCGTCATGGATGAGGAGCGGAACCTTGCCGAGGATCGCCTTGTCGGCGAGCTGCGAGCGCAACGGCTCCGCGATCGGCAGAGGTATCGTCTCGAGCTTGTAGGCGAGCTGCTTCTCCTCGAGTGCGACCAGGGCGTGGAACACCCACGGGCTCATCCAGGCGGAATCAGCGTAGAGCGTGAGGTCGGGAGCCATCGAGCTAACGGTACCACCTACATCATCGCGTCCCGTAGGATGGAGGTGTGAACGGCGAGTCGTTCGGCCCCTACGTACTCCACGAGTGCCTCGGCGCCGGCGGCATGGCGATCGTTCATCGCGCGACGAAGGAGATCGGGGCAGGCGTGGTGCGCGAGGTCGCGTTGAAGCGGCTGTTGCCACAGCTCGCGAACGACAAGCTGTTCACCGAAGACTTCATCCGCGAGGCGAAGCTCGCCGCGCAACTCGACCACCCGAACATCGTGCACATCCTCGAGCTCGGCGAGGTCGACGGCACGTACTTCATCGCGATGGAGCTCGTGCGCGGTGCCTCGCTCGTACAGCTGATGAAGCAGGCGTACGCGACGAAGCTGACCGCGCCGATCGGTGTGGTGCTCTCGCTGATCTGCGAGCTGTGCGATGCACTCGATTACGCGGCGAGTGGACGGGGCATCTACGGCCAGCCGTTGCGCATCATCCACCGCGATCTCACGCCGTCGAATCTGGTCATCACCGATGAGGGGCGGATCAAGATCATCGACTTTGGCGTGGCGAAGGCGATGTCGGGGAAGTTCATGACGAACACCGGCATGATCAAGGGGAAGCTCGGCTACATGTCCCCGGAGGCACTCGCGGGCGGCAACGCGATCGACGGGCGCACGGATATCTTCTCGGTCGGTGTCGTCGCGTGGGAGCTGCTGAGCGGCCGGCGGCTGTTCCGCGGCATCAACGAGTACGAGGTGATCACGAAGATCCGCAGCGGGGAGATTTCGCCGCCCTCCATGCACCACTTCGAGTGCCCCGACGAGCTCGACGCGATCGTGCTGAAGGCGCTGGCGCGGACCCGCGAGGACCGCTGGCAGGACGCGGCGTCGATGCGCGCGGCTCTCGACAAGCTCCGGCCGCACTTCCGGGATGGTCCGCCGCAGGTCGCCGCCTGGAAGGAATCGCTGATCCCGAGCGAGCGCCCGATCCGCGTCGAGACCAAGACCGATGTACACGAGTCGCCGACGCACGTCCGCTCGCTTGCGGAGGGCTCGATCCGTCAGCCCTCGGAGTCGATGGAGATCACGGGTGTGCACTCACTCACCGACGAGAGGACGCGCAACGAGCTCCCGAGCGGCCGTGCGGTCACGGACGACGACGACGAGGCAACGACGCTGGATGCGGTCATCTCCGGTCCGTCATCGGAGAGTCGAGACTAACGCTTGGTCGTCAAACGATCCGGCCTCTTGCGCAGGCACGCGCAACAGGCCAGAGTCCCAGCAGATGTCCGGCGTACCCTCACAGGTGCGGCGCCTGCTCGAGGACTCGCTCGATACGTTCGAGAAGCTCGAGATCGCTGTCGCGCTGTGGCACGCGACCGCCCACACACGGTCGGCGCGCGAGCTCGCGACGCACACCCAGCTGCCGATCGACAGCATCGAGCGGGCACTCGCGGAGCTGGTCGCTGCGAAGTTCGTGGAGCTTGCCGGTGGCCTCGCGCGGCTGGTCATCCAACAGGCGCAGCGCGAGCATCTGAAGACGCTCGTCGAGCTCTACGAGGGGGATCGCATCCTGTTTGTACGGCTGCTCTCCGAAATCTCGGTGACGAAGATCCGGGGGATGGCGGCGCGGGCCTTCGCAGAGGCGTTCCAGCTGCGCAAGAAGCAGGAGGATAACGATGGCTGAGGCGGTCTACTTGCTCTGCGCCCTCACCAGCTTGCTGTGCGCGATCCTGCTGTTCCGCAGCTACCGTGCCCAGCGGTCGCGACTGCTCATGTGGAGCACGCTGTGCTTCGCGGGCCTCTCGATCAACAACACCCTCTTGTTCGTGGACCTGGTGATCGTCGCTGACGCCATCGACCTGTCGCTGGCGCGGTCGGGTACCGCGCTCGTGTCGGTGCTGCTCCTCCTGATCGGTCTCGTCTGGGAGGACCGATGAGCATCCCCATGTTCCTCGCCGGCTCGATCGCGATGGCCGCCTTCGTGACCGGCATCATCTTCCTGAAGTACTGGCGGCTCTCGCGTGACCCGTTCTTCATCTGGTTCGCGGCTGCGTTCTGGACCTTCACGGTCGGCTGGATACTCAAGCTGGTGGGGCCGGACTACCAGGAGCACACGCACTACCTGTACCTGCCGCGTCTCCTCGGCTTCCTGATGATCCTGATCGCGATCGTCATGAAGAACCGCCGGCGACCCGAGTGAGTTATCGTCGGCCCATGCGGCCGGGTGGCACTCTGGGATTCATGCGCGCGCTGTGGGAATTGACCCACGCGCTTCAGGTCAGCTCGAAGCGGATGGCGCGGGTCCTGGGGGTGACCGGCCCCCAACGCCTGGTGATCCGGGTGGTGGGGCAGTCGCCCGGCATCACGGCGCGCGACCTGGCGACCTCGCTCGGCCTGCATCCGAGCACGTTGACCGGCGTCCTCGACCGCCTCGAAAAGCAGGCGTTCCTCATCCGCTCCGTGGACCCCTCCGACCGCCGGCGCGCCCGGTTCGACCTCACGGCACGCGGCAAGCGCGTCGACCGCGAGCGCAAGGGCACGGTCGAGGCCGCGGTCAAGCGAGCCCTGGCCCGTGCGGACGCCGGCACCGTGGCAAAGACCCACCGCATGCTCGCGCTCCTGGTCGCCGAGCTCGAGCGCGAGTAACGCGCCGCAGCAGCAGTTGGCGTGTCGGTAAAACGCCAAACTCGCCTTCCCCGAAACCGGCGCGTAGAGTGGATGTTGCGTGACGTCTACGCGTCGTTCCTGGCTCCTGTCGCTCGGCGTGGCCGCTGTGCTCGCAGGGAGCGCGGCTGCATATGCACCGTCGGCGCCCCTGCGCCCGGTCAACCTCTCCCTTCCGTCGACGCGTGCTCGGGTCGCTGCGATGGACGCGGAGACCGCTCAGGATGCGATCGTTCCGCTCTCGATCCCGAAGCTCGTCGGCGACGGCAAGCACTGGCGCATGCAGACGGTGCGAGGCGCAGTCCATGTCTGGGTGCCGCACACGTATGAACCGGCGACCGCGATCACGGTGGTCTACGTGCACGGCTACTGGACCGATGTCGACGGTGCGTGGCGCCAGCACAAGCTCCCGCAGCAGTTCGCGCTGTCGGGCATCAACGCGATGTTCATCGCTTGCGAGGCGCCGGCCGACAAGTACCAGCAGGTCGCGTGGCCCTCGCTGCATGCGCTGCTGGCCTCGGTCGTCGCCGACATCGGCGTGCCGATGCCGAAGGGGCGCGTCGTCGCGTTCGGTCACTCGGGTGCGTTCCGCACGCTCGAGCAGTGGCTTCCGAACCAGCGCCTCGACACGATCGTGCTGCTCGACGCTGCGTACGGCCAGACCTGGGGCTATCGCAACTGGCTGTACGCCGACCAAAGCCACCGGCTGATCAACATCTCCGACGACACGCTCGCGGCTGGCGACAAGCTCCACAAGCTGATGCCGGGGACGATCGTGATCGACGGCTTTCCGGATGACGAGCTCACCGATCACGAGCGCACGGCGCGCATCCTCTACATCCGCTCGAACCTCGGCCACATGTCGCTGGTCACCGGCGGTCACGCGATTCCCACGCTCTTGCGCGCGCTCCGAGCACCACGGATCCTGACGGCGCCGATCCGTACGCCGCTGGATTGAGCGTCACGCTGCTTGCGCGAACACGCGGGCGCGGCGCAACGAGAGGAACACGTCGTCGCCGTCGCGGAGGGCGAGCGCGGTGCCGCGGTCCCAGTCGATATCCGCGCGCAGGTTCGAGCCGAGCGCTGGAGCGCGCAGCTCGATCTTCAGGCCCGCGCCGAGTGGCGTGACGCGCAGGACGCGCGCGGCGATCGCGTCCTTCGAGGACGAGCGCGCGATGTCGACCTCGTGCGGACGTACGTAGAGCCTTCCGTGGCCATCGCCCGGGCGATCGACATCGACGAACACCTCGCCGACGCGCGCGCGGCCGGCCTCGAAGCTCGCCTCGAACACGTTGACGTGGCCGAGGAACCGCATCACGAAGTCATTCGCCGGGTGCTCGAACACCTCGGTCGGTGAGCCGACCTGCTCGATCTTGCCGTGGTCCATCACGACGACGCGGTCGGCGACCTCGAACGCCTCGTCCTGGTCATGCGTGACGAACACCGTCGTCAGATGAATCTCGTCGTGGAGGCGGCGGAGCCAGCCGCGGAGCTCCGCGCGGACCTGGGCGTCGAGGGCGCCGAACGGCTCGTCGAGCAGGAGCACGCGTGGGCGAGCGGCGAGGGCGCGGGCGAGCGCGATGCGCTGGCGCTGGCCGCCGGAGAGCTGCGATGGCATGCGCCGGCCGAGGCCTTCGAGCTGGACGAGCTGCAACAGCTCCTTCACCCGCGTCTGGACCTCCGACTCGGGCCGCTTGCGGACCCGCAGCGCGAACGCGACGTTCTCGAACACGTCGAGGTGGCGAAACAGCGCGTAGTGCTGAAACACGAGGCCCACGTTGCGCTGGCGCGCGGACTGCGAACCGAGGTCCGTGCCGTCGAGGAACGCGGTGCCCTGATCCGGCTGCTCGAGGCCCGAGAGGATCCGCAGGAGCGAGGTCTTCCCCGAGCCCGATGGGCCCAGGAGCGCAACGAGCTCGCCCGATGGGACGTCGAGGCTGACGTTGTTCAGGGCCGTGAACGTTCCGAACCGCTTGGTGATGTTGCGAACACTGATCGTCACGTGGATTCCTTCTTTCGTCGTGCGATCAAGCGCCGCGCGATCAAGCTGCCGATGCCGATGATCACGAGCAGGGACGCCACAGCGAATGCGGCCTGGTACTCGTACTCGTTGTAGAGAATCTCGACGTGCAGCGGCAGCGTGCTCGTGCGGCCGCGGATGTTTCCGGAGACCACCGAGACCGCGCCGAACTCGCCCATCGCGCGCGCGGTGCACAGCACCACGCCGTAGAGCAGGCCCCATTTGATCTTCGGCAGCGTGATCTTCGTGAACATCTGCCACGGGCTCGCGCCGAGGACGAGCGCGGCCTCTTCCTCCTCGTGGCCCTGGGCCTCCATCAGCGGGATCAGCTCGCGCGCGACGTAGGGGAACGTCACGAACGTCGTCGCGAGCACGATGCCGGGGAGCGCGAAGATGACCTTCACGCCGTTCGCGGCGAGCCACGGACCGATCAGGCCGTTTGCCCCGAACAACAGCACGAACACCATGCCGGCGATCACCGGTGACACGGCGAGGGGGAGATCGATCAAGGTGATGAGCAGCGCCCGGCCGGGGAACCGGAACCGAGCGATCGCCCACGCGGCGGCGACGCCGAACACCAGGTTGAGCGGGACGCTGATCGCCGCGGCGATCAGCGTGAGCTTGAGGGCCCGCAGTGCGTGCGGATCCGTGATCGCGCGGCCGTAGGCGGAGGCGCCGTGGGAGAGCGCCGCGATCACAACGGTGGCGAGCGGCACGACCACGAACAACAGGAGGAACCCGACGCCGAGGCCGATGATGATCCGGCGAACCCACGTGGGCTCCGTGGTCGCGGCGCGCGGAATGGATCGCTCGAGCGGCAGCATCAGGTGATGTGCCCCGCGCGACGGCGTGTCCACGCGCCGAGCCCGTTGATCGCGAGCAGCATCGTGAACGACACGAGCAGCATCACGAGCGCGAGCGCCGTGGCACCCGGATAGTCGTACGCCTCGAGGCGCGACATGATCAGCAGCGGCGTGATCTCGGTCTCGAACTGCTTGTTGCCGGCGATGAAGACGACCGAGCCGTACTCCCCGATCGCGCGCGCGAACGCCAGCGCGAACCCGGTGAGCATCGCGGGCACCAGCGGCGGAACGATCACGCGCCAGAGCGTCTGAGCGCGCGAGGCGCCGAGCACCGCGGCTGCTTCCTCGACCTCGGGTTCGAGCTCCTCGAGGACCGGCTGGACCGTACGCACGACGAACGGTAGGCCGATGAACACCAGCGCGAGCGTGATGCCGAGCGGCGAGAACACGGCCTTGATGCCGAGCGGCTCGAGGAACTGGCCGATGAAGCCGTTCGGCGCGAGCACTGCGGTCAGCGCGAGGCCGGACACGGCGGTCGGCAGCGCGAACGGGACGTCGATCAGCGCGTCGACGATCCCGCGCCCGGGAAATCTATAGCGAACGAGCGCCCAGGCGAGCAGCGTCCCGAACACGACGTTGATCGTCGCCGCGATGAACGAGGCGCCGAACGTGATCTTGTACGAGGCGAGGGCGCGGTCACTGGTGGCGATCGTCCACAGCTCCCCCCACGTCATCTCCGCTGTCTTCAGCGCGAGTGTCGCGAGCGGGATCAGCACGATCAACGACAGGTACACGAGCGTGTACCCCATCGTCAGACCGAAGCCGGGGAGGACGCGCGACCGAGCCACGAGCTAGTTCTTCGCGCTCAGCTTGTCGAAGGTGCCGCCGTCCTCGAAGTGCGCGGGCTGGACCTTCTGCCAGCCGCCGAACATCTCGTCGATGCCGAACAGCTGCACCGCAGGGAACTTCGCGGCGGCGCTCGCATCGCGCGGGCGGTAGTAGTTGTCGGCGGCGATCTTCTGGCCTTCGGGCGAGTAGAGGAACTGGAGGTACGCGGTCGCGACCTCGCGGGTGCCGCGCTTGTCGACGACGTCATCGACGACCGCGACCGGCGGCTCCGCGAGGATCGACACGCTCGGGACCACGATCTCGACCTTGTCGGCGCCGAGCTTCTGCACGGCGAGCAGCGCTTCGTTCTCCCAGGCGAGCAGCACGTCACCGATGCCGCGCTCGACGAACGTGGTCGTCGCACCGCGCGCACCGGAGTCGAGCACCGGCACGTGGGCGAGGAGCTCGCCGACGAACTGCTCGGCCTTCGCAGCGTCGCCGCCGGACTGCTTCAGTCCGTGACCCCAGGCCGCGAGGTAGTTCCAGCGCGCGCCGCCCGAGGTCTTCGGATTCGGTGTGATCACCTCGACGTCGTCCTTGATCAGATCGCCCCAGTCCCTGATCGCCTTCGGGTTCCCCTTGCGAACGAGGAACACGATCGTCGACGTGTACGGCGCGGCGCGGTTCGGCAGCCGGGTCGCCCAGTCGTTGTGGATGAGACCCGACTTCGCGATCGCGTCGATGTCGTAGGCGAGGGCGAGCGTGACGACGTCGGCCTCGAGGCCGTCGATCACCGCACGCGCCTGCTTGCCGGATCCGCCGTGGGACTGCTCGATCGTGACCTTCTGGCCGGTCTTGGCCTCCCACGCCTTCGCGAATGCCGCGTTCTCGGCGGCGTAGAGCTCGCGGGTAGGGTCGTACGAGACGTTGAGGAGCTTGACCTCCTTGCTCGACGACGTGTACTTGGCCTCGGTCGAGCAGGCTGCCAGGAGCAGCAGGGCGGGTACGAACGCTCTCATGGACAGAGCCTCCGTTATAGCGGACACTCTGTCAAGGCGGACGAGATGCCAGCATAGCGGAAACTGCCCCGGGCGGGTGGGTGACGTATCTTCGGGGCATGCGAGCGCGCTGGGTGATCGTCCCGTTGCTGGTGCTCGTCGCCACCCGCGGCGCGTGTCGCGACGACGAGCCAGCGCTGCGCGTGGCGACGTTCAACATCGAGGACTTCCCGAAGGACCGGCGGCAGATCGACGGAGCGTTCGCCGAGCTCGAGAAGCTCGAGGTCGACGTCATCGCGGTCCAGGAGATCGTCGATCCAGCGCTGTTCGCAGCCGAGGCGGTGAATCGGCTCGGTGGCGCCTGGCAGTTCGTCGCGGAGTCGACGACGCCGCGCACGACGCATCCCACGCACCACCTCGGCGTGCTGTTCGATCGCCGCACATGGACGCTCGTCAACACGATGCTCCACGACGACACGCGGCTCGGTTCCACGCACAAGCCGACGTTCGAGGTCCGGCTGCGGCCGACCGGTGGCGGCGAGGTCGTGCGGTTCCTGGTCGTGCACCTCAAGGCTGGCGGCGAGAACGCGGACATCCGGGCGCAGCAGCACCTCGCGCTCGCGAAGATCGCCGCCTACCGGGACGAGCGCACGGTCATGCTCGGCGACTTCAACTCGACCGGTGATGTCGATCGCACGGGCATCGCGGCGCTCGCCCGGCGCACGAGCCTCGTGTGGGCGAGCCAGGAGCTCGAGTGCAGCGCGTTCTGGTCGCGCGACGATGGGTGCTTTCGCTCACGCCTCGACCACGTGCTGACCTGGCAAGCTGCGGCACGCGTCGAAGCCGCAGGTGGTTGTGCGACGCACGGGTGCGAGTGGGAGGCGAGCTGTCCAACCTACGCGAACGACGTCTCCGATCACTGTCCTGTGATCGTTGTCGTCGAGTAGTGCACGAAATGTACAAGCGAATACCGCCACCGTATGCTTCGTCCATCGCACTGAACTAGTCATGGAGTCACTCATGTCCACTCGCTTTGCCTGCATCGCTGCCCTCACGATCTCCGCCACTGCTTGCAGTGACGACCCGGTGAAGTACTCGCAGCCGGTCGGGATCAACCTGAAGGCCAAGTCGTCTGACACGACGAACAACACGGTGAGCAACGACAAGGGGATCAACACCGAGTCCGGGAATCCCTACGGCGCGTTCATCTCTGCCGCGAAGAACGAGCTCGGCGGCGCCGATCCGAAGGTGATCGAAATCGAAAAGGTCCAGCTGTTCCTCGGTGGGTCGTCGACCAACGTCACGCGCCTCGGCGAGGTGTTCGATGGCACGGTGGACATCGTGTTCGTGATCAACGACACCAACAACAGCTACCCGGCGGCGAGCGGTCCGGTCCCCGCCGCGACCGGAGCGGGTCCGATCGAGCTCGATCCGTCGTTCAACAGCGATGCGCTGCCCGACTTCGACTACCAGAAGCTGCTCGGTGGCGGCTTCAAGGTCGTGATGCGCGGCCCTGCGGCGTCTGGCTTCATGGCGAAGGGCGCCGAAGCCGATATTCAGGCCACGTTCACGTTCGCCGCGTACGAATAACCGCTCACGCGGGCCGTCGGATACGCATATGACGGCTCGCTTCGCCTTGGTCTCGGTGCTCCTCGCAGGAGCTTGCGCCGATCCACCCGTGACGTACTCCTCGCCGATCGGCATCCGCCTGCAGGCGAAGTCCACCGGCGCGTTCAACGGCGTCGTCGCCGATGACAAGGCGATCACCACGGAGCAGGGCAACCCGTATGCGGCGTTCATCACGGGCAGCAAGGAGCTCCTCGCGGGCAAGACGCCCACGGCGATCGTGATCGAGGGCGCGATGCTCCGCCTCGGAGAGACCTCGACGAACGTCACCGCGCTGCCCGAGGTGTTCTCCGGATCGATCGACATCGGCTTCCTCATCAACGACAGCAACAACAGCTACGGCGTCGCGAGCGGTGAGGTCGAACCGGCAACGCGCCAGGGGCTGGAGCTCGATCCGCGCTTCGACTCGGCCGCGCTGACCGAGTTTGACTACCTGAAGCTGCTCGGTGGTCAGTTCAAGGTGTGGGCACGCGGTACGGCAGCGCAAGGCTTTGCGGACAGGTCGGCGAGCGCGGATCTCGAGGTCACGCTGACGTTCTCCGCGTTCGAGTGAGGCCTGCGACACCGGCGAGTCGTCAGGTCTCTGCCGTGTGATCTGTCGTCACGCACGCGAGACGCGTTGCGACCCTATCGTGATCGCATGTGGCGCCTCGCATGCCTGCTCGCTCTCACCGCAACCGCCTCCGCCGAGGTCATCGTGATCGAAGGCAAGGCGCCGCCGGCCACGCCGCCCAGGCCCACGAACTTCGTGAAGCAAGCGGCGCCGCCGTATAGCGACCGCGCGATCCTGAGCGATGCGTGGACGAAGGCCTGGTTGCTACTCGAGATCGACGAGCGCGGGACCGTCACGCGGCTCAAGTTCCTCAACCGGCCCGGCTACGACCTCGAAAAGATCGCGATCGCCGAGGCGTTCAAGCTTCGCTTCGATCCCGCGCTCGACGGCGGAAAGCGGGCGATGCGATCGACGCTGCTGTGGGAGATCGAGTGGCCGTCCGCGTGGTGGCTCTCTTCGTTCGTCGGCACGCGCTCGGCGATGCCGAAGATCGTCGGGCACCCGCCGCGCCGTCAGGACCACTACGTGCCGTGCCGCGGTAGCGGACCCTGGGCAATGGGCTCGGTGCGTCCGACCTACAAGGACTGCTCGAAGCCCGACCTCTCGAAGATTGCCACCGAGGCCTGGATCGATCGCGCGGGCTTCTCGCAGTAGAGTCGGGTCCGATGGCCGAGCGGTTGAAGACGCTGTGTAACCGGGACTGCCCCGACGTCTGCTCGATCGTCGCGACGGTCGAGGACGGCCGCGTCACCAGGATCCAGGGCGACAAGGACCATCCGATCACGCAGGGCTTCTTGTGCGAGCGCACGAGCAAGTTCCTCGACCGCCAGTACTCGCCCGAGCGCCTGCTGACGCCGCTGATGCGGAAAGACGGCGTGCTGGAGCCCGCGAGCTGGGACGAGGCGCTCGACTTCGTCGCGGAGAAGCTCGTCGCGATTCGCCACGAATCGGGCCCCGCAGCGATCTTTCACTACCGGTCGGCCGGCACGATGGGCCTGGTCAACAGCGTCACCAGCTACTTCTTCGAGCAGTTCGGGCCGGTGACGGACCGCACCGGCGACATCTGCAGCGGCGCGGGGGAGTGGGCGCAGACGACGGACTTCGGCGACTTCGAGTGCGCGGATCCATCGGACCTCTTGAACGCCCGGCAGATCATCGTGTGGGGCCGGAACGTCTACGTGTCGTGGACGCACCTCATCCCGGTGCTGCGCGAGGCGCGGGCGCGCGGGGCAGGGATCGTGCTCGTCGATCCGGTGCACCACCGCACCTCGGAGCTGTGCGATCGGTTCGTGCAGCCGCGTCCCGGCGGGGACTTCGCGCTCGCGATGGCGACCGCGCGCCTGCTGTTCGAGCGGGGCTGGACCGATCCGGACGCCGCGCGCTGGTGCGATCACCTCGAGGCCTTTCGCGCGCTCGCGTACTCGAAGCCCGTCGAAGCGTGGTGCGGCGAAGCGGATGTGTCGGCAGATGCGGCAGAGGATCTCGCGCGCCGACTCCACGATCGCCCGGCGACGATCCTCGTCGGCTGGGGCCTCGGAAGGCGGCTCAATGGTGCGGGCATCGTGCGTGCGCTCGATGCGCTCGGCGCGATCACCGGCAACATCGGCGTGCCCGGCGGCTCGGTCGCGTTCGAGGCGAAGCGGCGGCGACCGTTCGACCTGTCGTTCATCGCCGACAGCGCGCCGCGCCGGATCATGGAGCCGCAGCTCGGCGAGCAGATCCTCGCGGCCAGCGATCCGCCGATCCGGGCCGTGTGGATCACCGCGGCGAATCCGGTCGCGATGCTGCCGGACTCCGCGCGCACGGCGCACGCACTGGAGACGCGCGAGCTCGTGGTGGTCGCGGACTCGTTCCTCACCGATACGGCCGAGCGCGCGCATGTCGTGTTCCCCACGACCACGCTGCTCGAGAACGACGACGTCCTCGGCTCGTATGGTCACCACCACGTCGGCGTGTCGCGGCCGGTCGCGAGGCGTCCCGAAGGCGTGCGCTCGGATCTCGAGATCATCCAGGCGCTCGCCGCGCGTGTCGGGCTCGCGGACGTCGTTGCGGGCGATGCGCGAAGCTGGAAGCGTCGCCTGCTGAAGAAGCTCGAGCCGCACGGCATCACACTCGAGCGGCTCGAGGAAGAGGGACCGATCCGGCATCCGTTCGTCACGCCGATCGCGTTCCCGGAGCGCGCGTTCCCGACGCCGAGTGGTCGCGCGAATCTGATGACAGAGGTGCCCGCCTCACCGGCCGTGCCGACCGCCGAGTTCCCGTTGTTTCTGATGTCACTCTCGACCGAGAAGGCGCAGGCGTCGCAGTGGTCGCGCCCGCTCGTGGGGCCCGTGCCGGTCACGGTGCACCCGGATGCGGCGGCGGGGATCGCCGATGGAGCGACCGCGCGACTCGAGTCCTCGATCGCATCGATCACCGTTCGCGTGGTTCACGATCCGCTGCAGCGGCGCGATGTCGCGCTCGTGCCGAAGGGCGGGCGGTTCAAGGCCGGGCAGTGCGTGAACGCGCTGATTCGCGCTCGGCTCTCGGATCACGGGGGAGGGGCGGCGCTCTCCGACGAGCTCGTGCGCCTCGTACCGCTGTAGCTGCACATGACCGGTCGCACTGCCCAGTGAAGTCATCACCGCGGCGATGTGATTCCACGCGCTTCGCACGGGCCGCGCACTTGCACGTGATGCGCACCATGAAGGGGTTCGCCGTCGCAGCTGTCGCTGTGTGGCTGTCGCTCGGAGATCCATCGGCCGCCGAGGCGACGGAGTCGGGGATCGAGGTCGGCTGGGTCGTCGCGGACGGTACGCTCCAGGAGCCGTTCGGCATGGTCGAGGCGACCGGTGTCGGCTGGGTCCGGATCAACTTCCGCCTCGATGCCTGGAGCTCACCGGGACTACACGCGCATGGTGACCGGCAGCTTCCCGCTCGACGGCATCGGCTACCACCTCTACGTCGCCCAGGGCTCCGAGAGTCCGCTCTCCGAGCTGCGCGCGCAGATCCTCGCAAACCTCGCCGACGTTCACTCCGTCGTCACCGCGCACGAGGGCGCGAGCTCGTCGAAGCAGCTCTGGGTCAGCGAGTACGGCTTCCAGGCGAGCGCCGTCGGGCCCGCCGGCCAGGCCGAGCGGATGGCAGCCGCGTTCGATGCGATGGCCGAGGCCGGCACCGTCGCGATCGCGCTCTACTTCAACCTCCGCGACTTCCCCGGATCGACGTGGGGGATCATCGACGACACCGGCGCGACGCGCCCCGGCGTGCAGCAGCTCGCGTCGATCTCCGCCGCACATCGGCCCGCGCTCGGCGCACAGGCGCTGGCCGCCTTCACCGCGCCGCTCACCGCCGGCGAGCTCGGCACGGTCACGGTCACCCTCGAGAACCGCGGTGCGAGCACGTGGACCGACGAGGTGCGCCTCGCGGCTGCGCCCGGCTGTCCCGATGCACGCGCCGCGAACGCGATCGCGTGGGAACCCGCGAACGGTTACGCGAACGGGATCACCGACGCGCGCGTGTTCCTCGCCGCACCGGTGCCACCCGGTGGGAGCGTCACGCTCGAGGTGCCCGTGCGCGCGCCCTCGGAGCCCGGAAGCTACACGTTCGCCGCGCGCCTCGTACGCGAGGGCGTCTCGTGGTTCGGTGCGACCGCAACGGCGAACGTGGTCGTGACCGCGAAGCCTGGCAGCGGCGAGGATCCCGCGGGCTCCGAACAAGATCCGGACAGCGAGCGATCCGGCTGCACCGCGGCCACCGGCGGTGGAATTCCCCTCGCGCTCGCGCTGCTCTTGCGCCGCCGCCGGCACTCGTGTGGGATGGAGGCTGTGCAACAACGGGACAGTGACCGGATGTGACGGTACTGGCACCATGGATTCATGGTGCACGCCGCTCGGAAGCTCGCGATCGCATCGGCTTTGATCGCATGTCTCGCGCTCGGTTCGCGTGACGCGCACGCCGCGAACCGAACCTTCGCGACCGGCAGCCTGATCATCCCGATGGATCTCTCGTACCAGTCCACCGGCATGTTTCAGGCGTACGGGCTCGTGTACCAGCTGTTGCGCCAGGGCGTTCACGTGCACTGGTTGATCGAGCCGAACAAGACCTGGCACGCCGCGCCGTGCAACACCGCTGGTGACCTGTGCGCCTGGGACTGCGGCGTCGAAGGGTCAGGTGTGAAGTGCACGTATCCGACGGCCAGCCCGGACGTCAGTGCGATGACGAAGGTGATCTGGGATGACACGGGCACCGCCGCACGTGGCTCCGCGCTCGGTACACATCGCTACCGAGGCGGTCCGTTCGCGATCGACGCGGCCGATCACGACAAGGCGCTCGCGATCATCGACGCGTGGAATGATCGGACGAAGTGGGCCGCGAACCCGTGGGCGATGCGCTCCGTGTTCCACGTGACCACGGTGCACGAAGCGACCGCTGCGTTCACCGGTAACTCGGCGCGCGAGATGGTCGCGTCACCGACGATCGCGGTGTTCGCGGACGGCAATGAGGATATCGCGACCGGCTACCTGCGCGCTGCGGGCATCCCGCAAGACAACGGTACCGAGTTTCCGGCGCAGAAGTGTGGCGCAACCAACTGCGGCCCCGGCACCGCGAACCCGAGCATGCTGACCGAGGAGGCGATCGCCGGTGACCTCGGCACGTGCAACGCGCCGAACAGGAACCACAAGAACGGCGCGCTGTTCAAGAGCGACGGCACGCCGGCGTTCTGCCAGATCATGTCGATGCACTGGGGCGTCAGCGAGCGCGAGCGCGTGGAATGCGAAGGCGGCTGCCCGCAGACGCAGGCTGGCTGCACGGGGCAGAAGTTCACGTTCCATGGACACGAGGTCGTCGCCGAGGTGCGCGCGTTCCTCGAGTACCCGACACACTTCTTCGCCCAGTGCCAGGCGGTGAACGCGTACGAGAACCTGGTGCCGAATCCAGCGTGGCCGTACCTCGACGACGCTGGCCGCAACGGCCACTTCCTCACGACCGCCGGCACGCCGCCGCTCTGCCCGACCAACACCTGTACGAACGGCAACTACGAGTGCGTCGCTGGCGCATGCGGCGGTCAAGCGTGCTGCCTGCCGAAGCCGGCGACGTGGCAGAACATGCCCGGTTTCGAAGTCGCGCAGTCCCCCAGCACGGTGAAGGTCCTGCGCCCCGACGTTCCGTACAACCAGCTCGACGGCGAGTTCGGACCCGTCGGCGGCAGCGAGCCTGCCTATAACTTGAGCTCGTACCTGAGCTCCACGTACCAGAACAACCGCCAGGTCACCCTGCTCACGGGCCCGAACGGGCCGGGCAGCCAGGACCTCTGGATGAGCGGCTACCTCGACGGCTGCGAGGACATCATCTTCAAGGGCGACGAGAACGTGCCGCACGCCATCGGATGCGGGGGCAAGATCAGCTATCTCGGCGGTCACTCGTTCTCGACGAACGTGCCGGTCACCTCGGGCTCGCAGAGCCAGGGCACACGTTTGTTCCTGAACGCGCTGTTCGAGGCGCAGTGCACCGTCACACCGATCGGCCCCGGTGGTGGCGGCGGCGGTAGCGACAGCGATGGTGATGGCGTCGGGGACGGCAGCGATCCGTTCCCCGATGATCCGAATCGCTGCGGCGACTCAGATGCGGACGGCTGCGACGACTGCTCGACCGGAGGTTTCGACACCGAGAACGACTGCGAGGGCGGTCCCGGCGGTTCCAATTCCGGCGGCTGCTGCGATGCAGGTTCCAGTGGCTCCGGGCTGCCGACGGCGCTCCTCGGCGTGTACGTGGGTGCCTTGCTGCTGCGGTCGCGCTCGCGTCGCCCGCACGCGTGAGAGCGGCGCCGTACGCGCGCGGGCGCTCGCGTGCGTGCTCGCTCGTGATGTTCGCGGGAGTAGATGCGTGTAGTCACTGACATCACTGGCTTGAGCGGGCCTGGACGCTGATCGTTCCTGCGTGGCTTCTTCGGAACAACTCGTGCAGCTCACTCGAGAAGCGTTCACGGAGCAGCGGCCCAACCGGTCGTGAACAGATTGCTATGGACTTGGTTGCGGGCGTCAAGGTGAGTTTGTCGGAGCAGCCAGATGACCCAACCACCGCATCACTGTTCGCAGCTCTTTGGAGTGCGCTCGACGATCTGATGGGAAGCTCCGCCACGGCGACGCTGGTGCGTCGAGCGGCGAAGCACGCCGCCGCGAAGCGCCCGGGGCTCGGCGTTCTGGTCATCCGTGAGGGCACTGGTTCCGCTGTTGACGCAGCTCACCGGCGACATCGCGCTCCAGCGGCTGCGATCGATTCCCGACATCCGCGACGCAGGGTTGCTGCGCGAAGGCAACGAAGCATGAGCGCGGAGAAGCAAGGCCTCCCTACGGGCATGCCCGAGAAGAGGACGTCATGAACAGCTACGAGACCGAGCTGCGACGCATCTCGCGAGTCCTCTCGGAGATCGCGCACACGCTCGAGGCGAGCGATCACCGCAGCGAACGAGTCGACCGCGTGCTCGTCCTGGCTCGCGAGATCATCCCGTCTCGTGACTGTGCCGTCCTCGAGGTCGATGGTGACCGCACCGCGCTGTACGTGGCACCCGCCGTCCCGGATGAGGAGCGAGAGACGCTGGTGACCCGGCTGGAGTCGCTGTATCGGCTCGTGTCAGGTGGCGACGAGATCGGTCGTTCGCGCGACTCGGTGCCTTCGCTCGCGCTGCCGGTCATGGGACTGGACGAGGTCATCGGCGTCATTCGCGTCGAGCCCGACGGTGAGAGCTACGACGCGCGCCACCTGCGGCTCCTGTCCGTCGTGGGTGCGCAGGTGGGGGCATATCTCGCGATGGCGCGGCTTCGCGACCGCGATGCAGCTCACGTGAAGGAGCTCGCAGCGGCGCATGACTTTCAGCGCGTGCTCGCCGGAGTGGTGGGCCATGACCTGCGGAATCCCCTCGCTGTGATCCAGACGGTCGCGGCATCCTTGCTCGAGAACGCCACCGACGAGCGTCAGGCAAAGGCGCTCGGACGTGCGCTCAGAAACGCCGAGAGCGCGACCCGCCTCATCACCGATCTCGTCGATGTCACCGAGTCCCGCGTCAACGGCGCCATCCGGGTCATCCCCGCGGACGCGGACTTCTGCGAGATCGTGGCGTCGGTCGTGGAGGATCTTCGTGATGCGCATCCGGATCGGCGCATCGACTTCCGTTCGGTGGTCAGCACGCTTCCCGGGCGATGCGACACGGTTCGCTTCACGCAGATCGTCACAAACCTCGTGAACAACGCGCTCGTCCATAGCGATCCGAAGCTGCCCGTGATGGTCGGCCTTCGTGAAGACCACGACAACGTGGTGCTCACGGTTCAGAACAGCGGACCGCCGATCGCGCCGGAGCTCCTCGCCACGATCTTCGATCCCTTCAAGCAGGGAGCTCCGAAGGTGCGGCCGCACTCCGTCCGCGGCCTCGGCCTCGGCCTGTACATTGTCGACCGCCTCACGCGCGGCCACGGTGGTGATGTTCACGTGACCTCCAGCGCGCAGCACGGGACCATCTTCTCGGTGCGCGTTCCAAAGCGCGCGGCGGTGATGCGGCCCAGCGCGCCACGACTGCAGGCCGACTCGCTGGTGCTGATCGTCGACGACGATCAGGACGTGCGTGACGTCGTTGCCGGCGTGCTTCAGAAACGGGGCTACGACACCGCGACGGCCGCCAATGGGCGCGAGGCGCTCGCGCAGCTGCGCGCGGGGCTTCGGCCCGGGCTCATCCTCCTCGACCTGCAGATGCCGGTGATGGACGGCGAGACGTTCTGCGAGGAGTGCGCGCGGAGCCCCGCGCTGGCGGAGATTCCGATCGTCGTGATCTCCTCGGACACCGCGACTGCTGCAAAGCTAGCCGCGACGCACGCGCGGGCACACCTGTCGAAACCGGTCCCGATCGATCGCCTGCTCGCGACGCTCGAGAGCCTCCACTAGCCTTACGGTTCGCACTCGCAGAGCGCCGGTCGCATCGTCGTGCAAGCGAGGGTCTCGATCTTGCTGCTCGCCTGGAGCGCACCGACGCAGTCCTGGTTGCCGTTGTTGTCGGGCTCGCTGGGGCCCCACGGCAGGAACGTGGCGATCGCGCCGCGCACCGTCTGGTAGGTGCCCTCGGTGGTCGAGTCGCTGATGCCCACCCAGACGTCGCCATCGGCGACGAGCGCCGCGAGCTCGGATGGATTGTCGGGGATCGCGAGATACGCGTTCGAACCGTCGATCGCGCATGCGGTCATGTGACTCGACCAGCCCGCGTTCGTCGTGACCTTGCGATACAGGTGTGCGCCGGCTCCAGGGAGCGCGGTGTAACTGGTTGGGCAAGCACTGCTCGCGGCGTCGGGCATCGAGGAATCGGGCAGGGCGCCGTCGGTGACAGCCGCATCGGACGTGGGTCGTGCGTCGGGAAGCTCGTTGTCGTCGCCGACGCACTGGTTCGCATAGCCCCCGGCGTAGTCGCCAAAGCGCATTCCCGTCACGCAGCTGGGATCGGGAAAGCTACAGAGGCTCACGGCCTCGCAGCGACCCTGCACGCCATCGCGCATGCACTGATCTGCCGACGCGCATTCGAACGTCGTCGCCGAGCGCACGCAGCCGCCCGCGAGAAGCGCGGCCAGGATCCACTTCACCATCGGCCGCTCCACGAGATCGCGGCACCGCCCGACGTGGGCGAGACAACGACGCCTTGCTCGCGCTGGTGCAGCCACAGGTGCGCACCGCCCGCGCCGACCAACACGACTCCGGCGACGCCGAGCACGAGCGCCGCGGTCTGCTTCGTCTGCGCACGAGCGACGAGCGAGTCGAACTCGTCGTACGTCGGCGCCCGATCCGCGTCGTCGCGATCCGACCGCGCGCCGCGCCACATCACGATGCCGACGATCCCGGTGACCACACCCGCGCCGGCGAGACCGACGCCGAGCTTGTCGGCGTACCAGGGACGCGGCTCCGGGGAGCGGGGGAGCGCTGCGGGCGCGAGCGGCGCGAGCGGCGCCGGCTCGGGCGCGCTCGTCGCGACAGGAGCGGGCTCCGCCGGGGCCTCGATGGCGGGCGGAGGATTCGTGTGACACGTCGCGATCGCCTCGTTCGCCATCCTCGCGAGCTGCGCCGCGGGCTTCGTCGACAGGAAGCGCTCGTAGAACGTGATCGCGAGCGTGCACTCGCCGAGCTTCACGTGGAGCTGGCCCATCGCGTAGAGCAGCTGCGGTTGCGGATCCAGTGCGTATGCGCGCACCAGCTCGCCGAGCGCCTCTGCGGGATTGCCTGCCTTGTGGAGCTCGGTCGCACGATCGATGTGTGCCTTGGCCTCGATCCTCGGATCGCCGGCATGGGCGCGCGTCGTCAGCGCGAGCACGAGAGCTGCGAGAAGGAGTGATCGGTTCATTCGGGGAACAACGCGTCCGGATCCCAGCGCTTCTGCACGACCGGAGCGGCCTTCGCCGCGGGGCGCGCTGCTTTCTTCTTCGAGGTCGGCTTCGTGATCGGCGCGGGCTCGACCGCCGTCGGTGGCGGCTCGGCGACGATCGGCGGAGCGGGCGAGGGAGGCGACGCGGGCTTCGCGACGGCAGGCGCGGGCCTCACCAC
>JACCRC010000358.1 GCA_013813765.1 Deltaproteobacteria bacterium | reverse complement strand
ATCGACGATGATCAGGGTTCCGCTCCAGTTGTGGAAGCGTCCGTGGACCTTCGACACCATCAGATGGCGGACGGAGAAGCTCACGGAAGAATGCGAAAGGTCGAAGTTCCAGGTCGTTGCAGTCATGGTCGGCTCCTTGTGGTTCCCGCTGTTGCCTTGGTTTAAATTGGTAACCAGGGAACGAATGGGAACCAAGCAGCCGCCGAGGAACAAATCGTTGCACGCGACCGACAAGTGCCCCGCGATCCGCGAGGTGCTGAACCGTGTCGGCGACAAGTGGAGCGTGCAGATCGTGGGTCTACTCGGCGACGGAGCCATGCGGTTCAGCGAGTTGCGCCGTTCCATCGAGGGCATCTCGCAGCGCATGCTGACCCTCACCCTGCGCGGCCTGGAGCGCGACGGGCTCATCGAGCGAACGGTGTTTCCCGAGATCCCACCCCGCGTGGAGTACGAGCTGACCCGCCTCGGCAAGACGCTGCTCGTGCCGATCCGCGGTCTGGCGAGGTGGGCGGGCGACAACCGCACGGCGATCCAGGCTGCTCGCGAGAAGTTCGACGCGGACGCGAAAAAGCGCGCCTAGGCTCGTCGCCCGGGCGCGCTGTCAGAGCTCACCGGCGTTTCGATCAGGGCGCGAGCGTCGCGACGCCGCTCAGTGCGGTCGTCGTACCGTCGAACGTCATCGTGCCGCCCGGGGCGTCGCGGTTGAACGCGATCGTCGCGGTCTTGCCACCGACGGAGAGCGTGACGGTCGAGTCGTTCGCCGAGGCCACGCTGGTCGCCGCACCGTCGATCGACATGACGTGCAGGTAGCGGTGGTTGCCGCCGGCCATCGTCTGGTCGAGGCGGAAGCCGCCGGTGAAGTCCGCATCGACCGAGGTCATCGACGTCACCGACGTGGTCGCCGAGGGCGCGAGGCGCTGGATGCTCAGCGAGTGGCCACCGTTGCTCATCGTCGCGGTGTTGCCCGAGATCGTCGGCGACACCGGCATCGCGAACTGCCACGTCTGCTGCGTGCCGGCGGCGGTGTTCACGCGGTCATACACGACGACGACGTTCGGCGGCAGGAACACCATCTCGCGCTGCATCATCGAGATCGCCGCGTTGCCGTTGTACGCCGGCTTGAGGTCAGCGCCCGCGTAGGTCCACTGCGCGGTCTGCTTGAGGCCGGTCATCGTGGAGATCGTGTTCGCGACCTGGCGAACGGGCGCGCCGTTGCTGTTCACGCGAACGAGGCTGTGCGCCGTCGTCTGCTGCGGGAGACCCGACTTCGAGTGAATGACCGCGTCATAGCCGAGCCAGCCGCCCTTGTAGAGCATGATCGAGCCCTGGTCCTGGTGAGCATGCGACTGGGTGTAGGGACCCGCCGTCATGTTGACCCAGGTCGCCTGCGGATCACTCCAGCTCGAGCGCGCGTACAGCTGGCCGATGCCCGTCGCGTGATACGTGTTGTTGAGATCGATCGGCGCCGAGGCCACCGCGCTCGAGTCGTAGAGGAAGTCATCGATCGCCATGAACTGGCTGCCCATGCGCGTGACGCTGACGCTCTCGAGCATCTTCTTCGCACGCGACGCGAGGCCGTCGTTCGAGTACATGGTGATCAGCGTCTGCAGGTAGTCGCGGTGGTAGTCGAAGAACGCGGAGGTCGAGTCGCGCGAGAGATCACCGGTGGGAGCGATCTTGTCGCCCGTCGGCATCACCTGGTGCATGAACGCGAGCATCGACGCGCGCGTGTGGCCGGTCTTGTTCGCGAGGTCCTCGCCGGTCGACGCGTACCAGAGGTCGTACAGCTTCCACAGGTTGCGCATCGCGACGCCGTAGCCGGTGCCCTCGCGCGAGCCACCGCCCTGCAGGTCGCCGGTGAACGTCGGGACGAGCTGGCCGAGCATCTTCGTGTCGCGGAACTGGGTCAGCCAGCCTGCGCCCTGCGCGCTCTCGCCGTGCGAGGCAAGACCGAGCAGCATCGTGGCGCGCGTGAACGAGTAGTAGTAGTTGTTCGACGGGTCGTTCGTCGCCCAACCGCTCCACGCGAACGTGGTGTTACCCCACTTCGCCTGGGTCGGGTTCCAGACGTTCCACACGGCCTGGTTCGCGTACGCGAGCCAGCGGGTCTTCTGCGACGCGGTGAGTGACGGGTTGCACCAGTCGTAGACGAGCGCGAGGTCACCGATCAAGTCGCCGATCTCGAGGTAGCTGTCGCTCGCGACGACCGGGCGCTGGCCTCCGGCGATCGCGGCCTCCGCGGTCGTCACCTGCGCCTCGACGACGGCGACCGACTTCGCGCAGTACTTCGGATCGTTCGTGAGCTGGCCCAGCAGCGCGCCGTTCCACGCGCGGAAGCCCCAGATGTTGGCGCCGCCGACCCACTGATCGACGAGCGTCTTGAAACGAGATGCGGCGGGGCCGTTCGCGGCGAGACGCGCCTGCAGGCGGCTCTTGTTGGTCGCCATGTAGATGCGCGGGTGCTGCGTCGCGTACGACGGGTTCGCGGACGGCGTTGGCGCCGGCGGGGTGGTCGGCGTCGTCGGGGTGGTCGGAGCCGGCGGCGTGGTCGGCGTGGTCGGAGTCGTCGGAGTCGGGGGCTGCGGCTGCGGCGTCGTCGGCGTTGGCGGCTGCGGCTGCGGAGTGGTCGGCTCAGGCGTCACGGGATCGGGCTGGGTGGGCGTTTCGGGCTCCGGCGTCGGAGTCGTCGGCGTGCCCGCATCCGGCTGCATATCGGAGCCTGCGCCCGCACCGTCGTCGGTATTGTTCTGTCCGCTGAAGTCGGAGCCCGCTTCGCCTGCTTCGGTCGTGCAACCGATGGCGAGAGATCCGATGAGTGCGAGTGCAATGGCTTCGGTGCGCATGCGCTCTCTGTAGCGAGGGCGCGCGAACGCTTCATTGTGGTTTTTATCCCACTTGCAGGCGCAGTTGGGCGCTCAGAATTCTTGCTGGCACCATTTGTCGTCGGTCGAGCGTTGCTCGAAACCAACTTCATGCGAGCGCGATTACAAAGCTCGCGCGTCGTTACCCGTTCAATAAGATCACACGCGTTTCTCTGGGACGAACGTCATCGCGCGTTCCGCGAGCGCTGTGATCGTCAAGCTCGGATTTACTCCGAGGTTCGCGCCGACCGCGGCGCCGTCGATCACGTAGAGATTCTGATAACCGAACACCCGGTGCTGGGAATCGATGACGCCCGTGGTCGCATCGGCGCCCATCACGCAGCCGCCGATGCAATGCGCCGTCATCGGCAGGTCGAACAGGATCTCGCTCGTCGACGTGATCGGAATGCCGCCGAACTTCGCGGCCGCCTTCTCGGCAAACAGGTTCGCTGCCGGGATGTTCGTCGGGATCCGCTCGCCCGCCGAGCAGAGGAGACGCGTGAACGGCCAGAACCAGCGGCGCCGGAGCTGGAACTTCAGCGTCGCGTCGATCGTCTGCATCACGAGGAAGATCAGCGTCTGCCGCGCGAACCCGAACGGCCAGCTCGCGCGCGCGAACTTGATCGGGTGCCGCAGCGCGGCCCACCACCACGCGAAGATGCGCTTCCAGCCCTTCCCCGTGACGAGCATCGTCGCGAGCAGGCCGAGGACATCGGAGCCCTTCGAGTACCGGGTGGCCTCGATGTGCGTGAACTGGTCGATGTGGATGCCCGAGCCGATCGCGATGCCCTGGGACATATCGAGCGTCTTGCCGGGAAAGCGCACGCCGATCAGCGACTCGGAGTTCGTGCGAACGTCGTTGCCGAGGCGGTCCGAGACGTTCGGAAGCGAGCCCTTGAGCTTCAGCCGCATCAGCAAGTCCATCGTGCCGAGCGCCGATGCCGACAGTACGACGTGCCGTGCAGTGATCGTCTTCCGCTGCTTGAAGAACCACGAGGTCGTGCGCTCCGTCGTGATCCGGTAGCCCTCGGAGCCGTCGGCCGCGCCGATCGGCACGATGTCGACGACGCGCGTCTCGGCGATGATCTTCGCACCGTGCTGCTCGGCGAAGTAGAGGTAGTTCTTGTCGAGCGTGTTCTTCGCGTTGAATCGGCAGCCGACCATGCAGCCTCCGCAACCGATACAGCTCGCACGCGGCGGTCCCTTGCCGTCGAAGTATGGATCCGGGTGCTCCGTCCCAGGCGCCTCGCCATCCTTGCCGAAGTACACCGCGACATCGGTCTGATAGAACGTGTGCCCGACGCCCTGATCGTCGGCCATCTTCTTCAGCATGTGGTCGGCGTCGCGCAGGATCGGATTGCGAGTCACACCGAGCATGCGCTGTGCCGTCGCGTAGTGCGCGGGCATCTCGGCCTTCCAGTCGGTGATGCCATTCCACGACCCGGAGCTCCACACGCTCTCCGGCGGCACGAGCATCGTGTTCGCGTAGGTGATCGAGCCACCGCCGACGGCGTTGCCGCACAGGATCACCACGTGCTTGAACGGGCGCATGTCATAGAAGCCGAACAGCTTGAGCCCGGGGCGCCAGACCCACCGCCACAGGTTCCACGTCGTCTTCGGGAAGTCCTTCGCTGTCCACCGCTTCCCCATCTCGATCACGCCGACCGAGTAGCCCTTCTCGGCGAGACGGCACGCGGAGACGCTGCCTCCAAAGCCCGAGCCGACGACCACGTAGTCGAAGTCCACGGCCCAGTATCTCAGGACAGGGCCGAGAGCACGCGCTCGATGAACCAGTACATGCCCGCCACGAAGATGAGTCCCGCCAGCCCCTTGATGATGTAGGGCCCGACCTTCTTGTTCCGGTGCGCGAGCATGACGAGCGGCACGAGCACCACCATCAACGCGAGCTGGCCGAGCTCGACGCCGAGGTTGTACCCGAACAGCGCCTTCGCCATCTGGCCAGTCGACAGATCGAGGCCGGAGAGCGCGTTCGCGAACCCGAAGCCATGCACGAGGCCGAACGCCGTCGCGATCTTCCAGCGATGCTTCTTCCACAACCCGGTGATCGCCTCCAGCGCGACGAACGCGATCGAGAGCGCGATCAGCGGCTCGATCACCTCGGCGGGCGGACGCACGGCACCGACCGCCGCCAAGGCGAGCGTGATCGAGTGCCCGACCGTGAATCCGCTCGCGATGCCGATCAGCTGCAGGAGCGTGCCCCCGCCGAGGATGAGCGCGAGCAGGAACAGAATGTGGTCGATGCCATCAGGCAGCTTCCAGCCCTCTTCGTCGTGCCACTCGCTCGGTGCCGCCCCGATGTGCACCACGCCCGACCACACGAACTCGACAAACCCGTACGAGCCCTCCGCCTCCGCCCCGAGCTCGAGCTCCTGCTGGTACCGATCGACGAGCGTCAGCCGCTCGCTGTCCCCGAGTCCTTCCTTGACCAGCAGCTCGAACGTCGGCGAGATCCGCGACTCGCGGATCATCGGGAACTCCCAGCGCCGTGGCCCGTCACCCGTGCACGTCGCGGTGTCGGTGATGCGCACCATCCGCCCGGTGATCGACGCCGCCGCGCCGCTCCACGTACACGGCCCCGCCGACGTCATGATCGGCGAGCGCGCATACGTCAGCTCCGCGAGCTCCTTCGTGCGCGCGGTGAGCGTTGCCGCATCGAGCTTCGCCTCGTCCATCCGCAGCACCAGCGCTGCCGCCTGGATGTCGATGTCGAGCGCGATCGCGAACGTGTTGTCCTTGCCGTCGACGCGGATGTAGCCAACATCGAGCGGATGCGCGATCGCCGGGCGCACCGCGCTCACGAGGACCAGCACGACGAGCAGCGCGAAGCGAATCACCGCCCGCGAGCGTAAATGGGGTCCGACCCCATTTTCTGCGCAAGTTGCGCAATAAAGGGGGTCCGACCCCATTTCTGTCCTGGGGTTGACGTCGACATGGTCGTTGACGGCGCCGTGGACGCATACGCCACCGTTGTCGTGGACGTGATGTCGACCGCCGGTCGTCGACGACAAGGGTAGCGT
>JACCRC010000324.1 GCA_013813765.1 Deltaproteobacteria bacterium | reverse complement strand
GTATCCGCCCCGCCGATCCGCGAGGCCTCCGCGGCCGCCGCCGCCGCGATCGCCCTGCCCGACGCGCCCGCTCCACTCGCCACCCCGCACCGCGTGCCCGCAGGTACCGTGCTCCCCGCGATTCGCGAGGCTCCCGATCTGCGTTCGCTCGTCGGTCATCGCGACAAGCGCGATCCACACGCGACGATCCTCTCGCTCGTCTCCGCGTTCGGTCGCACCGCGCCCGCCGACCTGACGGATCAGCGCTCCGATCCGACCGAGCCCGCCGCGCCCGGCGATCTCCTGATCTTCGATCGCGCCGTCAGCGACAACGACGCCGACCTGATCGCGATCGTGATCTCGCGCGACCCGCGCGGCGTCACCGAGTTTCTCTACCTCGGCGGTGGCGTGTATCGCCGCGGCTTCGTCGATCCCACGCGGCCAGCAACGAAGCGCGATCGCGAGGGCGCCATCGTCAACACGTTCCTCCGCCACGGCAAGCGCTGGCCCGCGAAGGGTAGCCACTACCTCGCGGGCGAGCTGCTCGCGCACGTGATCCACACGCGCTGAGCGTTTCGTTCGAGCGTCGGACGCTCGCGTCGGGCGATGCGCCAGAGCTATTAGTTCCAGCCGTTGAAAAGGCGGCGCCAGGCATGGAGCGACGATGGACTGCCACAAGGCAATCGCGTACGTGCCGCGGTCGTCTTGGTCGTCCTAGGTAATCTGTCCGGCGAGCGGACTGTCAGGGGTGTAGCGTATCAATCGGACGTGGCGTGGAGTCGAGTTCCCCGGTGGAGTGACGAGCAGCTTCGTGAAGCGATCGCAGCGGCGACGAGCTTTCGCGATGCGGCCGCGCGGCTTGGCGCGATCGAGACGAGGAAGCGAGTTCGCCGCAGGGCGCGCGAGCTCGGGATCAACACCACGCACTTCCTCGCTCCGCGCGACAAAGCGCGACGCTGGTCTGACGACGACTTGCGCGCTGCGGTGGTTGGCGCGCGCAGCATCGCGCACGTGCTCCGTACTCTCGGGCTACGACCCGCTGGCGGCAACTTCGATCACGTGCAGCGCCGGATCGCCGCGCTCTCGCTCGATACGTCGCACATCCTCGGTCAAGGTGGAACGTCGGCGTGAGCCCGGGCCCGCGTCGGCCTCTCAGCGACATCCTGGTGTCCGGTCGCTGGACGTCCACGCACCAGCTCAAGCTCCGGCTGTTCAGGGAGGGTCTGAAGCAACCGTGTTGCGAGCTCTGCGGCTGGTGCGAGCGCGCGCCTGATGGCCGCATTCCCGTCGAGCTCGATCACAAGAACGGCGATCGCAACGACAACCGTCTCGAGAATCTCCGCGTCTTGTGCCCGAACTGTCATGCGTTGCAGCCCACTCACCGCGGACTCAACAGGAAATCAGTGCGACGAGTGTTCAGTGCGCAGGGCGGGACTTGAACCCGCAAGAGCTTTCGCCCAAGCCGTTTTAAGCGGCTCTCGTATACCGTTCCGACACCTGCGCTTGCACTCAGACCGTAGCACGCGCGTCCGCGCGCTCGGCATGACGAGCGATCGCGCGAACCACGACGGGCCACACGGCCGACGGTAAGCCGTGGCCCATGCCGCTGATCGGCAACCAGGTCGCATCGGGCATCATCCGCGCGAGCGCCTTGCCGGCGCTCATCGGGATCAGCGGATCGGAGCTTCCGTGGATCACGAGCGTGGGCACCTGCGACGTGCGCAGCTTCGCGCGGCGATCGGCGGTGCCCATGATCGCCGCGAAGTGGCGGAGGAAGCCGCGCGGGTTCGCGCCGCGCTCGTGGGACAGCGCGCCGATCGCGCGGAGGCGATCGCTGTCGTGCGGAAACGCGTGGCCACCGATGGTCTGGAACAGATTGTCGACGGAGATACCGGCTTCCTCGGCGGTCTTCGGCGGGGGCATGAACAGCGCCTTCAGTGCGAACGGGCGCGGCAGGTAACGGCGACCTCCGGGCGTGGACATGATCGAGGTCAGCGAGCGGACGAGCTCGGGATGCTCGAGCGCGAGGTGCTGGCCGATCATGCCGCCCATCGAGGCACCGACGATGTGGCTCTTGCCGAAGCCGATCGTGCGGATCAGCTGCGCGACGTCGCTCGCCATGTCGGACAGCGTGTACGGCGGCTTCGCGGTGACTCCGAGCATGCGCAGCGCGAGCATGCGGCCGGGGTGCGGGACGGGCGCGTCGAGGCGCGAGGACTCGCCGATGTCACGATGATCGAAGCGCGCGACACGGAAGCCGGCCTCGACGAGCTGCTCGCACATCTGGTCGTCCCAGAAGACGCGCTGCGCACCGATGCCCATGATCAGGACGAGGGGCCGGCCGCTGGTGCCGAACACGTCGTAGGCGATCTCGACCTCGCCGAGCTTCGCGCGACCCGACAGCATGATCAGCTACCGGCGCCGCTGCCCTGATTCAGACCAGGCACGTTCTTCTTCACGCACGGCAGATCCACGCAGTCGTCCTCGGGAGGCGGCTTGTTGCCACCGTCGGGCGGCTTGTTCCCGCCGTCGGGGGGCTTGTTGCCACCGTCGGGGCGCGTGACTGCGCCACCGGGCGGCTTCAGCGGAACGGTCTGGCGAACGGCCGTGGTGCCCTCGCCCTTCTCGAGCGTCGCCGTGAACTTCCCATCCTGGTCGGGCGTGTAGTCGATCAGCGCGTCGCCGTAACCACTGCGCTTCAGGAGGAACGTCAGCGTCTCGTGCGAGCCCTTGATCGTCATCGTCACGGGCGTCTTGCCGTACCGCTTTCCGGTGGCGACGTTCGTGATGTCCGCACCCCGGGGCTTCGAGTCGAGCCGGAACGTGACCTGCGCGGGCGGCGGCGGCAGCACGGCGACGGCCGCATCGATCGCCGGCGGAGCAGCAACGCCCGCATCGATCGATGCGACCTGCGTTCCGCCGTTGCCGGGTCCGGGCGGCGTCGTGGTCTTGTCCGGGCCCACGCCATTGGATCCGGGCGGTGGCGTGACGACGACGTTGGTGCCGGAGCCGGGCTCGGTGCCACCGCCCCCACCGCCCTGCGTCGCGAAGTACGCGGCCGCGCCGCCACCACCGAGGACGACCACCAGGCCGAGGATCAGCGGCAGCTTCGACTTGTTGTTCGGTTTGTCGTCTTCCTGCGGAACCTGGAGGTTGCCGGTCCACTGCGTCTTCTGACGCGACTGCGTGGTGGCCGCCGGAGCCTGCACACCGGCGGTGACGCCACTGCCCTTGATGTGCTCGACGTTCGGCCTCGGCGTCGCCGCCGACTGGCTCGGCAGCGGATCGCCACAAACGCGTCGCACGGCGTTCGAGAGCTCCTCGATCGTGCTCCAGCGCTGGTTCCTGTCCTTCAGTAGCGCGCGATCGATCACGCCCGCGAGCTCGCGCGGCGCGCCGATCCGATCGAACACCTCGGGCGGAATCTGCGGCGGCGGCTCCGTGAGGTGGAGGCTCAGCACGCCCATGAAGTTGTCGGCCTCGAACGGCACGCGACCGGTGACGAGCTGGAACAGGATGCAGCCCATCGCATAGACGTCGACCCGGTGATCGACCTGCTCGCCTCGCGCCTGCTCGGGCGACATGTACTCGGGCGTGCCGAACAGCATGCCGGTCTTCGTGAGCTTGCGGCCGCCGTCGTCGACCTCAGTCAGCTTCGCGATGCCGAAGTCGAGGAGCTTCACGAAGTCGGGCTCGCCGAGGAACTCGACGAGGTAGACGTTCTCGGGCTTGAGATCGCGGTGGATAATGCCCTGCGCGTGCGCGGCGGTGAGCGCGCTGCAGATCTGCAAGAAGATCTTCTTGCTGCGCGCCCACGGGAGCAGCTGACCGGCGAGGCGCGCACGCGCGACCTCCTCGTGCAGGTCGTGCCCCTTCAAGTGCTCCATCGCGAAGAACACCAGGCCCTCGGGCGTGGTGCCGAAGTCGCTGATGTCGATCACGTTCTCGTGGCGGATGCGCGAGGCGGACCTCGCCTCCTGCATGAACCGCTCGACCAGGTCCTCCTTGCGCGCGAACTCGCCGTGCAGGACCTTGAGCGCGACCTGCTTCTCGAGCAGGTTGTGCGTCGCGAGATAGACGGCGCCCATGCCGCCCTCGCCGAGCTTCTTCGTGATGTGGTAGCGCCCGGCCATCGTCGCGCCGAGCAGCGGATCGACGACGGGCGGCAGGTACGAGTGCGCCGAATTCGGGGCGTGCGCGTGTGCGTGAACGCCGTGATCCGGAAGGATCGACGTCGGCTGGTTCGGGGCGTGCCCATGTACGCCGTGATCTGGAAGGTACGACGTCGGCAGCGACGAGTGCGGCGAGGGAGTCGGCGACGCCGGCACCGGAGTTCCGCCCATCGGCCGTGCCGGTCCCGTCTGACCTATCTTGGTCCTCTTATCGTCAGCCACCGCGGCCCTATCATAGCAGGGAAGCCGCGGGAATCACGAAGGCTTGTCTAGGGGTCGTCGATCCACTCGGAGGCCCGGATCATCGCCGAGCAGACGTGCTGGACGTAGTCGATCCGTACGTTGCGGTCGATCGGGCTGCCGGGCATCCCGCCGAGCCCGTGGCCGACGACATTGAAGTCGCTTTCGGGCCGGATCTGCTGCCCGAGCGTGTACTGAAGCGCGGCGCGGATCTGCTCGCGGACCTGGGGATCGGGGTCGCCGTGGTGCTTTCCGAGCAGGTACGCGGAGATCATCGCCTCGGTCCGCGAGCCGGCGGGGGTGTTGTAGGGAGGTACGAAGGAGGTGACGTTGTAGGCACCCGCGAAGTCGTCCTGATCGGGATGCTCGCCGAGCACCGGTTGCTGCGCGCGCAGGAACGCTCCGTAGCCGTGGCAGAAGCGCTTGTACTCGGGGTTGTTGGCGTAGGGCCACGCAGCCTCCGCCGCGATGCACGTCCAGTGCTCCTCGCCGTAGAAGAAGCCCCCCATGAAGAAGTCGTACCAGGCGACCAGCCACTCGAGACCCTTGCGTGCCGCGATCGCATAGCGCTCGTCGTTCGTCACGAGGTACATGCGTGCGAGTGCGAGCGCCGCCTCGCCCGAGTAGTAGAGGAGCTCGGTCTTGTCATCGGGCGTCTGGGTCTTGGGATCGTACAGATGGCGGAACGAGCCATCCTCGCGCTGCATGAACAACAGGAACGAGCTGAACTTGGTCGCGATCGGGAGGTAGGTCGTATCGCCGGTCGCGCGCTGGTACTCGGCGAGCGCGACCACGGCGAGCGCGGTGGATCCGAGCTGCGCCACCGCCTCGGTGCGATCGAGCACGCAATCGATCTCGGTTCCATTGGGGAGCGTCGAGCCGCACTTGCCGGTCTTGAGCAGCTCCGCCAGGTGATGAAACGCGCGCTCGATCGGCTCCTTCAGCCACGGCTCCTTCGTGATCCGGTACAGCTCCGCGAGGAAGTACGTCGTGCCCGCGTGCCGCGGCATCGAGTAGCTGCTCGAGCGCATGGGATCCGTCTGCCGCCCGCTCGACAGCTCGTGCTCGTAGATGTAACGGCCGTTTGGCGCGAGGTGCGCGACGAGGAACCGCCCGCCTTCGAGCGCGGCCTCGCGCAGCGACTTGGCCGACAGCGGCGGAAGCTCCGCAGGGATGCCGCGATAGAGCTGGATCGGCGCCGATGACCGCATGCGCTGCGGCTGCTCGACGAAGGTATCGGTGCGGAACCGGAACAGCGAGCTGGGCGCGATCTCGCCGACAATGCCGGCGCGCTGCGCGAGCAGACTGCTGATCCGCGCGATGTCGATGCCCATCGCGAAGTCGGGCAGCGCATTCGACGGGCGCTTCGCCGCGAGGACCTTTGCGGCGACCAGCTCGTGCGGCAAGAGCACGGCGCGCGCACCTCGGTGATCGGTGCCGATGCCCTCGATGCCGGGGTTGATGGCGAGCATCTCGGCGATGCCGGGCACCGCGTAACGCTCGATCCCGCCGAGTGGCGCCGAGCCGGTGACCACGTCGACCTGCAGGCGAGCCGCCTCCCGATCCTCGACGGTCATCGCCTTGATCACGCCGGCGGTCTGGATCTTCGCCGCAGCCTCCTGCGCCGCCGCGCAGACGGTCTCGCCGTGACCCTCGAACCGCGCGAGCGGCCGACCCTTCGACCACACGGTGACCGCGAGGATCTCCTCGACAGGACGATCCATCGTGCACGGAACCGGCGTCTCGCCCGCCATCCCCGCGCGCAACGTGCGGATCACCTGCGTGCGTTCGGCATCGTCCAATCGATCGGGAGGTGCGATGCGGTACTTCGCGTAGACGAGCGCGGCCGTCGAGAGGAACAGCACGCTCGGGAGCGTCCACACCAGGATCAGCGCGACGAGTCGGCGCCGGGTCATGACTCTCGCGCGCCGAGCGTGCGGCGGCCTGCGCGCGTCATGAGCCACTTCACCTGCACGATCGGCAAGAGCGCGCACAGCTCGACGAGCAAGGCGACAGATGTCAGCGCGGTCATCGCAGCCGCCTTACCGAACGCGCCGTAGACGCCGGAGAGGAACGCGGCGGAGATGATGATGCGAACGATCAGGAGCACCGTCGACAGCAACGCGGCCGAGCCCGCGAACACCGCGACGTACCAGCCGTACTGGCCGCCGCGCGCGGTGGCCGCGCCCATCACGAACGTGAAGATCGGCACCGTCCAGAGATGGAACGATGCCGAAGGCAGGCGGTTCGGTACGACCTTCCAGATCAGGAACGCCTGCGTCGCCGCGAACAGCAAGCAGAGCATCGTGTAGATCCAGCGGCGCGGATCGCGACGCTGCAGCGGGCGCAGCTCCGCTTTCGGCAGCGGCTGCGGCGCAGTGGTGCGGGGGCGCGGCTTCGACTTCGAACGTGACCCCCGTGCCATTGGTCGGTCAGCCTACCCCGACCCCGCGTCGGCTAGAAGCAGCCCGGGCGCGTGATGTCATCCGCCGATTCACTGGTCGGCAGGATCATGCGGAGATAGGCGTATTCGTCGTCGCAGAACACCGCTGGGCCCTGCCCTTCGAGCATCGCGCGCTCGAGGAACGGGCGATCCCCGCCGGAGTCCATGAGGCGGTTCGGAGCATCGCCCGCGTTGTGGAAGCCCTCGGCGAACGGATTCGCGAGGCCGACGGAGTGCCCGATCTCGTGGCTCAGCGTTCCACCGACGAGGTTGCCGAGCACGTAGATCGCGCACTGGATCCTCGTCTTGCGATCCGATGCCGGGCAGCCCGCGCCGCTGGTCAGCGCCGGCAGGTCGCCGGAGAGGTCTGCAGAGGTGACCGGCTCGCCGCCCTGGTCGGCGCGGAACGCGTCGAAGATCTTGTCGAACACCGGGTCGGCACCGGGGACGCCCTTCGCGAGCTTGCCCGGGTGCTTCGAGAACCCGAGCAGCGACCGCAGGAACACGCCGCCGAAGCCCGCGTAGCCGTCCTGCTGGGTGAGCGCGTTCACGCCGCCGAGCCGGTCGTAGAGCCGGAGGTTGCCGTTGTCCTTGCCGGCGGAGTTGTCGTAGCCGAACAGGCCCATGTCGTTCGGATCGACGCCGACCAGCTCGACGTGCTCGTAGAGCGCGAAGTCGGTCGGCACCTCGACCCGGATGTCGACGTTGACACCCCGGTAGGCCTCGCGGCAGACCTCGACGATCCGGTCGCGGATCTTCGCGTGGACCGCGCGCAGACCGAAGTCGCGCAGGCCCTCGACATACGACGGGAGGAAGTCGAGGTAGACGACCTGCTTCACCGGCGCGATCTGGAGCGCCACGTTCTTCGACACACCGCGCACCCGATCGGAGCCGTACGAGATGACCGGCGTGATCGTGCCGGTGAACGAGCCGGTATCGGTGCGGAGATCGAGCGACTGCCCGAGCTCGTCGTTGGTGTTGACGATGTAACGCGTGAGGCGGCCCTCGACGAACTCCGGGATGAGGGTCATCGAGATCGGCGCGGGATTGCTGCCCGTCTTCTTGAACGTGCCCGTCAGCTCGAGCTCGGTGGTCGCGTTCGGCTCGCCGCCGACGAAGCCGCCGCCGTGCACGAACACGTACTGGCCGAGGCTCGCCGCGGGCGGATCGACCATGAACACCTGCGAGGTGACGAGGTCGTAGTCGATGTCGAGCGCGGTCGCCATGATCGGCGCGATGCCGGTCTGCTTGTTGATCACCGTGACCTTGCCGGTGAACGAGCCTGGCTTGATGCCCGCGATCTTCGGAGAGAACGCGAACGTCGCCATCTCGCGCGAGAGCGGATCGACCGGCAGCATCGGGATCTCGATCCCCGCCTGGTTCGTGCACGTGCCGGTACCGTTCAGCTTGAAGCAGCCGGTGACCCTCGCGACCGTGGTGCCCTCGTCGCCGCCGAGCAGGAAGCCGCCGCCGGAGACTTGCAGCTGATCGTTCACGAAGATCACGCCAGTCGCATCGAGGCCGTTCGGCGTCGGCGTCAGCTTCGTGCGGAAGTCCAGGTCGACGGTCAGCGGCTCGGATGTGTACGTGTTGTCGTCGGAGGTCGCGAGCACCTCGATCGTCGCGGCGCCCTCGAAGTCAACGTCTCCGCCAAGCTCGTCGATCTTTCCGCCGTCGACCGCGACCGTCATCGTCATGTAGTCGACGAACGTCGCGGGCCACTTCGCATCGATGTCCTTGCCGCCCGCCTTGCCCTTGAGCCGCAGCGTCGCCGCGCCCCACTGGCTCTCGACGAACGACGTGCCCTTCACGACGAGCTTCGTGCCCGGGATGATCGTATCGGGGGCGACCTTGCTGACCGCGAGCCCCTCGAGGCCCGGGTCGGGTCCGATCGCCGTTCCGCAGCCGCCGGCGACCACGCCGACGGCCAGTATCAACGCCGCGGTCCGCATCACTGGACCTTGAGGGTCAGACCGTAGGAGTTCGTCGATCCGTTGTAGCCGCGGATGACGACGTAGTAGTCGCCGGCGGTCGTCGCCGTGTACTCGGCGTGCTCGTTCGACACGGCGCCCTGGCCCCGCGCCGTCGAGCACATCGACGGGTCCTCGAAGCTGCACGGCCACAGGTTCGTGAAGCCACGGTAGAGGTGGATGTCGAGATCCTGCGTCGAGTTCGACTGCGTGAACGTCAGGTCCATCGTCAGCTTCTTGCCGGCGGCGAGCGTGACCTTGTACCAGTCATCGTCGTTCGGGCAGGTGACGTTCGAGGTCGACGTGTACATCGTGCCGGTCACCGTGCGCGCCTGGCTGTACGTGTCGTCGTCCTCGCGGGCGTCGTCGGTGCAGGTCGTGTTGCACGTCTGCGCGGTGGTGACGGTGTCGAGCAGGTACTCGCTGCGCGCGTTGGTGAAGCCATTGACCTTCACGTAGTACGTCGCCGGCGTCAGGCACTTCACGATGTTCTCGTCCGCGGTGAGCGTCGTCGACTTCGAGACCAGCGCGCCGCTCGACGTGTAGATCTGGAGGTCGAGGTCGGACTCGCCGTTGCCGTAGAGCCACATATCGACGCGCGAGTCGGCCTCGATCTTCAACTGGCGCCAGTCGTCGTCGGCCTTCGAGCCGGAGGCCGGCTGCACCGGCTTCGGGCAGCTGACGCCGTCGACCGTCGCGTTCAAGCTCATCGGACCGTCGGCCGTCGCGTTCGCGGAGGCCTGGCTCTGCGTATCGTCGTCCTCGTTCGAGTCGTCCACGCACGCGGCGGTCGGCATCGTGCACGAGCCGTTGTTCGGGACGCACTGGCGAGCGCGTGCGCCGTCGACCGAGAACACGTCGCCCGCGGAGCACGCGTAGTTCGTCGGGCAGCCGGTGCCGCAGGCCTGGAGACAGTAGCTCGCGCCCATGTTGCCGACGCGTACGCAAAGGTCGCCGGCCCCGCACTGCGAGTCCGTGGTGCACGTCGCGCAGATGCCGAGGTTCGCCGAGCCAGTGGAGGTCACCGTCATCGAGTAGACCTGCGACTGCGTCGAGTGATCGCAGTTACCGGTCTCGTCGTCGTCATCATCGGCGACGAACACGTAGTAGATGGTGCGGCTCGTGCCCGACGGCATGCCCGCCACCGGGTTCGGCACGTCGGCCGCGTACTGGCCGTTCGTCGCGGTGCCCGTGATCTTGATCGTCGAGAGCTGCGTCATCCCACCCGGGCCGAGGTTCGGCATCGTGCCGGGATTCGTCAGCGAGTAGTAGAACAGCGGCGACTCCTTGAGGCCCTGGTCGTCGGTCACCGTGACCGGAACGGTCAGGTTGACGATCGTGCTCTCGTTCGCCGGCGTGTGCGAGATGACCGGAGCGGTACCCGGGCAGCTCGTGCCCGCGCCGTTGCCGCGGAGCACGATGAGGTAGTTCTTGGTCGACTTCGGGTTGTCGCCGTCATCGGCCGACAGGGACAGCGTGTAGCGCTGCTCGGCCTCCTGCTCGCGCGAGGGGCACCAGCTGAACTTCGCGTGCGAGCCATCGATCTGGTCCAGCGTGGCGCCGGCGATCTTCGGCTCCTCCATCGCGATCGTGACCTCGGCGGTGTCCTGGTCCTCGATGTCGATATCGAGGTCGACGCACTTCTTCTTGGTCAGGTCGATCGTCGTGCCGGTGCCGAGCGGGGAGCGGAAGATGGGAGCGGTCGCGGAACCGACGGCGGAGCGGACGTCGATGTTGATCGTGACCGTCGTATCGTGGTCGCCATCGGAGACGGTGAAGTCGAACGCGTGCTCGCCCACGTCATTGGCGAGGGGGGTCCAGCGGAACACGCCCGCGCCGGCGGGGGACACCGTGATTCCCGCATGGGAGTTGATGTCCATCAGGCCGGGAGCCTTGAACCGATAGGACAGCTGGTCGCCGTCGGGATCGGTCCCGTTGAGCATGATCTCCTTCACCGTACCCACCTGGGCGACCTCGTCCTTGAGGCCGGAGAGCTCCGGAGGTGCCCCGCTGCCACAGGCTACTGTAGTAGCCAGGCAAGTCAGGCTTGTCATGGTCAGAAGACCGAGGCGGTTGGTGAGTATGTGGATCCGCATGACGTTGCTCCCAGGTAGGTCCGATGGCTGTCGGATGTCCCGCACCTGGAGCAAGCCTTGGGCCGCGGCGGGGTGCGTCGCAGTCAGGAGCTAACGTGCGACAACTGCATGATCTTCGCCCAGGGCGAAGGAGATCAGCCCCTGGGCGACAGGATCTGCCAGGAAGCCGGGTAATTCACCTTCAGCCTGGGCCGAAAGCACCCGCAGACCGGCCAGGATCGAGCCCGAGGCGACCAGCCCCGCGCGGAGCCCGGCAACCTTGAGATCCCGAGCAAGTCCGCGGTGATCGAAGCGCTGCGCGTCGATCGCGAGCGCGTACGGCCTCAGCTCGTTGCCGAGGCCCGTCGGGATGAGCCGCTTGAGCTTCTGGGTCTGGGCCGAGATCGCATCCGCATCGAGCGCGACGGACACGGGGAAGTCGGTCTGGAACAGACGCAGGAGGCCGACGACCAGCACGCCGAGATCGTCGGGAGCCATTCGTGCGGGGATCGCCAGCGACGACTGCGCGAGCTTGAGTGCAGCGCCGGCCGCGTAACGGATCGCATCGCCGCCGGCAGCGGCGACCGAGGAGCCGATGATCAGCGACACCGGGCTCGTGGGCTCGGCGGCCATCACCCATGGCTGACGCGTCGAGATGAAGACGTCGATCTCACCGAGGCCAAGGCCGGTCGCGACCGTCTGCGCGACAGCGGCGGTCGCGTTGTCCTTCGCGCGCAGGCGATCGCCGCGGGTCGCACCGTACGGTCGAAGATCCACGCCGACATGCTTCGCGATCCGATCGCCGAGCAGCTGGAAGATCTGGCGCAGCTCGACCTGCACGCTGCGCGGGAACAGCACCTCGTCCGCCTCGGGGCGGAGCAGCGGCGCGAGATCGGGCTGCGGTGACGTCTGGAGCAGCCTCTGCTCGGGCTCGCCGCTCGCACCGAGGAGATCCGCGAGCTCGGCGGCGGCGCGCGCGATCGGCCGGCTGCCCTCGACGCCGGCGTTCGCGCGAGCGGCCATCGCGCGCGCGATCACGCGGTACGCGACGCCGTCCTTCGGATCCTGCTGGACGCGCGCGCGCATCGTTCCGGTGACGCGGTTCAGGTGCACGCGCACCGACGTCATGTCGCCGGAGTCCTTGTAGAACTGCACGAGCTGCGTGAGTGCGTCGTCGTTCGTCGGCGCACCGTCGAGCGCGAGGTTCAGTGCGCGCTCGGCGCGTTTCTTGTCGCCAAAGCCTTCGTTGAAGATCTTCGCGACGCGGTGCAGGTGGCTCGCGCGGCGATCCGGATCGGTCTCGTTCTTCACGAGTCGCTCGCAGGCACCGAGCGCGAGCTTCCACTCCCCTGCCTGCGTCGCGAGATCCGCGAGCCGCACGAGCGTGTTCTCGTCGTCGGGCTGGTACGTGAGCGCGCGCTGGAACGCCTTGATCGCCATCGGCACGTCGACGAGACGATCCGCGTAGATGAGGCCGAGGCGGAAGCACAGCGTCTTCAGGATCTCGGGCTCGCGCTCGAGCCGCGCGCGCGACATCAGCGCGTCGGCGGCTTCCTGCCAGTTGCCCTGCTCCCAGGCGATATCGGCGATCGCTGCGTGCGCGCGCAGGTCGTTTGGCTCGGTCTCGAGGATGAACCGGTAGTGCGACTTCGCGGATTCGCGGTCGGAGAGGAAGTTCCGGTGCAGCTCGGCGACCGCACGATGCAGCTCGATCCGCGCGGGACCCGCTTCCTCGACGTCGAGCCGCTGTGCGAGCAGCGTGGCGAGATCGTCGTGGTTCGCATCCTCCTCGAGGAGGATGCGCAAGCGAAGGAACGAGTCCTTGTGCTTGGGCTCGGCCTCGAGCGCCTTGCGGAACGCTACCGTCGCCTGCTCGCCCACGAGCGCCTTGTCCATCAGCGCGACGCCGGCGAAGTGGTAGAGCGCGGCCTTCGTCTTGTCATCGGGTGCGCCCGCCGCCTGCCGGTTCGCGGCCTCGGCGACATCGATCCACAGCTGGCCCTTCAGCGCGGCCTGGCGCCAGCCCTCGAGCGCGGGCACGTGGCCGGGAAAGCCGCTCTCCGCCTTGCCGAACCGGAGCACGGCCTCGTCGATCTTTCCGATCTCGGCGAGCGTCTCGCCGGCGCGCGTCCAGAACGCGGCCTGGCTCTTCGGATCGCCTTCGAAGTACGCGGCGATCTTCTCCTCGAGCTGCGCGAGCTCCTCGGAGAAACCGGCGCGGCGCACGATCGCTTCGAGGTGCATGAGCGCGATGCGCGCGGTCGGCTGGATCTCGATCACGCCGCGATAGATATCCGCGAGCTCGGCCTCGGGCCGCTGATCGCGGGCGGCGAGCCCGGCGAGATCGAGGTTGAGCGCCGCACGGTCGCCCTTGTGGTCCTCGGGGACCGCCGCGATCTCGGCCCTGCGCAGCCGCAGCAGCTCTCCGATCTGGCCGCCGCTCGCGTAGAGCCGCTCGAGGCGGTGCAAGATGTCGATGCGCGTCGGGTCCGCCTGTGCCGCGCTCTCGAGCGCGACCTGCGCGGACTCCGCGTCACTGCGCAGCTCGCTGTCGATATGCGCGAGCAGCTCGTATGCCGCGGCCTTCGCGACGCCATCGTGCGCTTCCTCGGCAGCGCGCAGCTGTGCGAGCGCGAGTCCGGAGATCGGCGCGGGGTCGCGGAGCTGGGTCGCGACGCGCACCAGCGGCACCGCGGCGAGCGGATCGCCGGGGCGTAGCTCGAGCGCGCGCTGATAGAGGCCGAGCGCACCAGCGCCGTCTCCGTCCGCAGCGGCGAGGTCGGCATCGCGAACGATCCGAGCGAACGCATCTGCCGTCGGCGTCCCCGGCGGCGGCTCGCTGCGACGCGTGGGTGCAGAGGTCGGCCGATCACCGGCGCGGCGGCGTGCAGCGGCGAGCAGGTCCGGGACCACGCCGAGCTGCGGCAGCGCCTGCTCGACGCGATGGAGCAATGCGGTCGCGCGCGTGGCATCGCCGGCATCGAGGAACAGCTGAGCGGCGCGAAGGCGCAACGTGCCGACCTCGGCGGTCGTGGCCTTGCCGTCGATCAGCGTCGCGCGCTCCTCGAGCACCGCGGCGGCATCGCCGAGCTCCTTCTGGCGCGCGTTGCAGATCACGAGCGCAGCGACGCGGCGCGGATCGTCCTGGCC
>JACCRC010000294.1 GCA_013813765.1 Deltaproteobacteria bacterium | reverse complement strand
CGTCTCTGCCGCGTAACCGACCTGCTGCTCGTAGCGCAGGCCGAGGTTCAGGGTGAAGTTCGGCCGGATCTGCCACTGATCCTGAAGGTAGGCCGCGATGTTGCGGTTGGTCGTATCCGCCTGCAGTCTCTCGGCGCGCTGGCACACCGCCTGGTCGTTCGCGCACAACGACTGCCCCGGCTGGAGCGTAACGCTCGACGGATCCATCAGCTCTGCGTCGGTCAGGTTGCGCGTGTACTTGAAGTACTCGCGCAGCTGCCAGCGGCCCGGCGCGCCGGTGGCGGTGTTCGCGGACCGGCGATACCGCGCTCCACCCGAGTAGCGCACGTCGTTGACGTACGTGGCGAACTCCGCATCGAGACCGGCCTTGAAGACGTGATAGCCGGCGAGCTTCACGCGCTGGGTGACCGACACCGCAGCCGACTTGCGAGCGTTGACCTTCTCCTCGATCAACGCCAGGCCCTGCGTGGTGTACGCGGTCACCGGGCAGTTGCGAATCATCGGATAGGGATCGTCGGGGCCGCCGTCCTGGCACTTCGAGATCTGGCCCATGCCCTCGAGGTCGGCGAAGTCGTACAGCGAGCGCTCGTAGTTGTAGAACACCGTCGGCACGTCCTGATCCGCCGAGAACGGCGAATCGTTCGTGAAGCCGTGGTGATAGCCGACGACGGCATCGACCTGCGTCTTGCCCTGATTGAACTTGGACGTCCACTTACCGGCGATGTCGTAGGCTCCGTCCTTGTACTTGTAACGGGTCTGCGACGGATTGCGCGTGAGGCCGAAGATGTCCTCGGCGGAGCGCGGATTGCCGAACGCGGAGATCTGGAACTGGTTGTTCTGGTTCACCGCTCCGTTGACCTTCGCGGTGAAGAAATACGTCTTGAAGTCGCGGGGGATCTCGCTCGCCGTGACCGGCTCGTGGATCGTGAATCCCTGATCGTTCAGGTCCGGCACGCCGTCGCTATTCTTGTCGACCTGGGTCTGCACGAGGCGACTCGTAGTGCTGTGCGACAGCGACGGGTTGAAGCCGACGTGGAACCAAAGCTTGTCCTTGATGATCGGACCTCCGAGCTCGGCCCCAAAGTCGTAGCGGTAGTCTAGATCGGTCCTGCTGTCGATCGAACCGCCCTCGCGCTGCACGATCTTGGCCTCGGAGACGAGCGCACCCGGCTGGAAGTAGCCGAACACCGATCCCCGGAACTCGTTCGAGCCCTGCTTGGTGACGACGTTGACGATGCCGCCCGTTGCGCGACCAAACTCGGCGTTGTACCCGCCGGTGATCACTTCGGTCTCCGCGATGAACTCGTTCGGCAGGTTCGACGAGAGCCCGCCGAACCCGGTGTCCGTCGTATTGATACCTTCGACGATGTACGTGTTCTCGGCCGACGTCGCGCCGGCGAACGAGATCCCGTAGAGATCGGTCTGCGCGCCAGCCGCCTGGCCGACGACACCGCCGAACGTACGCGACGTGGGGATGTTGCGGGTGTAGTCGTCGGTCAGCGTCAAGCCGAGCTTGGTCGAGCCCTGGTCGACGATGGGCGCCGAGCCCGAGATCTCGATGACCTCGCCCTTCGGCCTGCCGGTCGCGGCGCCCGAATCGACGGTGACGTTGACGACGGCTTCCTTGCCGATCTGGATCACGACGTTGCCGCGCGAGAACGTGGCGTCGTTGTAATAGACCGTGAGGACGTAGAGGCCCGGCGGCAGCGAGGTGATGAAGTACTGGCCGCCATCCTCGGTGATGACGACCTGCTCGCCCTGGAGCGAGGGCGACGTGGCGACGACGGTCGCGCCGACGGCAGCCTCGCCGCTCGCCTTGTCGCGGATCACGCCGCGAAGGGTACCGACGGTTGCGCTGCCCTGCGCGTAGGCGTCGGGCAGTTCGATCAGCGAAGCGCCCCCGGCGAGGAGAGCACCAGCCATGACAGTTTGAATCAGCTTGTTCATGGGTCAGCTCCTTAGAGGCAGACGATGGGTGGGGTGGCGGGAGCAGGCTCCTTCACCACGATGTTGATGACCTTGTCCGCGGGCTGCGTGAAGTTGGCCGTCAGTCCGGCGATCCCGCTGACAGCCGCGCCCGCCTTCAGCGTGAACTTGTAGTTCCCGGCCGGAAGATCCGAGGTGGCAACACGGACGCGGAACTGGCACGAGGTGGAGGTCGCGTTGCACTGCGACGACGCGGTGCTGCCGAGCGAGATCGTGGACGGAACCGTCGCTCCACCCGAGTTGGTCAGCGTGTAGTCGGTGCCGTCGACGAACGTCGTCCGGTCCATCGACTGGTTCCACGTCAGCGTGATCGCCGTCGTGGTCGACACGGCCGGCGGCGTCGCCGGGACGGTGTTGCGAGTGACGCTGGCGTTGTCCGCCGTCGTCGCCAGCGTCACCGCTGGCTGGGTCTTCCACGTGACCACCTTGTCAGCGGCGATCGTCGTCTCGGCGCCGTACACGTCGGCGATCTTCGCGCCCGCCTTGAGCGTGAACGTGTACATGGTGTCGAGCGCGTAGTCGCCAGCGAACATGATGTCGCCGCCCGCGGGGCTCGTGAGCGACGGGTTCAACGGCGCGGGAGTGAGCGTGTACTCGGTCGCGTCGAGCGTCGTGACGTCCACGACGTTCGTGAACGGGAGGTCGAGCTTCTTCATCGGCGAGGCGAGATCGCCCGCACCGATGTTGAACGCCTTCACCGCGAACGGCTTGGTCTTGTAGTGGATCAGCGTGTGGTTCTCGACCGACGGCGCCGGAAGTGTCGTCTCGACGCCACAGCGGTCCTTGATCTTGCCACCGGCAAGGAACGAGAACGTGTAGGACTTGTCGACCTGGACCGGGAGGTTCGGGCCGAAGCCGAACTCGGTCTCGGTGAACCCGAACGGCGCGAGCGAGTAGGCATAGAAGCCGCCCGACTCGCAGACCTCAGCACCCGGGCAACCCGACGGGGTCTTGCCCACCTCGCAGGGATTGCCGCTGATGCTGCACGCGCCGATGTCGGGCGAGAACGTGAACTCGCACTGGTCCATGGTCGCACCCTCGTCACAGAACGAGGCTGCGTCGACGAACGTGTTGAACTGGACGTAGATGTTGTCGCTGAACACCTGGAGCGCGTCGATCGGCGTCTTGCCCATCGGGTCATCCGGCGGGTCGATCGCGATCACCTGGATCGGAGCAATGCGGAAGGTGAACCTGCCTGGCGCGCGATCCGCATCGGGAACCTTCATGCCCGACTTGTCGGTGACGTTGTCGTTGATCGTGACGCGGCACTGCTTGTTGGTCGCGACCGTCTTCGGCGCGTCGGGGATGATCACGAGCGACGGGCCCAGGGGCCACGTCACCGCGTTACCGCTCGGCGAGTAGTAACCGTCGTACGGGACCTCGACGAAGCCACCACCGATGCTCTCGCACTCGAGCTTCACCGGCCGCGACTTCTTGATCGAGCCCGTGAACGTGTCGGTGCCCATCCCGTCCTCGTCCTTGATCTCGGTGAGCTCCTCGATGCTCGGATCGAGTAGCTCGTCGAACATGATCCGGACGTACCAGCCGTCCGGCCACGCGTTGACGAGCTCGTCCGCGCCCTCGGAGAGCTTCTCCGGACAGATCTCGCGCGTGGTGAAGTCGGGCAACCCCACGAGTTGCGGGCGCTTGTCGTCCCCCACCTTGCAATAGGTCGCCTCCTCGCCGAGATGACCAACGGCGTCATTCATGACCAGAACAGCCAGCACTTCCGGCGGGCCGTCCGGTCGGAGATCGGTGCTCTGTTCGGGGTCGCTGCAAGCGCCGAGAACGAGGACACCGCCTAGGGCGACGGTCGCAAGGGTAATCCCCTGCGATCGCCCACGAGTGGGATCGGAGAACATAAGAATAGAGCCTCCCTTAAGAGTACGTTGCGTCGCCGTGCAGGGCCGCACTCCCTGCAGTGGCGCGGGAGTCATCGCGCATCCCTGTGACAAAGGCAAGTGCAGGCGATCACCGCATGGTCACCTCACGCGAGGTCCGTGATGAGCACCTCAGACTCCGAAACAAGTACCGAGCGCGCGCGCTACACCGAATGTCACGTTGGTCGCCGAAATCCCATTCAGCGCTGCCCGCAGATCGCATGGCCTGTCCGAAACCGTCCTCGTCCGGCGCCCCGGACAGTGACCACCGTGATCGCGAGTTCACATGTCGAAACAGGGGGAGATCGCACGAGGTGTCGAGTGCTGAGTGCTGCGCATTGGTGCAGCCCTGCGCACGCAGACCGGTGTCGAGCTGCGAACCGCGGCGCGTAAGAGGTAGCAACGCGTACGCTACGAGTAGCGATCTCGCCGCGTGACGCTGTACGCGCAGAGTGCTCCGCTCCTACGCCGCGCGACGCAGTTTCCGACGCATTGGCGCTACCGCACCGTGCGGCGACGGCAGCCGAGCCACCGAAAAGCAACACGCTCGCGACAGCTTTCCTGCTGCGCGAGCGCGAGGCCGTTCACATCACGACCGTGGCGATCAGGACATCGGGCGCTTGGCGCCGCCGTTGCCGTTCGTACCGCCGCTGGCGCTCGGCGCATTCGCGGCGCCCGCGGGGAGACGAGCGGCCTGCGGGGCGTGTGCCTCCGCGGGACGGGCCGCCTTCTTCGCGTCGTCAGGCAGCTCGGCCCCGGCGGGCGCGGCGGGCGGCTCGACGACGTCGATGCCGATCCGGCGCACGTTGTAGTGCGCGAGGACCTTCGCCTCGATCGAGTTGTAGACCTCGGGGTGCTCGGCGAGGAACGCCTTCGCGTTCTCGCGGCCCTGACCGATGCGCTCGCCGTTGTACGAGAACCACGCGCCGCTCTTGTCGACGATGTTCGCCTCGGAGGCGAGGTCGACGAGATCGCCGTCGCGCGAGATGCCGTGCCCGTACAGGATGTCGAACTCGACCTCCTTGAACGGAGGCGCGAGCTTGTTCTTCACGACCTTCACGCGCGTGCGGTTGCCAATGACGTCCTCTTCCTTCTTGATCGCGCCGATGCGGCGGATGTCGAGGCGAACGGACGCGTAGAACTTGAGCGCGTTGCCACCCGTGGTGGTCTCGGGCGAGCCGAACATCACGCCGATCTTCATGCGGATCTGGTTGATGAAGACGACCATCGTGCGCGACTTCGCGATCGCGGCGGTCAGCTTGCGCAGCGCCTGGCTCATCAGGCGGGCCTGCAGGCCGACGTGCGCGTCGCCCATCTCGCCCTCGAGCTCGGCCTTCGGCGTGAGCGCCGCGACGGAGTCGATGATGATCACGTCGATCGCGTTGGAGCGAACGAGCATGTCGGCGATCTCGAGCGCCTGCTCGCCGCAGTCCGGCTGGCTGACGAGCAGCTCCTCGGTCTTCACGCCGAGCTTCTTCGCGTAGTTGACGTCGAGCGCGTGCTCGGCATCGATGAACGCGCACACGCCGCCGCGCTTCTGCGCCTCGGCGACGATGTGCAGGGTCAGCGTCGTCTTACCGCTGGACTCCGGGCCGTAGATCTCGACGATACGACCGCGCGGCAGGCCACCGATGCCCAGCGCGATGTCGAGGCCGAGCGAGCCCGACGGAATGACGTGGACCTCGCGGTCCAGTGGATCCTTGCCGAGGCGCATGATCGCGCCCTTGCCGAACTGCTTGTCGATCGCGCTCAGCGCGAGATCGATCGCCTTGTCGCGTGCCTGCGTCGCGGCGGATGCAGGCTGATTCGGTGTCTCCTTGGTGGCCATCGTATTCTCGCTCCCTCGTGATCAGTGGTGGCCTCGAGGCCACCCGTCATCGGTGTCCTCCAGCCCGTGTTGTGCGCCCAGATCTAGCGCCCTGGTCTGACGTTCAGCGACTCCGGAGGAGGCATTCGAGGCGGTTTTGAAGTCGATTCGAAAGATTTCTTTGTATACGGAACCTGTTGGTTTCGTTTCGCTTTCGAACAACGTCACCGCATCCACCGGCGTGGCACCGAACATCTGTTCAGCTACGGGTAACACGAGCTCCTTGAGCAGTCTAGTTTCCCGCGCACGAGCGATCGTCACGTGCGGATGAAACGGTCGGTTTTCAGCCGCGTAGCCGATCCCCGAGAGCGCTGCCTCGATCGATGCGGCGAGCTTGCCGAGCACGCCGGTCGGCTCGTCGACGCCAGCCCACACGACGCTCGCCTTCTCGAGCGAGGGGAACGCGCCGAGCCGCGCCGTCTTGAAGGTGAACGCGGTCGCTCCGGCCGCGCCGCGCACGAGCGCATCGCACACGGCATCGATCGCGGTCAGTCGCGTCCAGCCGAGGAACTTCAACGTCACGTGGTAGCTCGACGGCGGTACCCACGACAGCTCGACGCGCGCATCGCGAGCCCTGCGCCCGAGCGTGTCGACGGCCCGCGCCAGTGAGTTCGCCGTCTCGAGCGAGACCCGGATGCCGGCGAACAGCCGCTTGCCCTCGGACCTCGGTTCTGACTTCGGAGCTTCTTCGGTCATGGAGTCCTCTCGGGAAGCGAGTCGTCGATCAGCTTCAGCGCCCACCATGCCGCGAGCAGCCGGATCTGATCGCGAGCACCGGGCCAGCTCAGCATCTTCGTGCCGAGCTCGTCGCCCGGCCCGACGTAGGCGAGCCACACCGTGCCCACCGGCTTCTCCGGCGTACCACCGTCGGGGCCGGCGATGCCGCTGACCGCGACGGCGTACGGCACGCCGAACCGCTGCGCCGCACCCTTGGCCATCTCGATCACGCACTCCTCGCTGACCGCGCCGTGGTCGCGGAGCGTCTGCTCCTTCACACCGAGCTGGCGCGTCTTCTCGTGGTTCGAGTAGACGATCGCACCGCCGCGGAACACCTTCGAGCTGCCGGGCATGCGCGTCAGCAGCTCGCCGATCATCCCGCCCGTGCACGACTCCGCGGTCGCGATCGCCTGATCGCTCTCGATCAACCGGCGCGTCACCTTCTCGACGAGCGTCTCGATCTCGCCGGAGCCGTAGACGATCGAGCCGAGCCGCTCGCGGATACCTGCATCGAGCGCCGCGAGCCGAGCGTCAGCCGCGGCCTGATCGCGGTCGCGGACCACGAGCTTGACCAGCGTCTCCGGGAACTTCACCTGGTAGTGGATCGAGGCGCCCGGCACACCATCCACGAGGCCCCGGCAGGCCGAGGAGATCTGCGACTCGCCGCGGCCGAACGCGCGGTAGATGCGCCGGGCGACGCGCTCGACGTTGCCGGCGGCCTCGCGGAGCTCGGCGATCCGGCGGCCCAGGCCGGCATCGTGGATCGCGGTCAGCTCGCGCGGGAACCCCGGCAGGCAGACCACGGGGACCCCATGGACCATGACCTCGAAGCCCGGCGCGAGCCCGGCGGGGTTGGGATGGACCCGCGCACCGGCGGGCACCCGGACCTGGCGGAGCTGGATCTCGGTGACGCGGGTTCCGGATCGGGAGAACCACGCCTCCATGCGCGCGCGAGCGGGCTCGTCGATGACCGGATCGACCCCGGCGAGCTTGCTGACGACGTCCACGGTCAAATCGTCTTCCGTCGGCCCCAGGCCACCGGAACACACGACCAGGTCCGTCCGGGACACCGCCTGCGTCAGGGCGGCGACCAGATCCGCCTCGTCGTCGTTGCAGCTGGTCATCCAGCAGGTGGTGATATCGAGGTCCCACAGCCTCGCAGCGAGGTAGGCGCTGTTGCCGTCCACGATCTCGCCGCGGCACAGCTCGTCCCCGATCGTCAAGATCTCGGCGCGCATGCGCGCGAGACCATAGCGCAAACAGATGGCCGCGCGGTTGACGCGCTACCGACGCACTGCCTATGATTTCACTGCGACGCGGAAGGTGGGTTCCGCGGGTAACTGTACTCATGAAGATCCGCTACGCCGCCAAGACAGACGTGGGCATGAAGCGGACCCACAACGAGGATTACTTCTCGTTGATCGAGGACGAACAGCTCTTCCTCGTCGCCGATGGAATGGGTGGTCACGCCTCGGGCGAGGTCGCATCGAAGATGGCCGCCGAGACGATCGGCGAGTTCTATCAGCGCACGCGCGAGGACGAGGACGCGACCTGGCCGTACAAGATGGACCGCTCGCTGAGCTACATCGAGAACCGGCTGGTCTGCTCCATCAAGCTCGCGAACCTCCGCATCTTTGAAACGTCCAATCGTGACCTTCGCTACAAGGGCATGGGGACGACGATCGTCTCGACGCTCGTGTCAGGCGACAAGATCTACGTCGGTCACGTCGGTGACTCGCGCGTCTATCGCGTCCGCGAGGGCGGCATCTCGCAGCTCACGCGCGACCACTCGCTCCTCGAGGACTACAAGGAAGCGAAGCCGGACATGACCGAGGAGGAAGAGCGGAACTTCCCCCACAAGAACGTGATCACGCGCGCCCTCGGCATGCGCGAGACCGTGCAGGTCGACATCCGCAGCCACCAGATCAAGAGCGGCGACGTCTATATCCTGTGCTCCGACGGCCTGTCGGGCATGGTGGTCGACGATCAGATCGGTCAGATCGCCTCGAACGCGAAGAGCCTCGAGCGCGCGGTCGCCGAGCTCGTCGATGCGGCGAACCGCAACGGCGGCACCGACAACGTCACGACGCTGCTGTTGCAGTGTCTGGCGGCGTAGGTCGCGCGTGAAGTACCGCGTCACGTCGGGGAAGCTGACCGTCCAGGCACGGTCGAAGATCCACGACACCAAGACCGTCTGGGACAAGGTCACCGGGGACATCGACGCCGATGCGGAGAACATCGAGGACGCGCACGGAATCTTTCGCCTGGACATGACGTCCTTCGATGCAGGCGACTGGCTGAAGAACCGGAAGCTCAAGAACGACTTCGAGATGGACAAGCACCCCCGCGCGACGTTCGAGCTCCGCGCCGTCAAGGACGTGGTCCGCGACGGTGCGAAGTTCACCGCGACCGCCGAGGGCGTGCTCCGGTGGCGCGGCAAGGAGGTCGTGCTGACCCTCGCCGGCCGTGGCACGCTGGATGACGTGAAGGTCGAGGCAGCCGCCACGTTCGAGCTCGACATCAAGACGCTCGGCCTCTCCGCGCCGCGCTTCCTGATGATCAAGATGTCCGACGAGGTCTCGATCGAGGTCAGCGTCCACGGGGCCGTCCAGGCGTGAAGAAGAAGCTGATCGCCGGTGCCGCGACACTCGTCACGATCGGGATGATCACGTGGGCCGCGGTCGTCGTCGGCTGCAGCGGCAAGAAGGGCGAGTTCGACGGCGTCGGCAACTGGCGCTTTGGCAAGTCGACGCTGAAGAACGCGAAGAACGGCATCTGCCAGCCGACCGATCTCAACGACGGCCGCAAGGGCACGTGGTGCTTCGCGCAGACGCCGTTCAAGATCGGCGAGCGCGTCGCCGAGGTCGACCTCTACTTCCTCGGCACCGATCCCGACGCCAGGCTGATCGAGATCCAGCTGAAGATCCGCGGCTGCGTCGAGCAGGAGCTCGAGCAGTGGATGCGCACCGGCTTCGGTCCACCGATCGAGATGAAGGCGACGCGCGGCTACTGGAAGAACTCCTTTCTGTGGGCCGCCGCGCTGATGCCGAGCGAGCCCGGCCGCTGTCTCGTCCACTTCCTGCCCGTCTCGGAGAATGCCGAGATCGAGCGCATCAAGCAGAAGTAGCAAGGTCCGGCTCTGCCGGACCGCGCAGCACCGCCGCAGGCGGTGCGCAGGTAGATAGCCGCTAGATCGCGCCCTCCTTGATCGCGCGCGGCTTGCGCAGCTCCTCGAGCGCCGCCCGATCCTCCTCGACCGACTGCACCGAACGGTTGATCTCCTCGATCAGCCCGCGCTTGCGGGCGTAGTCGATCTTCGGCTGGTACTTCATGCTCTCGAGCGTCGAGAACGAGCGCATGAACTCCTGCGTCTGTGCCATCCGCTTCGCGCGGATCGCCTCGATGTCGAGCTGATCGCGAACGATGTACGGCGTCAACAGGATCACCATGTTCGACTTTCGCTTCTGCTTGTACGTGTGCCGGAACAGCCCGCCGAGCACCGGGATGTCGCCGAGGATCGGGATCTGCGACTTCGACACGTACTCCTTCGTCGAGATCAGGCCGCCGATCACCACGGTCTGCTGATCCGGCACGACCACCTGACCCTTGAGCTCGCGCGTCGTCCATGTCGGGCCGAGCTCGCCGCCGGTCTCGCCGAGCTCCTTCGCCGCGTGATCGATCTCGAGCAGCACCGAGCCATCCGGAGAGATGTGCGGCTTGATGTCGAGCTTGAGCTCCAGGGGCTCGCGCTCGATGTTCACCGTCGTGGAACCGGTCGGCGTCGTACCGTTGAGACCACCGTACGACACGCCGCGCTTGTACGGGATGTTCGTGCCGATCGTCAGGTGCGTGAGCTGGTTGTCGACGGCGATGATGCTGGGCAGCGACATCACGTTCGAGTTTGTCTTCGTCGCGATCGCCGTGAGCAGCGCGCCGTACGATGGGATCGTGGTGCCCATGATCGTCGTCGTCGCGCTCGACAGCACGCCGGTGACGAGGCCTGTCGAGTTCGCGAGCGACTTCACGTCGAGCGACGAGGTGCCGTTGTTCCCCTGCTGCAGGCCGCCGAGCAGCACGCTCGATCCCGATCCGGGGAGGAAGCCGTGCGCCGACACGCCGGTCTCCTGATCGTTCGACAGCTGGACCTCGACGATCATGCCCTCGATGTAGACCTGCCGCCGCGGCTCATCGAGCTGCTTGATGATCTCCTTGATCGCGAGGAAGTCGCGGCCGCTCGACAGCACGATCAGCGAGTTCGACGCGGCCTCGGCGATCACGCGGACCTCGCCGGAGACGCGCGGCTCCTTCGTATCGAGCGGCACGCTCGGTTGCGGACCCGCCGCCTGCCCCGACGCGGGTGCCGTCTTTCCCGGTCCCTGCACGACTGCGGTCAGCACGGCAGCGAGATCCGGCGCGATGCCGTGCGAGAGCTTGTAGACGTGGATCGACGCGCCACCCTCGATATCGAGCGCGATGTCGAGGCGATCTACGAGCGCCTGCACGCGCTGAAACGCTGCCTCGGTCCCCGCGATGATCAGCGTGTTCGTGCGCTCGTCGACCATGAGCTTCGACGGCACCGCGAGGCTCCCCGTCGACTGGGCGGTCTCGGCGCCCGGCTTCGCGCCGGGACCCGCGGCGATCCCGAGCATGCCCTCGAGCTTCGGCATCAGCTTGCTCGCCTCGGCGTGCTTCAGCTGCAGCGTGTAGATCGCGTCGGTGCCCTCGGGCACGTCGATCAGCTTGCCGAGCTGCATCATCGCGCGCACCGAGCTGCCGTAGTCGGTGACCAGCACGATCGATCCGAGGATCTGCACGTCGCCCGCATCGGAGCGCATCGTCATGAACGCCTTCTGCAGCGTCTCCGCGCGCGTGAACGACGGCCGCACGACGTACCGCACGAGCTGATCGTTATCCGCCGGCGCAGTCTTGTTGTAGAGCGGCAGCGGCTGGGTCTTCGCGGTCGCCGACTCGACGATGCGATAGCCCTTCCCCTTCGGCACCACGGTCAGTCCCACCGTCGAGAGCGCCGCGAGGAACATGCTGTACGCCTCGGTGCGCGTCATCTTCTGCGGCGCGATCAACGTGACCTTGCGCCCGGTCGCCACGACGTTCGGCGCGAGCATGAACGGCTTGCACGTGAAGCCGATCGCCCACGCCACGAGATCCTTGATCTCCATGTCGGGCTTGAACGACATGACGACGTCGGACGGATTCGTCTTGCAGCTGTAGAGCTCCGCGCTCTCCTCCACCTGCGCTCCCGCGGTCTCCGCGCGAGCGATCGAAGGAACCAGCACCATCGGAACGAGCAGAGCGAGGCGACGCATGCCAGGCTCCCTCTCTCAAGAGCTGGGCCAACGCGGAACCGCGTGAAACCACGTCCGCCGACGAGGGCGTTCGTGCCAGCGAGTCGCTACTGCGTGCTCGACGCGGTCCAGTCCGACTCGAACTGCGTCTTGATCACCTGCTGCGCGGGACCATCTGTCACGAGCACGCCGACCTCGCGGTTCTTGGTCAGCGAGGTCTGGGACATGTTCTCCGAGCCGACGAACGCGATGCCGTCCGCGATGATCAGCTTCGAGTGCAGGTAGATCGACTGCGGCGGGAACTTGACCGGAATGCCAAGTCCCGTCAGGTACGTCACGGAGCTGTCCGTCGGGTCCTCGAGGATCACGCGGACGTTCACGCCGCGCATCTTCGCGGTGCCGATCGCGTTCCGCACGTTGGTCTCCGACAGGTACATGAGCTCGACGTCGAGAGACTGCTTCGCGCTCGCGATGTGCTCGAGCAGCCGGAGCTTCGAGTTGTCGGGCGACACGACGAGGCGCGTGCAGTCGAGGTTTGCCGGCTTCGGGGGCTGACCGCCCGCCGCGGCCCAGTCCATCTCGAAGATCGCGATCAGGTCCGAGACGTCCTCCGGATCCTTGTCGATCACGCCGTAGTTGCGCTCGCTGCTCATCGCGTCGACGTTGAAGTTGTTCGACATGATCACGGCCGTCTTGCGATCTACGATCAGATACTTCGCGTGGGAGAACGTGTAGAGCGTCGTCGCCTGGCGGAAGGTCACGCCGCCGTTCATCAGGATCGGCTCGACCGCGGCGTTACCCGGCGAGCCCGGATCGAGGATCACGCGCACGGTCACGCCGCGCTGCTTCGCGGCGACGATCCGGTCCGCGAGCGGCTTCACGGTGAACAGGTACATATGGACGTCGAGCGACGTCTGCGCGCTGTCGATGACCGCCGAGATCCGGGCCTGCAGGCCCGTGGGCCCGACGAACGCCTCGAGCGGAACGCTTCGCGGCGCGAGCGCCGTGCAGCCCACGCCATCGACCGCATCCGGACCCGCATCGTTCGGGTTGTCACCGCCGCCGTCGGTCTCGCGGCAGGCGGCGAACGCACAGACAAGGGCCAAGGCATGGAACGTCTTGCTCATGGCGGTGCGCCACTATGCCCGCGGGTATAGGCGGCTCCAAGGGAAAACTGTCGAGCGGTCCTGCGGACTTGTGTGGGCACGCAACCGCAGCGCGCCGCTGCCGATACGCGCGGCCATGAACATCGCGATCTTGTTCCTGCTCATCTTCTTGGTCTGGTTCGTCACTGTGGTGTTGCTCACGCCCAAAGGTCGACGGCACTTCTCGGTCGACCTGGCGCCCGAGCCCGTGCCGCCTGCGTTCGAGCCCACGCCGGCGTCGGGCTGGTACCAGGCACCTGTCGTGACCGCCGACCGCGACGCGCCGGTAGCCGCCGAGCACGCGGGTGCGGCGGAGGCCACGACCTGCAGCGCGCCGTCGTCCGGCGGCTGGTGGAAGAGCAGCGACGACAGCCCGCCCTGTTCGTCCGGCGGCTGGTCGAGCTCATCCTCGGACGACTCGTCGAGCAGCGACGACTAGGAGCCGCCGCGCTTCTGCTGCTCGCGCGGACAGAAGCCGGCCGCATCACCGGCGGCCTTCGGGCACAGACCGTAGAGCTCGTGGCGGTGCCGCAGCACCGTGAAGCCGCCGAGGCGCTCGGCGATCTTGTCCTGGAGGCGCTCGATCTCGTCGTCCTCGAACTCGAGGATCAGGCCGCACTTCACGCAGATCAGGTGATCGTGGTGGTCGCCGACGACCTCGTAGCGCGCCTGGCCATCGCCGAACTGGCGCTCGACCGCCAGGCCCGAGTCGACCAGGAGCTTGAGCGTGCGATAGACGGTCGCGTAGCCGACCTTGGGCTGGCGCTTGCGGACCTTCGAGAGGAGCTCGTCGATCGAGACGTGATCGCGGGTGCGCAGGAACTGTTCGACGATCGCTTCGCGCTGCGCCGTGACGTTCAGGCGGTGGTCCTGGACGTACGTCCTCCACCTCTCCTTGAGCTCGCCCGTGTCGTCGGGGCGGAAGTCCGATCGCTCCCCCATGAGCTTTCAGCTTCCCTGCAAGTCGGCGAGGCGTCAAGCGATCTTGGAGGGATGACTTTTCAGTTTGCTCCCGCTACTGTCCGATCCCGTGGCGGATCCCGCAGACCTCGGCTTCGATCAGATCCTCGCGCGGCTGCGCGAAGTGGTCGGCCGACTGGAGTCCGGAGAGCTCACGCTCGAGCAGAGTCTCGCCGTGTACGAGGAGGGCGTGGGGCTCGCGCGCAAGGGTCAGCAGCTGCTCGCGACCGCGGAGAAGCGGGTCGAGATCCTGGTCAGCGCGGCAGGCGGCGTCGAGGTCGTGCCGTTCGACGATCGCGACGGCGCGGGCACGTGAGCGCGACACTCGCGACCGCCGGAGCACCGGCCGAGCTCAGCGCCTTTCTCGACGAGGTGCGTGCGCTGGTCGATGCGGATCTCGGGCGCCGGCTCGCACCGCCCGCGGATGATCCGGGAAAGCTACTCGAGGCGATGCACTACGCAGCGACCGGCCCGGGCAAGCGGCTACGCCCGGCGGTGCTGATCGCTGCGGCGGAGGCGTGCGGCGGCGAGCGAGCGGCAGCGCTGCCGGCAGCGTCCGCGATCGAGATGCTGCACGCGTACACGCTCGTCCACGA
>JACCRC010000293.1 GCA_013813765.1 Deltaproteobacteria bacterium | reverse complement strand
TCGTGGACGAGCTCGTGCGCGAGCTCGCGGTGCGTGTGCGGCCCGCGCTCGTCGGCGCGACCAGCGCCCGGGCAACTCGCCGCCCATCGTCGGTGCTCCATCTGTCGCGCACGGTGGGTGCAAACCTCGCGAAGGTCCGCCGCGGCGCCGACGGTGTGCTGCACCTGATCCCCGAGCGGCTCTACTTCAAGCAGAAGAGCCGGCGCCGCATGGACTGGCACATCGTGCTCGTCGTCGATGTCTCCGGTTCGATGGAGCCGAGCGTGATCTACAGCGCGATGATGGCCGCGATCCTCTCCGCCGTACCGTGGATCTCGGTGCGCTTCGTCGCGTTCACGACGGAGATCGTCGATCTCTCGGAGCACGTTGGCGATCCACTCGCGCTCCTGCTCGAGGTCGCGGTCGGCGGTGGTACGCACATCGCGAAGGGCCTGCGCTACGCGCGCTCGCTGGTCACCGTCCCGCAACGCACCATCGTCATCTGCCTCACCGACTTCGAGGAGGGTTTCTCCGTCGACGGTCTGCTCGGCGAGGTCCGCGCGCTCGTCGAGGCAGGCGTCACCTGCCTCGGCCTCGCCGCGCTCGACGATCGCGGCTCGCCTCGCTACGCCGTACCGATCGCCGAGCAAGTCGCCGCAGCGGGAATGCCGATCGCTGCACTCACACCGCTCGAGCTCGCGCGCTGGATCGGAGACAAGATTCGATGAGCGCGCGACCCTCGATCGCTCCCGACGTCGCGGCTGCGCTCACCGCGCAGATTCCACCGCGCCTGATCAAGAAGCTCGACGCCACGCCGGAGCTCGCGGGCGGATGGACCTGGACCGACACGACCGTCACCACCGACAAGGGCGAAGTTGTCACGTTGACAGTTTTGGATGGCATCGTGTCCGGGGTGACGTGCTCGTGCCTGCTCGCGCCGAAGTGTCTCCACGTCGCGGCCGTCGTGGCGCTGCTCGAGCCCGCGGCCGCGACGGCGAGCGAGGCACCTGCCGCTGCGGCCGCGGCGGCGGCCGTGAGCATCGAGGTGTCGAGCGCCGTTCCGCAGGTCGCGCGCGATGCGTTCCGGATCATCGCCGACGTGCTCGCGACCGGTGCCGAGACCACCGGCGCGTTCGCGCAGGCGGAGCTGCTGCGCTCGATCCACGCGTGCCGCACGCACGGCCTGCACCGGCTCGCGACCGTGCAGACGCGCGTGCTCCGCTCGGTGCGCGAGCTGCGCGCCGATCGGCCCGAGTTCGATCTCGACGTGCTCACCGCGGATCTTCGAGAGGCGCTCGACGTCGCGCACGCGCTGTCTACCGGCGCGGCGACCTCTGCGCTCGTTGGCTCTGCACGGCGCGAGTACGAGCCCGCCGGCAGCTTGCGCCTTCGCGGCGTGTTCACGGAGGCCGTCGTCGCACGCAGCGGCTTCGCCGGTGCGGTGACCTACCTCGTCGACGATCGCGGCAGGTTCTACACGCGCGCCGACATCGCACCCGGTGACGCGGGTAGAGCGGCGGGCGCGTACGATGCGCCAGCGAACATCGGCGACGCCGTGTTGCCGCACCGCGAGCTGTGCCGCTCCGGCCTGTTCGTCTCCGACGCAACCGCCTCGGTGGATGGGCGCCTCGGTGCCGGTCAGCGAGTTCGCGCCGTCCGCGCGAGCGAGCCCGCGAGCTGGGAGCACGACGCACTCGCTCCGCGCTGGGCCGTGCCGCTCGTCGACCAGCTCGCGGCGGTCGCCGCGCACGACGGTGTCGCCGAGGGGTTGCGGCCCGCCGGCTGGGACCTCGTGTTCGTCGACGGCACGTTACTTGGTGGCGCTGCGCTCGCGGTCGGAGCCGTACCGCTGCGCCTGACAACTGCGCTGGACCAGCGCGTGCTCCCGGCGCGCGACAACCTCGCGGTGCTCGCGCGATCGCCCGGCCTCGCGATCCGCGCGATCGGACGCGTGCGCCTCGGAGCACCGCGGCAGCTCGAGCTCCTCGCGCTCGCGCCCGCCACCGGCGAGACGCGGCTGCCGATGCTCGACGCGTGGCACGGCCGCGCGAACCTCCACTACGATCGCCTCTCGTTGCCGTCCCTCGGCGACACCCGCCCGTTCAGCGCGCCGGCCGCGCCGATCGCCGACGATCTACTCGCCGCGCTGCGCCGACGGGTCGAGCGCGTCGTACAGGGCGGTGCTGGCACGTTGCCAACCCACGCGATCGCGGAGCTCCACCAGGAAGCCGCCGCGCTCGCCGAACGATCGCTGCGCGGCGGCGCCGACGTGCTGCGCGACCTCGCGGCGATCGCGCACGACGCGACCCGCGCGATGGCCGGCACTCGGCGCGCGATCGATCGAGGAAGCTTCGCGCGCGCGTGGCTCCGCGCCGCACTCTACGAGGATGCCGCGCGCCGAAAGCTCAGCGTCGCGACCTGGTGACGAGCGGCCGCGCGACAGGTCAGTGTCCGAACGAACCGCCCGATTGACTGATCGTCAGAGCGATGAGACCGATGTCGGCGGCGAGCCCGATCCCGGCACCAAGGGCCATCGACTTGCCCACGGGGGTTCGTGGCCGATGGCCCTGCGCCACGCTCGGATCGCTATTCCGGCCTCCCGCGATGGCGCCTCCGAGCCCGAGACCGACGAGCGTGCAGCCCGACATGGTCCATGCAATCGCGCAAGCTGCCATGAACCGCCGATGTCCAGACATGACGCGCCTGCGGCTAGCGGTTGTTGGTGTCGCGACGCGCGCGCATCGTGATCCGCTCGATCACGGGGCCCTTGATCGGCAGGACCTTCGTCGCGCTCGAGCCCTCGGCGAGCGGCGCCTGTGGAATCGCCTCGGACGCGGCGACCTGCGAGGGCATCAGCTCGCCCGTGTGCGGGCGGAGGCGACGGCGGCTACGGACGCTGTAGATCACGGTACTACCCACGATGGTACCAGGTCGCGAATCGTCGTTGCAACGGCAACTTCAGTTGCCAGTGGACGACAGAGGGGTCATGCGCCGTGGTCCCCGCCGTCCACCAGCGCGTAAGGCCAGGACTCGATGCTGGCCTTGAGGACGTCGGGGGTCGTCAGGGCGGGCGGGATCGTCTGGGCCCGGGAGCGGGGCTTGTGCTCCGACATCCCGAGGCCGCAACGAGCAAGCACGAACTCGACGGCGCGTACGCGCTCCTGCATCGAGACGCTCTCGATCGGCAAGTAGCTGATCCGGTGCTGCTCGAGCATGAGCTTCACCATGCCGTCGATGCGCAGCACCGAATCCCAGGAGACCCCGGCACGCACCCCGTCGTCCTTGAGCAGCGACTGGTGCGGCCGCAGGAAGAACACGATGCCCTCGCTCACCCACTTCATGTAGTCGCGGAAGCGCTGGTCGTTCATCATCGCCGCGGCGTTCGTGGTGTGCTCCGCGACATACGCGAGGTTATCGAACGCGCGGTCCGAGACGAACTTGCCCTCGTGCAGGCGCTCGACCGCCACCTGGCGTGCGAACACGCGCTCCTGGTACTCGCCGACGAGGTCCATGTCGGTGCGCAGGGCGTCGAGCCCGGTCTCCATCTCGGCGAGCACCGCGCGGGCGACCTCGCTGATCATCGGCAGGCCGTAACGCCGGCTCACGTAGCGGCAGAGGGTCGTCTTTCCGGTCGCGTGACTGCCGACGAAGTAGATCCGCACGACCTCGGTGTACGGGATCCGTCTGACACCTGTCCGGTTCAGTCCGGGAGTGGGACGGGATCGACGGTGCCCTCGTACAGCGTCCCGTTGATCGTCAGGTACAGCGTGCCGCCGGTGACCGACAGCTCCCACGTGTTGTTGCGGTCGAGCGTGGCGGCGATCCGATCGAGAAGGTCGGGGTCGAAGGCGCGGATCACGAGGTGCTCGGCGCGATGGATCTTGCGCTCCGCGATCTCGGAGGCGAGCTGCTGAACGTTCTTGAACGCGTAGACGACCACGCGCTTCGCCGCCTTGCTCGCCTTGTGCAGGCGATCGGGCGACGGCGCGCCGACCTCGATCCACGCCTGCAACTCGCCGCGCAGGTTGCGCTGGATGATCGCGGGCTCCTCGTCATCGGAGACTCCGCCCTTCGAGAACTCGACGCCCTCCGCGTGCTCGAGCACCCGCGCGAGCAAGCGAGCGATCAGGTAGCGCTCCGACTCGGACGGGTGCTGCGGCACACGCCAGTCGAGTTGCTCGTACAGCTCGCGATCGGAATCGGCGAGCGCGATCGAGAACCGGCGAAGCGTCGCGGGCAGTGCCACGCGCGGACCTTACGTCGGTTCCCGGCAGTGCGCGAGCTTCCCGGTCTTCTGCTCCCCGGTGCGCCAGTAGTAGCCGGTGCACGGATCGCCGGGCTGGCCGCGAAAGCTGTCGAGCCGGGTACCGGGGCACACATCGCAGTTCAGGGTCCCGCGGATGGGGTCGGGACTGCCGCGCGCCTCGAACAGCGGCACCTCGTAGCCCGAGCATGCGGCGCCCTGCGTGCCGGGCACGTGGAACTCCGCATACCTTTTATCGGGACACTCGACGAGCAGCTTCTGGCACCCGCCATCCTTGTACCGGTCGCACGCCCCCTGGTTCACCAGCGGCGACGGGCACAGCGAGCGCCCGTTCGCGTCGCAGCGGCACACCGGGCGGCCGGCACTCGCGCAGAGACCGTAGACGTCGGGCGCGTTCGTCGGCTGGCACTGACAGAACTGCACGGGTCGATTCGACGCGGCCGCGACCGGCTTTGCCACCGAGCCCTTCGCTGGAGGCGGAGCGTTCGGCACCGCGGGCTCCACGAGATCGATCGTCGCGTCCACGTCGATCGCAGCGTCGATCACGGGTGCGGGCGCGGGTGCAGGTGGAGCTGGCGGTGGTGACGTCGCGATCACCTCGTCGCGCTTCGCAGTGGGCCGCTGCGTGTACGCGATCGCGCCGGCGATCGCCGCGCAGCTGACGAGCACGGCCGCGATCCACGGAGCTCGCGAGCGTCGTTCGCGCCGCGGTGGGCGCGCGGCCACGGTCTCCACGGCGTCACGTGCGTGCGGGGGTGGCGCGTCGAGGGCGGCGGCAAAGTCGCGCGCATCCGCGAATCGATCGGAGGGTGCCTTCGCGAGTGCGCGTTCGACGGCCACCACGATCGCGCGCGGGGTATCGGGCCGTACCGTGGCGAGCGACGGTGGCGGCTGGAACACGTGCGCTCCGGCGAGCATCGCGGTGTCGCCCTCGAACGGTAGCTTCCCGGCGACCATCGCGAACAGCGTGACGCCGACGGCGTACAGATCGGTGCGGTGATCGACCTCCTGCCCGCGCACCTGCTCCGGTGCCATGAAGCTCGGCGTGCCCATCACGTGGCCGGTCATCGTCAGGCTCGCGTCGCCGAGCGCGCGCGCGATGCCGAAGTCCATCAGCTTGACGAAGTCACGCTCGCCGTTGCGCGTCGTCAGCATCACGTTGCCGGGCTTGATGTCGCGGTGGATGATGCCGCCGGAGTGGATCGCCTGCAGTCCCTTCAGCAGCTGCTTCGTGATCGCCACCGCGCGCGGGATGCCGAGCGGCCCCGCCTTCAGCTCCTTGCCGAGGTCGTGGCCGTCGACGTACTCCATCGCGATGTAGTCGGCGCCGGTATCGCGGTCGCTGCCGATGTCGTAGATGTGCACGAGGTGCTCGTGCGTGATGCGGCTCGCGAGCTTTGCCTCGCGGCGGAACCGCTCGAGGTACCCATCGGTTGCCTCCGCCGCCGCGATCAACTTGATCGCGACGCGGCGCTCGAGCGCCGCGTGCTCGGCCTCGTAGACGACACCCATGCCGCCCTTGCCGATCCGCCGGCGCAGCACGTAACGGCCGTCGATCGTCTTGCCGACCCAGCTGTCGCTCACCCCGACACCTCCTCGCGGGTGTAGACGCTGCGCATCCCTCCGCATCGCGGGCACGTGAAGTTCAGCACGCGCAGCGCCTGACCCTCGTGCTCGACACTCTCCTCGGCCGCGGAGTCGAGCGAGATCTTGCAGCGCGGACACTTCTGCTTGCGGCGGATGCGCTCGATCTCTCCGATCGTCGCCGCGATCGCGGTCCCGGGCGCCGCGCCGGCACCAAACCCGGTGAGCAGCGGGCGCTGACCGGCCGCGAGCTGGAGGTTCTCCTTGCGCGGTAACAGGCTCCATCGCCGGTCCGCGGCCATTCCTGCGAGCACCGTGACGATCACGACACCGAGCGTTCCGAACAACGTCCAGATCACGGGACGACCAGATCGCGCGTGATCGCGCTGACGTCGGCGCACCCGCACAGCGCCATCGCGAGGTCGAGCTCGCGCCGCAGCATCCCGAGCGCACCCGCGACGCCTTCGCGTCCGCCGGAGGCGAGCCCCCACAGCACCGGCCGACCGACCAGCACCGCGCGTGCGCCGAGCGCGATCGCCTTGATCACATCCGCGCCGCGACGCACGCCGCCGTCGAGAAGGATCTCCGCGCGGCCCGCGACCGCATCGGCGATGCGCGGCAGCACGTCGATCGTCGCCGGCGACGCATCGAGCTGACGGCCGCCGTGGTTCGACACCACCACGCCGGCTGCGCCGCCGGCGATCGCGCGAACGGCATCGTCCGCACGCACGATGCCCTTCACGATGATCGGCAACTTCGTGATCGATCGCAGCCACGGGAGCACGTCCCAGGTGAGGCCGGGATCGAGGAGGTCCGCGAAGTACGCCGCGAGGCCAGACTCGCCGCCTGCCGACGGCACCGGCGCGTAGCCGGCGGCGTGGAGGTTCTCGACGCCGAGCCCCGGCGGAAGTCCGAACCGGTTGCGCACGTCGCGCTCGCGCCGGCCAAGGAGTGGCGCGTCGACGGTGAGCACGAGCGCGCGACAGCCGGCCGCTTCGACTCGCTGCACGAGCGCCTGCGTCGCGCCACGGTCGCGATACACATAGAGCTGAAACCACACCGGCCCGCTCGCGGCGGCGACGACCTGCTCGACGGCGGTGTTCGACAGCGTCGACAGGATGAACAGGGTCCCCGCGTCGCCGGCACCGCGCACGCTCGCGAGCTCGCCGTCGGGGTGCGCGAGCCGATGAAACGCCGTCGGAGCCACGGCGATCGGCATCGAGAGCTTCTCGCCGAGTACGGTCGTGCCGAGCTCGCGGCGCGCGACATCGACGAGCACGCGGTAGTGCAGCCGGATCGCCTCGTAGGCCTCGACGTTGCGGCGCACGCAGCGCTCGTCGTCGGCACCGGAGGCGTAGTAGTCCCACGCCATCTGCGTCAGCTTCACCTTCGCGGCGGCCTCGAGCTCGTACAGGTTCAGCGGTTCGCTCATGGCGAGCTCAGCCGGGCGGGACGTCCTGATGCGGCTCGACCTTGACGTCGACCGACAGCGTCTCGCCGCCACCGCCGACGAAGATCGTGCCGCTCGTCGGCGTGGCATCGATGTAGTTGCGGCCGACGGCGACACGCACGTGATCCGTCTGGGTCAGGATCCCGTTCGTCGGATCGAAGCCCTTCCAGCCGACCTGCGGCAAGTACAGCTGCACCCACGCGTGCGACGCCTCGGACTGCGCCGTGTTCGTGGCCTTGCTCCCCGTGTAGATGTAGCCGCACACGTAGCGCGCCGGCACGCCGAGCAGGCGCGCGAGGCAGATCATGAGGTTCGTGAAGTCCTGACACACGCCGCTGCGATTGACGTAGACCTCGAACGCCGTCGTGAGCACCGTCGTCACGCCCTGCGTGTACGCGTACTCGCGATAGATCGTGTGGTTCATGTCGAGCAGCGTGTCGAGCAGGTCGTAGTTGTTACGCTTGACGAAGCTCATCGCGTACTCGGCGAGCTCGCCGAGCTGAGTCTCGGGTAGCTCCTGGGGCAACAGATATGGATCGAGCACCTGCCGTTGCCACGGCATCCACACGAGCGGGATCGTCGAGCTCACGCGCAGCGGCCCGAAGCCGAGCGGATCGACATCCAGCACGTCGATGACGCTCTTCGCCTCGATCACCATCTCGTCGAACTCGGTCTCGATCTCGAGCCGGCGCACGCGATTGCCGAATACGTCCTCGTAGTCGCGGCTCTGGCACGGAACCGAGACGGTCAGGCTGCTCGCGACCACGCTCTGCAGCCGATCGTGCACGGGCGTCAGGCGCAGGACGTGTGTCGAGCGCTCGATCGGCTTCGTGTACTTGTAGGTCGTGCGGTGCGTGACGTCGAACCGCCGCGGCTCCGCACGGCGCGGGCGCCGCAGTACGCGTTCCGTGGGCGTCGGCGCGTCGGTCGTGCGCTCCGTGATCACGGCGCCCTCGCGGATGACCATCATCGTGCCCGGCGCGAGCTGGCGCCACGCGATCGCCTTCGCCGCATCGCCCTCGCGCGCCACCAGCGGCTCGGTCGAGATGATCGCGCCCTTGCGGCTCTTCGCACCGCGGCGCGTGAGATCGACGTCGAGGTCGTCATCGCCGAACGCGAGCTTCTCGTACGGCGGCACGAGCATGCCGACGAACAGCGGAACGCCGCGGTGATCCGCGTGGACCAGGAGGTCGCGGCCATCGGTCAGGCAGAGCGAGAGCTCACCGATCTTGTTGAGCTCGGTGAGCCAGCCATGCATCACGTCGAGATCCACGTCCATCAGGCTGCGCCAGCCCTTCTCGACGAAGCGGTTGAGCAGCATGCAGAACATCTGCTCGGTATCGGTGGAGCCCACCGGCTCGAACGGCCCGGTGGTCTCCGGCTTGTGATCGAGGCTGCCGGCGTGACCGATCAACCAGTCGCGACGTCCCCACGTGCGGCAGAACGGCTGCGTGTTCGCATCCGAGAGCGCACCCCACGTGGCGTGGCGGATGTGCAGCACGAACACGTTCGACTCGACCTGCTCCCACGCGAGCGCGAGCTGGCTGCGGATCGACGTCTGCGGCGGCGCCGGCTCCTTCAGGATCGCGGCCGACGGCTCGCCGGCGGGGTAGTAGCCGAGCCCCCAGCCGTCAGGCAGGGTGCGACCGGCGTCGAGACAGTGCAGTGTGAACGACGGCGCGAGCTCACCCTCGAAGGACATCGCGAGGAGGTTCGGCACGCGGCGACTGTATCAGGTCGGTCGGCCTGCGCCGAGAAGCTCGGTCCCGAGTGTTCCGCAGATCTCGTGCACTTCATCGACGACGTGCGTCAGCAGATCATGCACCGCGCGCGAGCCCGCGAGTGGTTCCGCCTCTCTCGCGCTGACCCACGCGTGCAGCACGCGCAGCCGCTCGAGCGACGCGCCGCCAGGAAGCGCGTGGTGCTCCGGCGGGCGGATATCGCAGAGCCGGTCGTATGCCGACTTCACGCAGTAGGCGATCGATCTCGGGAACGCCCGCTCCGAAACCAGGAACCGCGCGACTCCCTCCGAGCTGATGCGTCCGGCGGCTCGCTTCAGGTACCCCTCGCTCCCCGATAGCCCGCGCAACAGCGACAGCCACAGCGCGGTCTCGATCACCTCCTCCGCGTCGCTCGATCGGCGGCGCGGCAGGTTCGTGAACGCGTGATGATGCACGTCGAGCATGCGCGCGGTCTGATTGACGCGCTCGAGCAGGACGCCGAGCCACATGAAGTCGAGCGGCTCGTCGTGCAGCATCGTCGAGCGCAGCAGGCCGAGCGTGAGCTGCGTCGAGCGCCGCACGTGCTGATAGAACGCCTCGCGGTGCTGCGCGAACGTCGTCTGCGCGGAGTCGCTCAGCATCCACAGGTGCAGCTCGTTCACGGTCTCCCACGCCTCGAGAGACAGCACTTCGCGGATCGATCGCGCGTTCCATCGCGCACCGGTGACGCTCTTCGCGAGTGACACGCCATTCGATTCGTCCCACACCATGAAGCGCTGTACGGCCTCGCCGTCGCCCCACGCCGGGTGGTCGTCATCACCGTCGGTGAACTTCGCCTCGAACTCGTCCTCTTCGCCCGACACCACGATCACGGGCCGCCACACGCCGGATGACGGCAGCTCCGCGTCGAGGGCGAGCGACACGCTCGACGCCAGCATGCGCGCGGTCGCCTCGGCGCGCTCGACGTAGCGCCCGAACCAGAAGCAGTGATCAGCGACGCGCGAGATCACCCGTGCGTCTCCTTCATCACCCAGGTGTCCTTGCTGCCGCCGCCCTGCGAGGAATTGACGACGTAGCTGCCCGCCTTGAGCGCCACGCGCGTGAGCCCGCCGGGCAACACCCACGGTCCCTCGCGCGACGTGAGGATGTACGGCCGCAGATCCACTCGCCTCGGCTCGACGTTGCCGTTCTCGCGGATCCAGGTCGGGCAGCAGGACAGCTCGATCCGGTTCTGCGCGATGTAGCGGCGCGGCTCGGCGATGATCCGCGCGCGGAACTCGGCGAGCTCCGCCGCGCTCGCCTGCGGGCCCATCAGCATCCCGTATCCACCCGCCTCGTCGACGGCCTTCACCACCATCTGGTCGAGGTTCTCGAGCACGTACGTGCGATCCTCCTCGAACAGGCACACGTACGTCTGCACTTGCTCGAGGATCGGCTGCTCGCCGAGATAGAACTCGATCATGTCGGGCACGAACGGATACACGGCCTTGTCATCGGCGACGCCGTTGCCCGGCGCGTTTGCGAGCGCGACGTTGCCGGCCGCATACGCGCGCATCAGGCCCGGCACGCCGAGCACGCTGTCGGCGCGGAATACCTCCGGATCGAGGAACGACTCGTCGGTGCGCCGGTAGATCACGTGCACGCGCTTCGGTCCGCGCGTGGTGCGGCAGTAGACCTTGTCACCGTCGACGATCAGGTCCGGTGCCTGCACGAGCTCGAGACCCATCGTGCGCGCGAGGAAGCTGTGCTCGAAGTACGCCGAGTTGTAGGGCCCCGGCGTGAGCACGACCGCATTGCACTCCTGCTCGAGCGGCGAGACCGAGCGCAGCGCCTCCGCGAGCCGGGTCGGATAGTGGTCGACGCGGTGCACGCGCGCCGCATCGAACACGCGCGGGAACAGGCGCTTGCTGATCAGGCGGTTCTCGACGACGTACGACACGCCCGATGGCGTTCGTATGTTGTCCTCGAGCACGCGCCACGTGCCGGCCGGATCGCGGATCAGATCGACACCGGAGATGTGGATGCGCACGCCGCCCGGCGGCTTGATCCCGCGCAGCGTCGGCCGGTAGCCAGCGGCACCGAGGATCATCTCGGCGGGGACCACGCCTGCGGTGAGGATCCTCTGCTCCCCGTAGATGTCGTCGAGGAACGCGCCGAGCGCGCGCAGCCGCTGTTGCAGCCCGCGCTCGAGCGGGCTCCAGTCCGCCGCCGCGATCAGACGCGGCAAGAGGCAGAACGGAAAGATCTTCTCGGTGCCGCGCGCATCGCCGTAGACCGAGAACGTCACGCCCTGCTGCAGCAGCGCGGTCTCGGCGAGCTGCTGCGCGCGCGCGAGCTCGTCGGGTGTCATCTTCGCGAGCAGCTGTGCGACGCGCTGGAACGCAGGCCGCGCCTTGTCCCCGTCGAACATCTCGTCGTAGGTCCCGGGCAGCGCGCACTCCGGGTACCCATCGAACAGCCCGGCGAGCGGTCCCTGTGACTGGGACTGAGACTGCGACTGCATCGGCGAACCATCGTAGCGCGGACTCCCGGGAGTGACCGCGCAGCGGGCCTAGAACTACACCGCCGCGCTGCGCAGATCGATCGTGAACGGCCGCGTCTCGGCCCAGTGACCGGCGGCGAGGATCTCGTCCGTGTGCGTCGTCACGCGGATCCGCTCCTGACGGCGCGCGATCGCATCGGTCTCGTTCTCGGGAAGGCCGGGGTACGCACCGCCCTCGGGCCGCCAGGCCCACAGCTCGATGCGCTGCACCCGGCTGCCGTGCGCCCACTCGATCACGAGCGGATCGTGCGGCGGCAGCCCGGGATGGAGGCCGGGTGATGGTGCGTAGATCCGGCGGCGCACG
>JACCRC010000270.1 GCA_013813765.1 Deltaproteobacteria bacterium | reverse complement strand
AGGTCGAGCACGCCCTTCTCTTCCTTGAGGTTGCCGACATAGAGCGCGATCGGCCCCGCCGGCAGGCCGAGCTCTGCGCGCGCTCCGTTGCGATCGCGCGGATGGAACAGCTCGGAGTCGACGCCGTTCAGGACGATCGCGATGCGCTCGCGCGGAACGCCCAGCTGCACGGCTTCGTCGGCCAGCGCGCGGCTCACGGCGACGATCTTCGCAGCGCGGGGCAGCGACCACGCGAGCATGCGGCGCGGCCCCGGCAGCTTCGCAATGAGGTTGATGTCCGATCCGTGCAGCTTCACGACGCACGGCACGCCGAGCAGCCGCGCTGCGATCACGGCGGCGAACCCGTCCGGATATGCCCACGAGCCGAGCACCACATCGACCTTGTTGCGATACGGCAGGAGCGCCGGCGCGATCGAGGCCGCATACAGCGGGCCCCACGTCGCATGCGCGAGCCTCGGTACGAAGAGCGTACGAGGATGGCGAACGCTGATGCCCTCGATCGTCTCGTGCTTCGGCACCTTGGCGAGCTTGCCGGCGCTCGACCACTTGCCGAGGAGGCCTGCGCCCGGGAACCAGGGGATGGTGCCCATCACCTCGAGCTCGCACCGCGTGGCGAGCGCGGCGAACTGCTGGCGGTTGAACGGCGCCGAGAGCGGCTCGGCGGAGTTCGGGAAGATCTTCGTGATCGCGAGGACGCGGAGCACTACAGGTTGAAGACCTTGTCCATGCGGAGCAGCTTGAAGATCGCGAGCGGTTGGTCGCGCGCGCCGGTGATCTTGATCGCGCCGCCGACGCTGCGCACACTCTTGTAGAGCTTCACGAGCGCAGCGACGCCCGAGCTATCGATCAGGTCGAGCCCGGAGATGTCGCACTCGACCTTCGAGGGCTTCGTCGCGACGATCTTGTCGATCTCCTCGGCGAGCGCGGGCGCGGTGTTGATGTCGAGCGAGCCTCGCACGAACAGCGTGGTCCCATCTTCAGTCTTCTTGGTCTCGAACGGCGTAGCCATCAGCTTCTTTCCTCGCGGGCGATTCCGGCGGTCGCCGGTAAACGTTTACTCAGCCGCCACAGATTCGGCGGCCCGGGTTCATACGTGACCTCGTCGAGCATCGTCTTCGCGATGTGGATGCCCATGCCGCCCTCGGGCAGCGACAGCTCGTCCAGCTCGGCGGGCAGTGGCGCAACACGGTCGATGTCGAACGAGTTGCCGTAATCTTCGATCTCGATCACCAGCTCGCGCTCCGTCGGCGTGATCACGATCTGGATCGTGCCGACATCCTTGCGCTGATACGCGTGGATCGCGACGTTGTTGAAGATCTCCATGAATGCCGACACGACCGCGGTGTCGAATGGATGCCTCACGTCGTTGTCGAGCGGATCGTTCGGATCGCGCTGCGCCGACCCCGACACCAGCCGCGCCGCTTCCGCCACCACGCGCACCGCGATGCCGCGATAGCGCAGGTTGCCGGGAACGGTGAGCCTGATTGTTGACATCGATAGATCGCAAACATAACAGCTCTGCAACCGTTAGGAACCGTAAGGCGAAGGCGAGACCGGTCAGCCGCCTCCAGTTGCGCATGTTACGTTGGTCCCCGTGCTGAAGAGCGTCCGCCTCGTCAAGCGCGCGATCGACATCGCCGGCGCGGCCGTCGGGCTCGTTCTGACCGCGCCGCTGATGCCCTTCATCGCGGCGGCCATCTACGTCGAATCCCCCGGCCCCGTGTTCTTCCGCCAGCGGCGGGCCGGCAGCCTGAAGTCGATCACGAACAACGGCGGCAAGAAGTCGCTGAAGTTCGACGAGTTCGAGATGCACAAGTTCCGCACGATGATCATGGATGCGGAGAAGCACACCGGCGTCGTCGTCGCCGGCGCGGACGATCCGCGCATCACGAAGGTCGGCAAGTTCCTCCGCAAGTCCCGCCTCGACGAGCTGCCGCAGTTCTGGGACGTCCTCCGCGGCAAGATGAGCCTCGTCGGTCCGCGTCCCGAGCGCCCCGAGCTGCTCGAGAACCTCTCCTACGCGATCCCGCTGTTCGAGGAGCGCATGCGTGACGTGAAGCCCGGCATCACCGGCCTCGCGCAGATCTCGCTCGGCTACACCGGCTCGATCCCGGAGGGCTCCGAGATCGCAAAGCTCGCCGCGACGCTGCAGAACCCGTGGGACCTCGACGAGACGAAGGGCTCGCTCGCCGACGACATGCGCATCAAGCTGCTGTACGACCTCGCGTACACCGCGAGCCTCGAGCGCTTCGACACGTTCATCCGCACCGAGCTCGGCATCATCTTCAAGACGCCGCTCGTGATGCTGAAGATGACGCAGGGCCGCTAGAGGCCAGGTTCGCCGCCATCGAGCGTGCGAATCACCGTGAAGCGATCGTTCGACGGTCCGCGCTCGAACATCAAGACGGCTGCTTTCGCCGGTCCCGGCCCGGCCGCGTTCTCGAGATAACGGTCCACGAACCTCGCAGCGCGTGGCGCTGGCCAACAGCGGCGCGGTGACTCGTCGAGGCACAACCTCGTGTCTGCGTCGAAACCAAGACCCACCCAGCCGGCGACCAATGCGGGAACTCGCGTGCGGTCGGCGAGAACATAGACTTGGCTGTTGCCCTCAACCAGCTGAGGCCCGGACGCCGTCATACGAACAGACCGCTCAGTCCGTCGTCGACGCTGCTGAGCTTGTTGCCCGCCAACAGGACACCGTTGCGATCCACACCCACCACTCGAAACGTCTTCGCCGCTCCTAAACACGGCAACGTTTCCAGTGCCGGTGCGCCCGATGCGCCGGTCCGAAGCCGGCCGAATGCGCAGGGTAGATTCATTCCCGAATACGCGAAGTACTCCGTTGGAACGCCTGGTGTTGCATCCAGCAAGACGCCTTGCACGGACATCGTGTCTGGCGTCAGGCGCGTGATCCTCGGTTGGCCCCCGACCTCGTCATACGCAAAAATTCCACCGGTCGGCCAGCCCGTGGAGTCAGGGCTTGTTCGAGTGCCACGCGCGCCGCCGCTCACCGCCCGGAGCGAGAAGTCGTTCGTGAACGTCAACCTGCGAGTGCCCGACCTCGCGAAGCAATCGACGCCACGCCGTTCAAACCTCGCTGCCTTCACTCTCAATAACCCGCTACGATACTTGGATCCCGACGGGCTCGACTCCACCAGTAACTTGAGCCACTGGACCGACACCTTTGGCCAGGATCGCTCCGCCCGCGTTCATGCAGCGGGTGGAGATGACATGACATACAGTATGGCGAAGAAGGCTTACTGGGATGCATACATGACCGCCCTGTGGAATGGGGGCGGAGGTTCGGTGAATACTGGGATTACTGTCGACAATGCGTGCGATGGTGTTCACGGGGTCTGTGAGTACGACGCTCCTCCAGCTCAAGACCCGATATTCTGGGAAGATCTATCGACCGTCGCGCGGGGCGGAGAGGTCGTCCCGTTTCTTGAGCGCCCCATGGCGGACATGCACGACCAAGAGGCTTTCAAGCGTTGGCAAAGCCGGTATTGGAGAGAGTACGAACAGGCAGTTGGGACATATGGATCCATATTCGGGGCGCTGATTGGCGTAGGGTGCGGATCCTTTCCAGCCGGGCAAAGCTGATCGATTCCGAGAGGTTGTCGGCGGTGGAGCTATCCGGATCGATCGGTTGCGGGTAGCGTCCGCGGCCTGATGACGACGACCAACGCGATCAGGA
>JACCRC010000248.1 GCA_013813765.1 Deltaproteobacteria bacterium | reverse complement strand
TCGCTACTTCTTCGCGCGCGCGAGCGTGACCGTGAAGCATGCGCCGCGCTTCGGATCCTTGCGGTAGTTGATGCGGCCGTTGCACAGCTGCATCACGTACGCCGAGATCGCGAGCCCGAGACCCGTGCCTTCCTCGCCGGTGCTCGCGAACGGTTCGAACATCGTGTCGGCGAGCTCCGGTGCGACACCCGGGCCGTCGTCGGTGATCGCGAACACGACCTCGTTGTCGGTGGCCGAGACCATGACGTCCACCGTGCCGCCCGCGGGCGACGCCTGCGCTGCATTGCGGAGGAGATTCACGAGCACCTGCACGAACAGCGACTCGGAAGCTTCGACGTCGACGTCGGGCAATGCGCTGATCTTCAGCGGCGCCTTCTGCCGCACGAATCCGCCGGCGAGCCGGCCGACGCGATCCATCAGGCGAGCCACCGGCATCGGACGCACGTTGACGTCTCCGTCGCGGATGAACTTCCGCATCTGCACGAACAGGTCGACCGCCTCGGCGCCGGCGGCCTGCGCATCGGTGACCGCGACGGCGAGCTCGGGGGCTCCACACGCTGCGAGCTCGGTGACGTCGGCGAGTGCCGCCGAGAGCGACTGCATCGTCGACGCGAGGTCGTGCAGCAGCGCGCCGGTCAGCGCGCCCATCGTGGCCTGGCGCATCAGCTGGTTCATCCGCGTACCGGGCCCGACGAGATCGCGCAGCGGCGAGATCCGCGGCTTCAGGATGCCGCACGCGCGCTGCGCACGGTGAGCCATGTACTCGACGAGCTGGCGCGCGCTCGCGGTCACACCGCGGACGCGGAGTCGGAGGTCGCCGTCGGCGTCGAGCGGTAGGTCCACGTACCAGCCCGGGCCGTCCTTCGGCACCTGTGCGCCGGTGAACGTGTGCTCCTCGGTACCGACGCGGACCACGGTGCCGCACGCGGAGATTCCCTCGATCGTCATCGCGCGGCGAACAATCACCTCGCTGAGCTCCATCGGCGTGCACGTCTCCGCGATCTCGGCGTCGAACGTCGAGAGGTTCAGAGCATCGTCGACGGACGCGCTCAGTCGACGCGCGCGCTCGCGCTGCTCGAGGCCGCGACGCACCACGATCTCGATCTCGTCGTGCCACGGCTTTCCGACCTTGTAGGGAGCGTCGGGCGCCATCAGCGCCTTGCGCGCGTGTTCGTCGAGGTAGCCGGTCAGCAGCACGCGCACGGCATCGCGCTGGTGCGTACGCGCGAACTCGAGCACCTCGATTCCGTCGTGGTCGGGCATCTTGAGGTCCGAGATGATCACGTCGTACTGGTGCAGCGAGAGTGCATCGAACGCTTCACCACCGGAGCTCACGGCCTCGACCGTGTATGTCTCCGAAAGCTCGTCGACGAGCGCGTCACGGACGTGGTCATCGTCATCGACGATCAGGATGCGTGCGTTGCTCATGTGGTCTCTTTCTGCTTCAGATCTTCGAGGCGGCCTGCGAACGCGGACAGCGCGGTCACGAGCTCCGCGGGTAGCTCGTGATCGGTCTCGAGGCTCTTGATTCCGTCGGTGCGGCTCGCGGACACGATCAGTCCGACCTTGCGATCGATCCGCTGCGCGAGCCTGTCGAGGCGGGCGTACAGCGCTTCAAGCTCGGCGCGCAGCTCGGGCGGCAGCTTGGAGATGGAGCTCCGCATCCGCCGCAGCGTGCTCAGCAGCGCGCCAACCGGGTTGTTGATGTGGTGCGCGATGCCCGAGATGACCTCGCTCATCGCCGCCCGCCACGCGAGCATCGCGATCTCGCGATTCTGCTCGGTCACGTCGCGTAGGGTGACGGCAGTGATCGGACCGTGCTCGGGCACGTCCATGTGAGTGATGGTGACCTGGAGGCTCGCGGACGCGAGCACGTCGTCGAGAGCCACGCCAATCAGCTGCGAACGCTTGCGTGCGAGCGCCTTGCAGGCGCGCAGGTTCGCGGAGACGATCCGCCAGCTCTCGCGCTCGGCGACGAGCGCGGCCTCAGCAGTGGTCTCGTAAACCACCCCGAACACTGTTTGCCCGATCGTGTCTGCCACGACTGTTGACTCGACCGCTCCTGCAGCACTTCGAGTGTCGGCAGCTCTGACGCGCGATCGAACTTTGACGCGAGCGGGTTTCCCGGATCACGCGCACTTGTACTGGCGAGGTCATTGCAGCGAAAGCGATTCGCTGATGTCCGCCCCGCTCGCCATCCTGCGTAGGCCAGTGCCCACATACGCCGTGTCGGTGACGGGCGGGAAGGGCGGTGTCGGCAAGAGCACGATCGCGCTCAACCTCGCGGTCGCCTGGGCTGATCAGAGCGCGCGCACGCTGATGGTCGACAGCGACCTCGGGACCGCAGACCTGAATCTGCTGATGGGGATCGCGCCACAGCGGTCGATCCTCGACGCGCTCGGCGGTGTTCCGATCGAGCAGGTCCTCGTCGAGGCGCACGGAATCACGCTGCTCCCGGCGTTGAACGGTAGCTATGGGCTATCGACGATCGGCCCGAACGCGCAGCGCCGCTTGATCGAGCTGGTCGGCTCGCTGTCGAGCCGGTTCGACGCGCTCGTCGTCGACGTCGGCGCCGGCATCGGTGCGGTCCAGACCGCGCTCGCAGGTGCCACGGCCCACACGTTGCTCGTGGTGAACCCGGAGGCGCTTTCGATCGCGAATGCGTATGCGTGCCTGAAGGTGCTGTCCAGCGAGCGGGCGCTGCGTCACGCCTACATCGTGCCGAACCGGATCACGCTCGGCGTGCAGGTCGACGAGATCGCGGGCAGCCTCGGTGCGCTCGTCGATCGGTTCCTCGACATCGACATCACCATGTTGCCGTCGATTCCGTTCGACCCCGCGGTCGGGATGGCCGCCGAGCTGGGCGTGCCGCTGCTCGTCCACTCCCCCGACGCGCCGGCGGCGCGTGCGATTCGGGACCTCGCGTACGCGATCGCACGCACGGCGCCTGCGGACCTCCCGTGGATGCGCTGATGGTCTACAACGTGTTGTAACAGCTCGGGTTATTGGGGGCTCTGGAAGGTTTGCTTACACCACCCCTTCATGTTTTCGCGGGCTGGACGAATCGGTAGGCAAGGACGGTTCAATGTCACGTACCCCCAACCCGCTGGGCTCATCCGATACGCGCACCTCCTTCACGGAAGCTCTTCGCACGGAGAAGCTCGAGAGGATCCGGCGCCGGGTCGAGACCGGCACGTACTTCGTGGATCTCGAGCTCCTCGCCACTCGCATCGTGGACGACGGCGGCATTCGCTGACGCCCGGCGGCCGGCTGAAATAGTTTGCTCTAGCTAGCTCGACTCCCTTCGAGGTGCTTTGCTGCGCGCATGACCAAGCTCGGGCGCGTCGTCGTGGTCGGGACTTCTGCCGGCGGCATGGAGACGCTGCGCGATCTCGTCGCGCAGCTTCCCGCCACGTTCTCGGCGCCGATATTCGTCGTGCAGCACATGGCCCCCAACGCCGACGCCGCCGTGCTGGTCGCTCACCTGTCCAAGCACAGCGCGCTGCGATGCACCGTCGCGAAGAACGGCGAGCGCTTCGCGAGCGGCAAGGTCTACATCGCACCCGCGGATCATCACCTCCTGATCAAGGGCACCACGTTGCTCGTCTCGAAGGGCGCACGCGAGAACCGTTATCGTCCTGCGATCGATCCGATGTTCCGGTCAGCGGCGGTCTCGCATGGCTCTCGCGTGATCTCGGTCGTACTCACCGGCAACCTCGACGATGGCACCGAAGGGACCTCCGCCGTGAAGCGCTGCGGAGGCACGACCGTGATCCAGGAGCCGGGAGACGCGGCGTATCCCGCCATGCCCGAGAGCGCGCGTGCGGTCGGCGTCGATCATACCGTTCCACTGCGCGAGCTCGGCGTGCTGCTCGACCGGCTGGTGCGCACGCGTCCAGGCAAGAAGCGGCGCGTGCCCGATGACATCCGCATGGAGGCGACGATCGCCGAGCGCGTGCTGAGCGATGTCGCCGCGGTCGAAGCCCTCGGCGAGCAGGTGCCCTACAACTGTCCCAACTGCGGCGGCGTGCTGTGGGAGATGGACACGTCCGACACGTTACGGTTCCGGTGTCACACCGGTCACTCGTACACGGCTCCGTCGCTGCTCGCCGAGCAGTCGGGAAAGATCGAGGAGACGCTCTGGGTCACGCTCCGCATGCTCGAGGAGCGGCGGAATCTGTTGAGATCCATGCGCAAGAAAGGCCAGTCCACCCAGTCGGCGACCGAGCGCGAGCAGGACACCGAGACTCACATCGAGAGGATTCGCGCCATCCTTCTCGCCGGCGGGCGGTCAATTTGAGCCCGAACTAAGCGTCGGCCCTACGTAGTTCTCCGCACGTTTACGTTCTCACTGCAGTATCACCCGGCCGACGAGGATTGTGACCGAGCCGTGAGCGCGCGGAGCGTGTATGTGTGGGATCTATGGAAGTGATGGTCGAGGTCAGAAGGGCGCGTGTCGCACTGGTGGATGACCACCCGTTGTTCCGCCAGGGACTTGCTGTAGCGCTGCGCCGCGAAGACGACCTGGAGGTCGTCGGCGATGTCGGTAGCGCGGCAGAGGCACTCGAGCTCGCGAGCCAGGTGGCGATCGATATCGCCGTCGTCGACGTGCTGATGCCAACGACGTCCGGCATCAGCCTCGCGAGCGAGCTCCACGAGCGCCAGCCGGGCTGCAAGGTGCTCGGGCTCTCGGTGATCGACGACCCAGGTCTGATCGCCGACATGTTCCGCGCGCACGCCTGCGGCTTTGCGAGCAAGACGCAGGAGGTGTCGGAGATCCTCGATGCGATCCGGCAGGTGCTCGGCGGTCTACGATATCTCCCGCCGCGCGTATCGCGCGATGCGGTGGAGGCGGAGCTCGCCACGACTCCGTCGCACCCGATGGAGCGATTGACGCGGCGCGAGCGCGAAGTGTTCGAGCTGCTGATCCGCGGGAACTCGAACGACGAGGTCGCCACGAAGCTGTTCATCTCGCGGCGCACGGTCGAGACCCACCGCCAGCGGATCATGCGCAAGCTGTCCGCGCATTCGCTCGCGCAGATGCAGCGAGTCGCCGCGCGCTACGGAGGCCTGGAGCATTGATGGTGATCCCGGGCGAGGATCTGATCCGGCGCCTCGAGATCGAAAGCGCCGCCGCCCACGCCCTGCTCGCGCCGAGTCTCGGTACGCGCCTCGGGATCCTGGAGGCACGGCGCCGCGAGGCCGAAGCAATGGCGTTGTGGGAGCGGTCTCCGTTCCCAGGTGCGGTGTTCCGCGACGGCGCACGCTCGCCCTCGCGGACCAATACGGCGTGGCGCGAGCTGTTCGGGGCGCTCGAGCTCCCGGAGACGGCCCTCGCCTCCGTCGCCGAGGTTCAGCGTACGTCGGAGACGATCCACGTGCCGGAGATCGATCTCTCCTCCGGCGGCGCGCTGCGCTACTGCGCGGCGGTACTGCGCCCGCTGCGCGGTTGCCTCGGAGCGCCGGAGGGCGTGATTGCGGTATGCGCGGCGACGACCGATGCGGTGCTCGCAGCGCGCCAGGGCGTCGATGCGACGGCACTGCTATGGACCGGCGAGCAACGCAGTGGCCTCGTGTGGTTCAACCAGCGGTGGCGGTCGTACACGGCCGCCGACGAGGGGGAGCCGTGGCAGAGAGCGATCCACGCCGACGATCTCGCGCGCTGCGTCCACGCGTTCCAGGAGGCGCTGAGACTACGCGTCTCGATGGATGTCGAGGCGCGCATCGTCCAGAGCAGTGGAACGTACCGGTGGCACCGCGTGCGGTTCTCGACCGAGGAGAGCGGGGCGCGCTGGTTCGGGGTCGCGACCGATCACCATGACGAGCTGGTCGCGGAGACCGAGCGCGCCGAGCTGATCTCGAATGCACACGCCGCTCGGGACGACGCCGAGCAGGCGAATCGCCTCAAGGATCAGTTCCTCGCAGCGGTCTCCCACGAGCTGCGCGCACCGATGACGACGATGCTGCTGTGGGTGAAGATCCTGCGCGACGAGACCAGCGACGAGGCGACGCGGGCCCAGGCGCTGTCCGCCATCCAGGAGAGCGCGACGGCCCAGTCACGGCTCGTCGGCGATCTGCTGGACGTCGCGCGCGGGATCAGCGGCAAGCTGTACGTCGATCTCCGGACCGTCGACCTCGCACGGATCTGCACGGTGGCTGTCGCCGCCATCTCACACGTCGCGGTCGCGAAGCGGGTGACACTCGTGATCTCGGGGTGCTCGTATCCGGCCGACGTGCAGGGCGACGAGGCTCGCCTGCGGCAGGTGATCGACAATCTGCTCTCGAACGCCGTGAAGTTCACGGAAGCCGATGGCACCGTGACCGTGGCGCTGCAGCGCAAGGGCCGCCGGATGTGTGTCGACATTTCCGATACTGGCTGCGGCATCACTCCCGACTTCCTGCCGCACATCTTCGAGGTGTTCAGCCAGACCGAAGACGTGCTCACCCGGGAGCGCGGTGGTCTCGGCCTCGGGCTCGCCATCGTGAAGCAGCTTGTCGAGCTGCACAGCGGCACGGTGACGGGTACGAGCGAAGGCCACGGCCGAGGAGCGACATTCTCGGTGACGCTGCCAGCATCCGGTGCAAGCCGTGCGGCGTCTCCGCCCGTCGGCGTGCCGCTGATTCCCGGCCTCGCAGGGGTTCGGGTGCTGGTGGTCGACGATGATCCGCGCGTGCGCGAGGCGCTCGCTCACCTGCTCGCGCGGGCCGGGGCCGCGGTTGACGCTGCGGGCTCCTCCGCAGAGGCGCGGGAGCGCATCACCGCGCAAGCACCGTCGGTGATCGTCTGCGATATCGCGATGCCTGGTGAGGATGGTTACAGCTTCGTGCGCAGTCTTCGCGGGGGCGGGAGCGGCGTGCCCGTCATCGCGCTGACAGCGCACGCGAGAGACGCTGATGCGAAGCGGGCGCTCGCTGCAGGCTTCGATCGCCACCTCGCGAAGCCCATCGACTTCGACGTTCTGCTCGCGAGTGTGCACGAGCTGCTCGTGGCGCGATCGACGTAGCACGAACCCGCCTCGCGGTTTCCGTAGATCTCCTCATTGGAGAGAACGCTCCGCCCGCTCCATGCTGACCTCGAGTTCACCATGATCGAGAGGAGCTGACGATGAGATCGCAGGACCTGGGGGTAGGCCACCGCACCATCGACGATCAGCCGCTCGAGAGCTCGCACGAACCCCGGACGCGGTTCGCGCACGGCACGCTCGAGCTCGATCCGCGAGACATCCAGGAGGCGAGAGAGGAGCCCGGTCTGCGCGTCGAGCACGTCGTGCAGATCGCGCACGACCTGAAGAGCCCGCTCCACACGATGGCACTCGAGACCAGCATCCTGCAGCATCGCATCGCCGCCCACGAGCCGATCGACGCGGGTCCGGTGCTCGATCGCATCATGCACAACATCGAGTACCTCGACCGCATGGTTCAGGATCTGCTCGATGGGTGCTCGCCCGAGCAGACGCGAAAGACACTCGCACTCGCGCCGACCGATCTGCGTACGCTCCTCGAGACCGTGGTCGAGCGCAGTGTCGCGACGCGGGACCGCGCGCGCGTGTTCTTGAAGGCGGACCGCTCGGCGATCGTGATGGTCGACGACCTGCGCATTCAGCGAGTGGTCGCAAATCTGCTGTCCAATGCGCTTAAGTACTCGCCGATCGCGGGTGGTGTCGTCGTACGGCTCGACCTCTACGAGGACTACTGCGGAGTCTCTGTCATCGACGCGGGACCGGGAGTCACCACGGCCGAAGCCAGCTACATCTTCGACAAGTACCGCCGTACTCGGTCGGCGCGAGGCCGCGAAGGCTCGGGGCTCGGCCTGTACGTGAGCCGGCAGATCATCGAGGCGCACGGTGGACGGCTCGACGTCGAGTGCGTGCGGGGCGCCGGTTCGCGTTTCTTCTTCGAGTTGCCGCTCGGCTGAGAAGTCGACGCAAGGAGCTCCCATGCGAGTAGATCATGCGGTTGGCGCGGGCGAGCACCACCCGCTGCAAGCCGCGACTCCTGCGCTCGATCTCGACGACATCCCGGATGCGGTCCTCGTCGTCGATGCGCGCCGTTGCATCGGTGACGCAAATGCATCGGCCTCGGCGCTGCTAGGCTGGGAGCACGGCGATCTTCTGGGACGTTCGGTCGATGAGGTCCTCGCGAACCACGGCGAGATCGATGGGGGACACGTCCGCTTCCTGCCGAGCCGTGCGGGCGTCCGTGCGCGACACCGCGATGGCAAGGTCATCCCGGTCGAGATGTGGTGCTGTCCGCACGCGCACGAGAGCACCGTGGTCGTCCTGCGCCGCACGTCCGCACCGGAGCCCGAGCACGCCGATGACATGCTCGCCCAGATCCTTCACGATCTCGATTCTCCGCTCGCGAAGCTCGTCGCGGAAGCCGACTCGCTCGACGAACGTGAGGACGTCAGCGAGGGGGTAAAAGTCGTCGTCTCGCGGCTCGTGCACGGCGTCGAGTCCGTCGATCGACTGATCAAGGATCTGCTCGACGCCGTCTCGCTCGGGGCGTCGAACCTCCAGCTTCGTCGTCGACCCACGGAGCTGCGCTCGCTCGTGCAGCGAGCCGTGGAGCGAACAGTCGCCGTTGCTGACCGAGCTCGTCTCCACGTCCAGACGCCGAACGCGATGATCCTCCCCGTCGATGAGAGCCGCATCGAGCGCGTCGTCGCAAATTTGCTGGTCAACGCCTTCGAGCATGCGCCGACCGGGACGACGGTCCTCGTCCGTCTCGATCGCGTGCGCGAGAACGGCTGTATCTCGGTGATCGATGCGGGTCCGCGGATCTCCGCACGCGAGCTCACGTACGTCCTCGAGAGGCTCGGGCGTACCACCCGCGCTCGCGCGCGCGGAGGAAGCGGGCTCAGGTTGTACATCAGCAAGTTCATCGTCGAGGCACATGGTGGACGCCTCGGCGTCGAGCCCACGCAGAGTGGTGGTGCTTCGCGCTTCTTCGTCGAGCTGCCATCGAACTGAACGCGGCACGGACGGTGCTTCAAAGGACGCCATGCAGGATGATCCCAAAGCCTCGCAGTCCTCGAATCGACGCGGTGAGGTCATTCGCGCAGCCTATGTCCTCGGTGACGTTCTTGGCGTCGGTGGGATGGGTGTGGTGTATGCCGCGGTCCAGCGAGATCTCGAGCGCACGGTAGCGATCAAGCTGCCAAAGCCCGAGCTCGCCGGTGACGGCGCGCTGCGCGGGCAGTTCCGCATGGAGGCGCTCGCCGGAGCACGCATCCAGCATCGGAACGTCGTCGGTGTGATCGATTTCGGCCGCCATGGTGGAGCCCCGTTTCTCGTCATGGACCACGTCGCTGGTCCGCGGCTCGGCGAGATCGTGCTCGAGCAGGGCCCGTTGCCGCTACCGGTCGCGGTGGCACTCATGCGCCAGATCCTCGCGGGCCTCGTCGACGTGCATGCGGTCGGCATCATCCACGGTGACGTCAAGTGCGACAACGTGCTCGTCGAGACGTTGCGTGACGGCACGATGCTGCCGCGCTTGATCGACTTCGGTCTCGCGCGCTTTCTCGATCAACCAGCGCCCGCAAACACCGAGCGAATGGTCGCCGGAACACCCGACTACCTCGCGCCCGAGATGGTGCGCGGCGAGCCATCGTCGTTCGCATCGGACGTGTACGCGATGGGCGTGCTTTGCTACGAGCTGCTCACGGGCACCACGCCATTTGGTGGCGGCCCCAGCGCACGGATCATGGAGCGGCAGATCGAGGACCTTCCCCTTCCGTTGTCACACAGGCGCCCGCAGGTGCCGGCAGCTCTCGAGGATGTGATCACCCGCGCGCTGAACAAGGAGCCCGGCGAACGCTTTCACGACGCATCCGCGATGCTGGCAGCGATCGTCAACATCGACGGAGAGCTGACGCGGGTGCTCCAGGCGCCGACGGAGGCCTGCCCGGTCCTCTACTCGATGGAGGCGACGACCTCGCGGATGGAGCTCGATGCTCCGAAGCGCCGGCTCGCGGCGGGTACGAACGACCCGCTGACGAACGTCGAGCAGCGCCGACACTCGGTGTCCATCGCGCTTCAGGACGGAGACGGCGACCTGGTCGTGACCGCGTACCTGGAGCTCGCGCGAGCACTCATCGACATCCGCGAGCTGGAGCTGGCGATCACCGAGCTGGAAGAGGGGATTGCCCTGTTCGAGAGCGCGGAGCAGACCGCGCCAGTCTGGCGCTTGCAGCTCACGCTGGCCGCGCTCTACGACGGTCGCGGAGACCGGGCCCGGGCCTGCGACACCATGCGCGCGGCGCACCGGCAGGCCCATCGCGTCGGGTCGACCGTCGGTCAGCAGCGCGCGAGAGAGTTGTTCGCACGCCTCGTTGTGCGCCTGCCGCCCTCGCCCGCGTGGTAAGCCTCCCGTATGGCAAAGGCGAGGCGTCCCGCGCAGCCGCAGCGCGTGGTGGGCCTCGGCGCGTCCGCGGGTGGCCTGAGCGCGCTGGAGCAGCTCGTCGCGCGGCTCCCGCCGGAGAGCGGGCTCGCCTACGTCGTCCTCCAGCATCTCGCGCCGTCGCACTCGGCGGATCTCGCGAACCTCCTCGCGGCGGCGACGAAGGTCACCGTCCGCAACCTGACCGGCGGCGCGCGGGTCGAGGCGAATACGATCTATGTGGTCCCGCCGCGGACCTCCGTGACCCTCTCGCGTGGGGTGCTCTCGCTGAAGCCAGCTGCGAACGGCCGCCGCCCGCGGCGCCCGATCGACGAGCTGTTCCAGTCCCTCGCCACGGCGCTCGGCGACCGAGCCGTCGGGGTGGTGCTATCGGGCACGGCGAACGATGGAACCGAAGGTCTGCGCGCGATCCGTGCGGCCGGTGGCCTCACGCTGGTCCAGGAGCCCTCGACCGCCCAGTTCGACGAGATGCCGCGCAGCGCGATCGCGGCAAACGCCGCGAAGCTCGTGCTCGCGCCGTCGGCGATCGGCGAGCACCTCGCCGCGCTCGCGGGTAAGGTCGCGAGCCTGCCTGCGGGCGACGACGAGGCACCGTCACCGGCACTCCTGCGGATCTTCGGGCAGCTGCGCGAGGCAACGGGGATCGACTTCACGAGCTACAAGCGCGCCACGATCGACCGCCGCCTCGCGAAGCGGCTCGCGATGCATCGCCTCGACTCGCTGGAGGAGTACAGCGAGCTCCTCGCCACCGACCCACAGGAACGGAACGAGGTCCACGAGGATCTGCTGATCCACGTCACCGAGTTCTTCCGGGACCCGGCTGCGCTCGACGAGCTGGTAAGCGTGCTCGCGGACGAGGTACGCGACCGTTCGAAGGACGTTCCGGTACGGGTCTGGGTCCCCGGATGCTCGACGGGCGAGGAGGTGTACTCGCTCGCGATGCTGCTCGTGGAGCGGCTCGGTCCGAACCGGCAGCTACAGCTGTTCGGCACCGACCTCAGCGAGCGCGCGATCGCCGCCGCGCGGGTGGGGCGGTATCCCGAAACGATCAACGAGCAGGTGAGTCAGGAACGACTCGCGCGATTCTTTCGGCACGAGGACGGCGGCTATCTGGTCAAGCAGCAGCTCCGCGAGTCCTGCGTGTTCGCGCGCCACGATCTGGTCAGCGATCCGCCGTTCTCGCGGCTCGACCTGGTGAGCTGTCGCAACCTCCTCATCTATCTCGGTCCTGCGCTGCAGCGTCGCGTGATCCCGATCGTTCACTACGCGCTGAATCAGCCCGGCTACCTGTTGCTCGGACGCTCGGAGACGGTCGGCGACTTCGACGCGCTGTTCTCGCTCGTCAGCGGGGAGTCGCGGATCTATGCGCGCAAGCCGGGCGCGCGCGTGAGTCTCACGTTCCCGGGCGTGGGACAGCAAGCTCGCCCAGCGTGGCCTACCACCGCGGCGTCGATTCGCTCCGGGCACGATGTTCAGCGCGATGTCGACCACGTCCTGCTCGCTCGCTATGCACCTCCGTGCGTGCTCGTCGACGAGAACTTCGACGTCATCCAGTTCCGTGGGCGCACGGGGGCGTATCTCGAGCCTCCGCCCGGCCAGCCGCAGCTGAATGTCGTGCGGATGGCGCGGTCGGGTCTCGCCGCGGAGCTGCCGCTGGCGCTCCAGCTCGCGCAGCGCACGAATGCGCTCGTGCGGCGCGAGGATGTGATCGTCCGCGAGGGGCGTCGCGAGCATCGCCTCAACCTCGAGGTGGTACCGGTGCGCGGCCCGACCGAGGACAAGCGTCACTACCTCATCGTCTTCGAACCCGCGCCCGATGCACCCGTGACCGCGCGTCGCAAGAAGGGTGCACCGCCGCCAAAGGACGTCGCCGAGGTTCAGCGGCTGCGTCACGAGCTTGCAGTGACGAAAGAGAACCTGATGGCGGTGGTCACGCAGAACCTCGCGACCAGCGAGGAGCTCGGTCTGATCAACGAGGAGCTGCAGTCGACGAACGAGGAGCTGCAGTCGAGCAACGAGGAGATCCAGACCGCGAAGGAAGAGATGCAGTCGACGAACGAGGAGCTGGAGACCCTGAACGAGGAGCTCCATCGCGGCAACGATCAGCTGCGCGAAGCGAACGACGATCTGGTGAATGTTCTCGCGAGCGTCGAGATCGCCATGATCATCGTCGACACCGAGCGCTGCGTGCGCCGGTTCACGCCGCGCGCGCGTATGGTGATGAAGCTGCTCGCGACTGATCTTGGCCGTCCGATCGCAGATCTCCAGCCGAGCATCGTCGTTGACGATCTGGACGCGACGATCGCACGCGTGATCGAGACGCTGGAGATGACCGAGTCCGAGGTTGCCAGCGCCGACGGCAGCGTGCACTACCGCATGCAGGTTCGCCCGTACCGCACGCTCGATCAGACGATCGGTGGCGCGGTGCTCACGTTCGTCGACATCACCGCCCTGCGCTCGGCGCGTGAGTTCCGGACGGCCATCGTCGAGACAGTCCCCACGCCGCTACTGGTGCTCGACGATGGGCTGGTCATCCAGTCGGTCAATCGCGCGGGCGCCGAGCTGTTCCGCAGCACCGAGGAAGAGCTCGCAGGTCGCTCGCTGTTCGAGGTCGGCAAGTGGCAAACCGACGACCTGCGCACGCAGCTCGAGGCGGCAGTTGCTCGCGGTGCAGGCTTCACCGATCTTCGTGCCGAGTTCGACGTCGATGGGGAGGACTTCGCTCTGCGGGTGAGCGCGAACTCGATCGTGCAGCCGGGCACCCCGCGCTCGATCCTCGTGGGGATCGCGGACAACACGAAGCTGGAGGCGGCGCATCGCGAGCGCGACGCGTTCCTCGACGCGGTCTCGCACGAGCTGCGGACACCGCTCAGCGCGATCCTCTTGTGGGCTCAAGCGCTGCGCACGCTGGACCAGGCCGACCCGCAGCGCGCGAAGGCGATCGAGACGATCATCGAGAGCGTTCGCGCCGAGGCAGGACTCGTCGATGACCTGCTCGAGATCGCGCTGTCGCGCACCACCGAGCTCGCGGTCGTCCTGGAGGCTGCGAATCCTTCGGAGATCGTGACCGACGTGGTCACCGCGGCGCGCCACGTCGCACGCTCGAAACAGATCACGCTCGATCTCGAAGCGAGCCCGGGCAAGCGCATCGCGCTCGATCCCCGGCGCCTGGAGCAGATCGTTTCGAAGCTGATCTCGAACGCGCTCAAGTTCACGCCGTCGGGCGGGCGGGTCTCGGTATCGGTCGCCTATCCCGACAGCTCGGTCGAGCTTCGCGTGGCGGATACGGGACCGGGCATCCCTGCGGACCGTCTCTCGAACCTGTTCGAGCCGTTCGTGAAGCGAGATGGTTCCACCTCGCGCGCGCATGCGGGGCTCGGGATCGGGCTCCCACTCGTGCGGCACCTCGTCGAGCGACACGGCGGAACGATCAACGTGGACAGTCCGGGTGTGGGTCACGGTACGTCGGTCACCGTCCAGATCCCCGCCCGCTGATCGTCAAACCTGGCGCGAGGCGAAGCTGCGGTTCGCGGGAACTACGCATGGATCCTGGCAGCCGTTGTGGCACGCGCCTCGCAGCAGACGCTGACGTGACCCTTCCGCAGACCTCCGAGCAACCCGCGCACGCGCCATCGGGCGTTCGCATGCTCGTGGTCGATGATGACCCGCGTATTCGCCGCTCGATCGCCAGCTCGATGGCGCGCAGCGGCTTCCACGTGTTCAGCGCCGACGATGGCCTGCCCGCGCTCGCGATCGCCGAGCAGACGCCGCCCGACCTGGTGATCGTCGACTTCAACATGCCGACTCCCGGTCTCGAGGTCGTCAGGAAGCTGAAGGAGCGGCACGGTCCTGCGGTGTGGATCGTCGTGCTCTCCGGTCAGGATGACGAGGACACGCGCTCCGAGTGCTTCGATGCCGGCGCCGACGACGTCCTGGTGAAGCCGGTGGCGATGGGTGAGCTCAAGCGTCGCATGCTCGCGGCGGCGCGCACGCAGCAGGCGTACGTCGAGACCCGTCTCGGTGTGGAGCAGGCGGATCGCCTGATGGCGTATGGCGCGGAGGCCTCCGCGATGCTCGCGCACGATCTCAACAACGGTCTTGCCGTCGCACTCGGCAACATGTCGTACCTGCAGGACGTCGTGAAGCTCGACGACGAGGAAGCTCAGGCACTCGCCGCGACCGTGCGCGCGCTCAAGCGGATGTCAGGCCTCGTCGCGAACTTCGTCGACATCGCGCGGTTCGAGGACGCGGCGGTCAAGCCGAAGGTCGAGCCGACGAACCTGCGCGCGCTGATCCACGAGGTTGTCGACGTGCACGCCGTCGGTAGCAGCACCGCGCACTTCGATCTGGACTGCGCCCCCGAGCTGTCCGGCAACCTCGACTCCGCGTTGATCGAGCGCGTCCTTCACAACCTGATCGGCAATGCGATTCGCTACTGCAACAAGGGAGGCACCATCCGCGTCAGCGCGCGAGTCGCGGACGTCGTCGATCCCTACGTGGAGCTGATGGTCTACAACAGCGGGCCGCACGTGCCCGAAGCCATCCGCGACAAGCTGTTCGCGAAGTACGCGAAGGGCATGAACGGCAAGCGCGGCTTCGGTCTCTACTTCTGCCGGCTCGCCTGCGAGGCCCACGGCGGCTCCATCCGGTACGAGGCGCGCCCCGACGGATCCGCATTTCATATCCGCCTACCTGGCCGCGCCTGATCCGGGTATCCGGTTACCCCGGGTGGGTAGAACGCCACGGGTCCGTGATGAATGTGGGTCTGGCTACCCTGCGCAGATCCTTGAACCGGTCATTCGTGAGCTAACCCACGCATACCCGCCCCGTTGATGGCATCGCGCTCGCAGTGAAGCCCGCCCGATGCAGCCTTCCTCGCTCACCTCGTGGCGCTCGCAGTTCGCCGCGGACATCGTCGGCGAGTCCCCCGCGCTGGTCGAAGCACTCGAGACGATCCAGTACGTCGCCGCGAGCGACTGCACCATCCTGATCACCGGCGAGACCGGCAGCGGCAAGGAGCTCTTCGCCCGTGCAGCGCACCGCGCCTCTACTCGCCGCGGTCGCGCGTTCATCCCGGTCAACTGCGCGGCGATCCCGGAGACCCTGCTCGAGAGCGAGCTGTTCGGTCACATCAAGGGCGCGTTCACCGGTGCCGAGAGGGCTCGCCCGGGCCGCTTCATGTCGGCGAACGAGGGCACGATCTTCCTCGACGAGATCGGTGACCTCCCGCTCGCCGCGCAGGCAAAGCTGCTGCGCGTCCTCGAGGAGCGCACGGTGTGCCCGGTCGGCGCCGACACCGAGGTGCCGGTCGACGTCCGCGTGATCGCGGCGACGCACCGCAACCTCGAAGAGATGGTCGCGCAGGGAACGTTCCGCGCGGACCTGTACTTCCGCCTCGCCGTGGTTCCGGTCTCGCTGCCCGCGCTGCGCGATCGCGCCGCCGACATCATCCAGATCGCGGAGCTGTGCGTCGCGCGCGTGCGCGACCGGATCGGCCGCAACGTCGAGGGCCTCGACGAGTGCGCGAAGGCCGCGCTCGTCGCATATGCATGGCCCGGCAATGTCCGCGAGCTCGCGCACCTGATCGAGCGCGCCGTGCTGCTCGCGCGCCGGCCGCGCCTGAGCGCAGCCGACCTCTCGATCCCGGGTCAGAAGGCGACGTTCGCGCGCGGAACCGAGAGGCTCCCCGCGATCACCGCCCCCGCGCCAAAGGCCGAGACGCTGTCGACCGAGACACTCGATCTACGCGCAGCTCTCGAGAACCTCGAGCGCGACCTGATCGACCGCGCGCTCGCGAAGGCGGGCGGCAACCGCACCGAAGCTGCCGCGCTGCTGGGGCTCAACCGCACGACGCTCGTGGAGAAGCTCCGCAAGTACGCGGCGTAATTGTCTCGGGACGTTCCGGCGTGGACCACTTGCTTCAGGCAAGCCGCCGGGACGTCCTGCTACGGATTCTTGTTGGGCCGCAGGTCGCCGAGCGGCGTGGCCGAGTTTGGAACGCCGCCCTGGATCGAGTCGATGTCCAGTGGCGACGTCGAGTCCGCGTCGCCGAGGACGATCACCGGCTTCGCCTCGCTGAGGTTGAACGTCAGCGGGTAGTGCGCGAGCGTCTGATCGTCGGCGTTGACGGAGAAGTCGGGGAACGGGACCGTGAGCGTGAACGCCGCGTCGCGCAGGCAATCCTCGAACGGCTGATCGGTGGTGCCGGTCAGGTTCACCTGCGTGACCTCGCCGCGGCCGAGGCGGAGCGCGAACAGGATCGTGCCGGTCAGCCGTGGGCTGCGCGCGAGCGCGCGCTGGTAGCAGGCGAACGCTTTCGGCTGCAGCTGATCGCGGAACAGCCGCTCGAGCGTGATCTTCGCGATCGCCGTCGGCTTCGGCGGCACGGGAGGCTTGACGTACGTCGCGGAGCTCGTGGCGCGCCCGCTGGGGTCGTCGACGGCGGTGACGCGCTCGTAGGGGCCACCGCCCTTGACCATCGCGATCCGGTTGCGCGCGACCTTGCCCTGCGTCGAGAGCACGGCGAACGCGAGGCCGTCGCGTGCGAACGGATGCGCCGCGAGCGCCTTCTTGAGGACGCGCGTGGCGCGCGCGCGCTCGGTGTCGTCGGGATCGGGGTCGGCGGAGAACGGCGTCTGACCATCACTGATCGTCGCGAGCGCGAGCGTGGCGACGGGCGCGGAGGGCCCAGCGCGGGGCGTGATCGCGAACGGCAGATCGCCGTGGCCGGTAAGCGAGAACCTCGACGCGGCACCGGGGTGGATGATCGTGCGCGTGAAGCCGCTGCCGGCGCGGACCGTCGCGGGGATCGCGACGTTGCCCATCGCGAGCTCGAGCCACGACGGGCGCAGCCAGTCATCCACCACGAGCAACGCGTTGTCGATGTCATCGGCCGAGAGCTCGACGAACGAGCCACCGTATAGATTTACCGGCGCGCGCAGCACGTCTGCATCGGGTGCCGTGGTGCGGCCGGGGTCGAGGACGACCGTCAGCACGTCGACGGTGCTGGTCTTCAGAGCGAGCGCCTTGATCAGATCGTTTCCGGTGACGTCGCCGAGTACACCGTCTGTGATCACGATCACCATCGTCTGCGCGCGCGCGCCATCGGTGATCGCGGTGTGGGCGAGCTCGAACGCGGAGGTCAACGTGCTGCCGTTCTGCGGCACGTGCTTCTGCACCGCGCTCACGAGCTCGGCGACGGTCTGCATGCTCTCGGGCTTCCAGCCCTTGAGCACGCGCTGTGCGGTGCGGTCGTAGATGATGCCCTCGAGCTCGACACCGGCAGGCAGCGCCCTCGCGATCCTGTCGACGACCTTCGACACGTTGCCTCGCCCGACGAGCTCCATGCTGCGCGAGCCATCGATCACGAACAGCGCGCGGCGAGTCTGCGTGCTCGTCGTGCGAATCGGCGGTGCGGCAACCGTGACGACGGTCGCCGACCAGCCGTCGACGATCGGCTGCGTCTGCGTCCACACCACCGGCTCCTTGCCGGCGAACGAGAGGTTCGCGTCGATCGGGAGATCCCTGTCATCGAGGACGAACGGCGCGGTGGCCTTCGTGGTCACCGTCTTGCCGATCGTGATCCCCGCCAGCGTGGTGCCGGGGCCGGGCGTCGCGCGCACGGTGCCGCGGCACGCCGTGAGCTTGCCGATGTTCGCGCGCCCAGGGAGCACGACGCGGATCGCGCCGGCGTGGACCTGACCGACCATCGTGTACTTCGTGATCAGCGTGACCTCGTGGTCCGCGGGAATCGGCTGGAGGCGCACCGCGTACTGCGCGGTCGCGTCAGGCGGCTGGCGCGTCAGCAGCGCGGGGTCCGGACCGAGCACCGGCCGGTCGCTCGCGTCGACGGAGTTGAACGGGCCAGGAATCGCGAGCGCGGTCTCGACACCGGCGGCACCGCGCAGCGCGAACGCCGTGATCGTGGCGCCGGTCGGAAGATCGAGCTCGTAGGTCGCGGCCATCGCGTCAGGGCCGGGGTTGACGATCCGCTGGCGGACCTCGACCTGCGCGATCGACGCGCGGAGGTCGATCGTCATATCGCACGCGGCCTCGAACAGCTGGCGGGTGGGGGCGGGTGCGCTCGTGCCGTTGTCCTCGGTGAGCGCCGTCTCCGAATGTGCGAGAGCGGCCGAGCACAGGAGCGCGGTGGAAGCGGCGAGCCTCATGTTTGGTTTGGACAGCAACGAAGGGGTTCGGTTGCGTTTACAATATGATCGGTGCAAGGACCCTCCTCGCGACCCCGGATCGGAATCGTCTTGTCGGGTGGCGGGTCGCGTGGGGCGTACGAAGCCGGAATCATTCACTACCTCCGCACGGACCTCGCGAAGAAGCTCGGCCGGCACGTGCCGATCGACATCGTGAGCGGCACGAGTGTGGGTGCGATCAACGCTGCGTTCATCGCTGCGACAATGGCTGATCCGTCCTCGCAGGCGGAGCAGATCAATAGCGCATGGCGCGCGCTTCGGCTCGAGGAGCTGATCAGCCTCCGCGCGAAGGACGTGCTGCGCGCCACGAGGACGCTGCTCGGTGCCGATCCTCCTCCTCCGCCGCCGGGCAGCTTTCGCTACGGCGGCCTGCTCGACACGAGCGGGCTCGAGCGGTTCGTCATCCGCACGATCCCGTGGCGCGGCATCGATCGCAGCCTGCGCGAGCGTCACCTCCACGCGATCAGTGTCTCGGCCACGCACGTCGGCACGGGGCACACCGTCGTGTTCCTGTCGAGCGCCGAGCCCGTGCCGCGCGAGTGGAGCCGCGATCCGTTCGTGCGTCATCGTGCGGCGCGGATCGGCCCGCGTCACGTGCTCGCGTCCGCCGCGATCCCGCTGCTGTTCCCCGCGGTGAAGATCGGCGAGGAGTTCTTCACCGACGGTGGCCTGCGGCAGAACACGCCGATGTCGCCGGCGATCCGCCTCGGCGCCGACCGGCTGCTGCTGATCTCGCTCAAGCACGTCAGGCCCGAGCCGAAGGCGATCCAGCAGGAGCGCACCGAGGCATATCCGAAGCCGCTGTTCCTCGCGGGCAAGGCGCTGAACGCGCTGCTGCTCGATCACACCGAGTACGACCTCCAGCGCATGCAGCGGATCAACTTGATCCTCGAGGCTGGGCACGCCTCGTTCGGCGACAAGTTCGAGCAGATGATGAATCACGAGCTCGTGCGCCTGCGCGGTGCACCACTGCGCCGGATCCAGGTGGTGCACATCCGGCCATCGGAGGACATCGGACGGATCGCGTCGGACTTCGTCGCAGCCGGTCGCATGCGTGTCTCGGGCTTGATCGCGCGCAAGCTGATCCAGCGCCTCGCCGACGGTGAAGCGCGCCACGAGAGCGACCTCCTGTCGTACCTGCTGTTCGATGGAAACTACGCGGCGGAGTTGATCGAGATGGGGCGCCGCGACGCTGCGAAGAAAGAGGACGAGCTCGCCTCGCTGTTCGACGTCGTGTCCCAGATGGCGAAGTAACAGACGTTCCGGTCGATCGGACGCGTCGCGCGTGGCACTGTCCCGCCATGACCAGACGCTTGCTGTCCTTTGCCATCGCCGCGCTCGTCGCGTGCGGCGGCTCGAAGCCGACTCCGACGACGACGGGCAGCGGAACGTCGGATCCAAGTGGAATGACGGCTGGCGGCGTCACCGCGCCGCCCCAGACCAACGCGAGCGGCGATCCGGTCCTGCCGCTCTGGCCGAAGGTGAAGAAGGGCGTCCTGCCGAACGGCCTCACCTACTACATCCTCAAGCACGGCAAGCCGGAGCAGCGCGCGTTCCTCTGGCTCGCCGTCAACGCGGGCTCGATCCTCGAGGACGACGATCAGAAGGGCCTCGCGCACTTCGACGAGCACATGGCGTTCAACGGGACGAAGCGGTTCCCGAAGGCGCAGATCGTGAACTACCTCGAGAGCATCGGCATCCGGTTCGGCGCCGACCTCAACGCGTACACGAACTTCGACGAGACCGTCTATCAGCTCGAGGTTCCGACCGACAAGCCGGAGTTCGTGAGCAAGGGCCTCGACATCCTGCGCGACTGGGCCGGCGACATCTCGTTCGACAAGGCCGAGGTCGAGAAGGAGCGCGGTGTGGTGCTCGAGGAGTGGCGGCTCGGCCGCGGCGCCTTCGAGCGGCTGCGCACGAAGACCGCGAAGGTCATCTACAAGGGCTCTCGCTACGCCGAGCGCGACACGATCGGCGATCCGGACATCCTCAAGAAGGCGTCGCGCGACACGCTCTACCGCTTCTACAAGGACTGGTACCGCCCGGACCTGATGGCCGTCATCGCCGTCGGTGATGTCGATCCCACGGAGATCGAGAAGCAGATCACCGCGAAGTTCGGCGATCTCAAGCGCGTCGAGAATCCGCGCCCGCGGATCCACGGCGAGGTGCCGAAGGCCGACGGCACGCGCGTCGCGATCGTCACCGACAAGGAGCTTCCGTTCTCGCTCGTGATGGTCGCGAACATGTTCGCGCACCGCCCCGAGTCGACCGAGAAGGACTTCCGCCGCATCGTCGCGGAGCAGCTCTACGGCGCGATCATCAACGAACGCCTCGCGTCGGTGGCGCGCCGCCCAGACGCTCCGTTCGCCGGCGCGCAGGTCGGTATCCAGAGCGACACGCGAGAGATCGATCAGTTCGCGCGCACCGCGCAGGCCAAGGGCGGCAAGGAAGAGGACACGATCCGCGCGCTGTTCACCGAGGTGCTGCGCGTCGAGAGGCATGGATTCACGCAGACCGAGCTCGACCGCGCGCGCACGAACATCCGCCGCGGCGTCGAGCAGAACGCCGACGCCGAGGCCACCTCCGACTCGAGCGATTACACCGCCGAGATCACGCGCAACTACTTCGAGGGCGAGTTCATGATCGGTCGCGCGGCCGAGCGCGACTTCACGCTGAAGTTCCTCCCGCAGATCACCGTGCAGGAGCTCAACGACCTCGCGAAGTCGTTCGGCGGTGAGGAGAACCGCGTGATCATCCTCGCCGGCCCCGAAGGCAAGCCTCTCCCCTCGGAGAAGCGTGTGCTCGAGCTCGTGAAGGAGGTCGAGAAGACGAAGATCGATGCGTGGGAGGACCGCGCGATCCAGACCACGCTGATCAGCCCTGGAAAGCAGCCGAAGCCCGGCAAGGTGACGAAGGAGAAGACGATCGATTCGATCGGAGTCACCGAGTGGACGCTCTCGAACGGCGCCACCGTCGTGCTGAAGCCCACCGACTACGAGGCGGACGCGATCGCGCTCTCCGGTGATTCGCCGGGCGGTCTCGCCACCGCTTCCGCGAAGCAGTGGCCGTCCGCTCGGTTCGCCGACGACGTCATTGGCCTCGGCGGCGCCGGCGAGCTCGACGAGGAGGCGCTGCGCATGGCACTCGCCGGCAAGCGCGTGAGCGTCGCCGCGTCGATCGGCGAGACCACGGAGTCGATCGATGGCAACGCGTCCGCGCGCGACGCCGAGACGATGTTCCAGCTCGTCTATCTGCACATGACCGCGCCTCGCAAGGACGAGGAGGCGTTCGGCGTGTGGAAGAAGAACCTCGCCGAGCAGCTGACGAACCGCCTCGTCGTCCCCGAGGTCCAGTACGCGATCCAGTCGCAGGAGGTCCTCTTCAAGGGCAACCCGCGCCGCAAGGCTCCGACCGCTGCCGACGTGGAGAAGGTCAAGATCGACGAGGCGATGGCCTTCTACAACAACCGCTTTGGCGATGCGACCGACTTCACGTTCACGATCGTGGGCAAGTTCGAGGTCGCGAAGATCAAGCCGCTCGTGGAGACGTACCTCGCGTCGCTACCGGCGAAGGGCCGCCGCGAGAAGGAGAAGGACCCCGGCGTGCGCCGCATCGGCGGCGTGGTGAAGAAGAGCTGGAACCTCGGCAGCGAGCCGAAGGCGCGCGTGTCGGTCGTGTTCCACGGCGACGAGGCCTGGTCGCGCGACAAGGAGCGCGATATGTTCATCCTGTCCTCGGTCGCGTCGGTCCGCCTCCGCGAGATCCTCCGCGAGGACATGGGTGGTGTCTACGGTGTCGGTGCCGGCGGCAACCTCTCGCGCGCTCCGCGCATGGAGCGCTCGTTCGCGCTGCAGTTCGGCTGCGCACCCGATGCTGTCGACAAGCTGATCAAGGCGTCGTTCGACGAGTTCACCGCTCTCGCCACGAACGGCATCAGCCAGGAGTACCTCGACAAGACCAAGCAGACGTTCCTCCGCGAGCGCGAGACGTCGATGAAGACGAACGGCTTCTGGATCGACTGGCTCGCGAGCGCGTACCGCTACAAGGAGGACCCGACGATCATCCTGGATCCGACCAAGGTGATCGCGCGGATGACGCCCGAGAACGTCAAGGCAGCGGCGAAGCGCTACATCGACATGAAGCAGTACTACCAGGCCGTGCTGCTGCCGGCGGCTCCGCCGAAACCGGCGGCCGAGCCCTTCCCGAAGAAGTAGGGATGACAGCGGCCGCGCCGCGCGCTATCCAGCCAGCCAGGTGAGCGGCCCTTACACCGAGGTAGAGCCGGCGGATCAGCGCGAGCCGCGCGATCGGCGCAGGCTGTCGGTGCTGTGGCGCCTGGTGCCGCTGATCAGGCCGCACAAGGCGCGGTTCTTCCTCGCCGTGGCGACGCTGTTCGCTGCGTCGGGCATCACTCTGATCTATCCGTGGGCCGCGCGCGAGGCGGTCGACGTCGGGATGGGCCAGACGACGTCGCACGATCTCGACATGATCGTCGTGTTCCTGATCGGCGTGTTCATGGTGAACGCGGTGCTGGTCTGGCTGCGCCACTACTCGATGAGCTGGCTCGGTGAGCGCGTGGTCGCGGATCTGCGCGCGCTGGTGTTCGGCCGGATCATGACGCTGCCGCTCTCGTGGTTTCACGAGCGGAGGAGTGGCGAGCTGGTCGGGCGGCTCGCGTCGGATGTGACGGTCGTCGAGGGCGTGGTTGGCAGCGAGCTGTCGATGGCGCTGCGCAATTCGATCCAGATGGTCGGCGCGATGGTGCTGCTGTTCGTGATCGACGTGAAGCTCACGCTGCTCATGCTCGGCATCGTGCCGCCGATCGTGCTGACGACGATCGTGTTCGGTCGGCGCATCCGCAAGATGACCCGAGCGGTCCAGGATCAGCTCGCGCAGGTCTCGGGGCAGGTGCAGGAGTCGATCGGTGCGATCGCGACGGTGCAGTCGTTCGTGCGCGAGGGCTACGAGGCGAAGCGCTACCGCAAGGGCGTCGAGGGAGCGTTCGACAAGACGCTCGAGCTGGTGCGCAGCCGCAGCTGGTTCTATGCGACGGCGATGACCGCCGGCTACATCGGCGTCGCGGCGGTGATCTGGCTCGGTGGCCGCGCGCTGATCCGGAACGAGCTGACCGCCGGCGATCTGACGTCGTTCTTCCTGTACACCTTCCTCGTCGCTGGGGCGCTCGCGGATCTCGCAGGCCTGTGGGGCGCGCTGCAGCGTGCGGCGGGCGCGACCGATCGGCTGTTCGCGGTGATCGATACGCAGCCGGAGATCCGGGATCCGGAGACACCGGTGCCGCTGCCCGCCGGCAAGGGCGCGGTGACGTTCGAGGGTGTCTCGTTCGCGTACGCGACGCGGCGCGGGCAGCCAGTACTGACCGACGTGAACCTCGCGATCCAGCCGGGCGAGGTCGTCGCGCTGGTGGGGCCGTCGGGTGCCGGAAAGTCGACGATGCTGTCACTCCTCTACCGCTTCTACGACGTCGATGCGGGCCGCGTGCTGTTCGAGGGCACGGACGTCCGCGAGCTGAAGCTCGACGAGCTGCGGCGCTCGCTCGCGATGGTCGCGCAGGAGCCGGTGCTGTTCTCGGGGAGCATCCGCGACAACATCGCGTACGGGCGCGACGGCGCGACGATGACGGAGATCGAGCAGGCGGCACGCGATGCGAACGCGCACGACTTCATCACCGGCTTCCCGGACGGGTACGACACGATGATCGGCGAGCGCGGCACGAAGCTCTCCGGAGGCCAGAAGCAGCGCGTGGCGCTCGCGCGTGCGATCATCGCGAATCCGCGCGTGCTGATCCTCGACGAGGCCACCTCGAACCTCGACGCAGAGAGCGAGGCCGCGGTGCAGGGTGCGCTCGCGCGGCTGATGGAAGGACGCACGACGCTGATCGTCGCGCACCGCCTGAGCACCGTGCGCGATGCCGACCGGATCGTGGTGATCGAGGGCGCGAAGATCGTCGAGGTGGGACGCCACGAGGAGCTGATGGCGCGGCGGGGCACGTACCACCGCCTCGTCGAGCACCAGCTGATCGCGGATCACCGCATCGCTTCGTGATCGCAAGGCCGGGCTATGAGTCTGTAGGGCGTAGGCCTGCGCCCGCCCGTCATGACGGCGTACGGGCGCGCCGAGACCGGCCCCCTTTCGGCGATCCGTCCGGACGTCGTCCGGACGGATCTGTGCGAGCAGCACTGTTTTCTGCTCGTGCCGATCCGTCCGTACGCGGTACGGACGGATCTCCAAAAGGAGGTCGGTCTCAGGCGTGTCCGTACGCCGTCATGACGGCCGCGCAGGCTGGGCGCCTGCTCTAGCCGGGCCGCGCAGCACCGCCGGAAGGTGCGGAGGTTAACGACGCGCGGTTGCGTGGAAGCGGAACGCGATCGAGGTCTGCGGCTCGCCGTCGATGACGAGCGACAGATCGCTCTGCGTCATGCCGCCGTACGTGGTCGTTGCCGCGACCTCCTCGGCGGTGACGACGTCGTCCTTGTTCGCGTCGGCGACAATGCGCATCGCGTTGTCCGCAGGCTCCGTCGTCAGGAACTCCGCGATCGGAGCGGCGAGATCCGCCTTCACGGTCGCGGTGGGCAAGGCCATCGCGAACACGCCGCTCAGCGTGTCGCCGTCGAGCTTCGCGCGGATCGTGAGCGCGTCGCCGGTGCGCCAGCCCGCATTCGTGTTCGTGCCGGTCGCGTCGGCGAGCGCCAGCAGCGGCACCTGGCCCGTGCCGTCCTCGGCAAACAGCACACCGTCGGGGCTGACGATCCCGGCCGCGCGCGGGTAGTGCGGCAGGCCGGTGTCGGTCGGCGCGATCGTCACGCGCACGTCCTCCTTGCAGCGGTCCAGCGTGATGGTCCAGGCGACATCGGTCGCGAGCCGGCCGCGGAACCGGTCGGTCGTGTTGAAGCCGGGTGCGAGCGCCGCGACCAGGTCATGCGCGCGGCCGAGCGCGTTGTCGGGGCGATCGTTGCCGTCGAGATCGATCTCCTGCGCGACGACCGCCGAGACATCCGCGCGATCGAGCTTGAACGTCATTTGCTCGTCGGGGCAGGGCAGCGACACGTCATCGAGCCGGTCGGGAGCCAGGTTGTCGCCACAGCCGGCAGCGAGCAGTCCAATTCCGGTCACGATCGAACACAGGGGAACAAGGGAGGTCTTGGCGTTAGGAAGCATGCAGCGCAGAGGAGCAAGCGTCGGACCAGCGAACACGCTGGCGAGACCTGGCAAACCTACGGCGCAGGCAGAGCCGACTTCACGAGCTTCACGATCCGGCTGTGCTCGCGACTCGACACGTAGACGGCGTGGGCATCCACCGTGACCTTGTTCGGAGTCTTGATGTCAGCTGTCAGCCGCTGCGCGGGACGCGACCCGTCCTTCATCACGCGCACGAGGCCGGGCTGTGCGCCCCACGTGATCGTCCACAGATAGGGACCGTCGGAGACGAGGTCGTCGCTGTTCTCGAGATCGCGCGCGATGATCGTCACGGCGCCGCCGGCGAGGTCGATGCGGCGGATCGCCTTGTCGCGCTCGCAGTACACGTAGACCGCGGAGTCGTCGGCAGCGACCGCCGTGGGCCGCGGCAGGTTCGACGCGAGCTGCTTCGCGGGACCACCCGCCGTCGGGATCGCGACGAGTGTTCCGGCCGAGTAGCTCGCCGCATACAGCGTGCCGCCGTGGATTCCGAGCACCCCGCGCGGGACGTCGGCGAGCTTCGTCGGCGCGCCGCCGCTGATCGGAATTCGCATCACCTCGCTGCGCTTGAACATCGTGATGTAGACCGCGCTCGCGTCCGCAGCCGACTCCTCCGGAAGCTCCTTGAGACGCAGGTTCATCGCGTGGACGCCGTCGGACTGAACTCTAAGCAGGTCCTTCCGCGACGTCGCGAATACCGTATCGCCCGCGACCACGAGGTGAAACGCGAAGTTCGGGCGCTGCGCATCGCTGAGCTGTGCGGCCGGCTTGCTGCCGTCACTCGGCATCATCCACGTCGCACCGAGGCTGTCGGACCACACCAGCGTGTCGTCGACGATCACGATGCTGGTCGGC
>JACCRC010000220.1 GCA_013813765.1 Deltaproteobacteria bacterium | reverse complement strand
GGTGATGACCGCGTCATCGTGAGCGGCAGATCCACGCAACTGTTCGACGTCCGCGCCGAACCGGTCGCCGTTTCCTTCACCTCCGTCCCCGACGGTGTGGCGCGCGCCAGCTTCAACGCCGGTCGGTTCGTGCTCGTCGGATCCGACGGCACGGTCACACTGCTCGACGCTCGTAGCGGTGCCATTGTCGCGACGTGGAGCAAAACGGGAATCGCCGATGCCGTGGTCGCCGGAAACACGATCGTCGCCGTCGACCGCGAGGCCACGGTGCATGTCGGCTGCCTGGCTGACGGCAAGGTGAGCGAGGTCGCGAAGGCAAGCGTGGGGTCGGTCGGGATCTTCGTCCAGATCGTCGGCGATCACGTGGTGGTCGAGGCGGAGGGTCCGGACCCGATCCGGGTCGCGACGCTCGCATCGCCTTGCCAGCCCTAGCGGAACGCGTTCGTCCTGCGCCGCCATCCAACTCACGGTGGTCGCAAGCAGGCGGCGTGACACTGCTCGACACGTGCACGTTCACCGATGGTGTCGTGACCGGCGTGACCATGATGCGGTTCCCGGCGACCGGCGCCCTGAGCGCAGCCTGACAGTCAGCGCAATACGATCTTGTACGTCGCGCTCACGCCACGCGCGATCATCAGCGTGCCACCGCCGGCGAGCTCGAGCCTGCCATCCCCGCTGATGGTGAGCGTTGCGGAGTCCGCGTTCGTCGTGATCGGGACCGGCGCACCATTGAACATCGCGCTCGCCGGTAACGCCCCGACAGGTCGACCGCTCCAGGTCCAGTGGGGGGGCCCGACCGGACCGTTGTCGTCGTGCCACTGCGCATGCGCCCGATTCGTGGCGGTGCCGGAGTAGAGCCATACCTCCCGCGCCTCGTTGGTCTGCGCGAGCGTGGTCGCCGAGGCCAGCGCTGCCGCAGGAAGCACGGTGTCGACGCCCGCGGGATACAGCACGAGCATCGAACCGGCCGGGACGAACGCCGGGATCTCGCTGCGCGACGCGACCGCCGTGACCTCGCCACCCTCGATCGGCGCGCCGCCGAACATCGGGTACCACTGGCCTGCCGGGAGCTGCACCGTGCGCGAGCTCTGGCCTGCGACGAGGATCGGTGCCACCAGGATGCGGTCGCCGAGCAGGTACTCGTCGATCGAGGTCCACGCCCACGCCTCGTCGGGGTAATCGAGCGCGATCAGCCGGAACAGCGGCGAGCCATCGTGCTCGAAGCTGCCACTCGAGCCCCACAGATACGCGGCGAGCTGCATGTGAAACCGCGTCCACCGGGCGAAGTGCGCGATCGTCGCGGGGTTCGTCTCCCATTGCACGTTCCTACGCACGGCGCGGCCATGGTGTGTGCGCATGACCGGCGACAACGCACCGAGCGTGGTCCACCGGAAGAACAGCTCCTCGCTGGTCGGCACGGTGCCTTGGCTCATGTAGCCACCGATGTCGTGACCGAAGTACGGAAAACCCGCCAGGCCCATGCCGAGGCCGATCGGAATCACCGAGGGAAACCCATCGCCCTCGGACCAATCGGTCTGCTGATCGCCGGCCCACATCACCTGGACGTGCGGTTGCGAGTGCAGCCACGCCGAGCGCATGAAATAGACCGGGGGCGGCCGGCCAGGCTTCGGTGTGGCGAACATGTGCTCGTTCATCCGCGCCCAGTCGACGGGATATCGGTTGTGCACCGCGAGGGCCGGTTCGCCCGATGCGAGCGTGGCGTTCGCGGGTAACCACTCCGCGAAGTCGGCCATCCAGCCGTCGGAGCCGAGCGTGATCGCTTCGGTCATCACCGACGTGGCCCAGCTGACCGCGGCCGGGTTCGTGAGATCGAGCATCGTCGCGGGATTGAACTTCACGCCCGTGAACATGAACGTGGCCCCGCTGGCGTCCTTGATCGGATAGCCCGCGCCGGTCGCTTCCCCGAAGACGTCCGCCGTCGAGTCGATGAACGTGTTGTGGTACGTGTGAAACGCGAAGCCCATGCCGCGCAGGTCGTCCGCGAGCTGCTCGAAGTCGGGATACAGCGATCGATCGACGCGCCAGTTCTCCTTCAGCGCGTAGCCGTTTGCACCTTCATCGCCGCCGCGCCAGTCCTCGGTCCAGATCACCGACGACGCCACGCCATTGCTACGCAGCGACTGCGCCACGCGGCGCACGTTCGCCGAGCCAAACAAGGCATCCACCCACGGCGCGAAGATCAGCCTCGGCGGCCGCACCGGTTTGCCCACCCACGCGATCATCTGAGAGAACGCGTCGCGGGACGTGTCACCGACGAACACGTGCAGATCGAGCTTGGTGTCCCACGCCTCGTAGATCGCGGTGTCGGGGTGCGCCTTGGCCAGGTCGAATACCGCGCGGCCGTTGGTGTCCACCACCAGCGCGTAGTTGCGCGACGACAGCAGCATCGGCATCGGGGTGTGGGTCGTGTGCTTGCGCCCGTGGAGGAACCACACGCCCATGTATTGATCGTCCGGATCGGGAAACTTCTCGATGCCGTCTTCCTGGACCCACAGGGGCACGCGCTCGCCGCGATGATCGATGTCGAAGGATTGTCCTCCGAGCCCGACGAGGTGCTCGTCGCTCGGTGTGGGGGCAGCGATCGCGATCCGCGAGTCGGGGCGGTCGGTTTCGAGCACGATGCGAACATCGAGCGTCGCGGGATCGATCGTGACGGTGCCGGTTCCGAGCGCGCCACCTCCGCCTTGCAGTGCGAACGTCGCGCCGGCCTCGGTCGGCGTGATCGCCCCGAGCTCGCCGATCGACTGCCACGTCTCCTTGGTCTCGTCCTCGGTGAACCGGAACGAGCCGAAGTGCATCTCGACGGTCGAGGTCTGCGAACCGATCGCCGCGAACCCATCCGGCGGCTTGCCGCTGCCGTTGCCCGCGCGTGTGGTCCACACCTCCGTGCCATCCAGCAGGATCGCGATGCGTGCAGGATCCGGATAGATCTGCACCGTGATGCGCCCGCGAGCGACCTCCACCGGCGGATCGGAGCTACACGCGACGAGACACACGGCGATCCAGATCCAGCGCACCGGCCGAGTCTATCCCAGTGGTTGACGAACGTACCCACCGGGAACGCGCGCGTGCGCCGTTCCTGGAGCCGCTGGAGCGGCGCGCGTCCCCTATCGGTTGCTCACGGATCGATCCGGAGGACGCGGTTGCCCTTCATGTCCGTGAAGTAGACCTTGTCGTCGGGGCCGAACGCGAGTCCGCCGAGCGAACCGGGGGGGAGCCCGGTCTCGACAAAGTTGACGAGCTCGCCGGTGAGGTCGAACGCCAGGATTCGGCTCGCGGCATTGTCCGTCACGAACAGGAGGTCGTTGTGGAGCGCGATCCCGGCCGGCCGCTGGACGTCGCCGCTGACGACGGTGACAAGTGTTGTGCCGGTCATCTCCGTGACCGGGGTTTCGAAGCCGGGGATCGAAGCGCCAGCGGTGCCGCTCCGACCATCTAGCTTCGCGATGCGCGCGTTGCCGGTGTCCGCGACGTACAGCGTCGAAGTCGCCGGATCCCACGCGACGTGGCTCGGGACGTTCTCGACGCGCTTGACCTCGCCCTTGCCGAACCGCCACGTGAGGCCGTCACCGTGATTGTCGTTTCCGATCCCGTCGTCGGTGACGAAGTCGTAGCGATCGATGCTGCCGGCGAGGCCATTGAACACCCAGTACTTGTTGTCCGCCTCGTGTGCGATGCCCATGCACAGGGGCGTGTTGTGAAGCATGTCGAGATGCGAACCGAGGCCGTTGGGGTTCTGCCGAGCGAACACGGTGAGGTCCGACGACCACAGCGTCGGGCCGGTGAAGTCGTTCGGCGCCGCCTGCCCGTTGTACGTGTTGCGCGACTCGCCGCAGGTAGCGAACGTGCCCGGCTTCATGAAGGTCGTTGGATCGGCGCCGAACGAGATGGCCGTGACCTGCTCCATGAAGTGCAGTGCGTAGCCGTCGATTCGCTTGTCATACGAGCGGCTATCGCTCGGCGCACCGGCGATGATCAGCATGCTGTCGTCGGTATAGGAGACGACCCATAGCTCATCGGGGCGGAGCGGGTTGAAGTCGAGGTCGCGAGGCTGGTTGAGCCCGTTGGCCATTGTCGCGATTGGGGTGAACGTGACCGAGCCCGGCGAGCGATCACCCTCTCCGAGCTCGGGTGCCGTCGGCACCGTCGCATCATCGGTGCTGCAGGCAGGAGTGACGAGGAAGAGGCCGGCCGAGATCACGAGCGTGCGCATCGGCGGAGTAGCTATCAGGTGTTGGCTGGATGCAAGCGGCTCGCACGATGACAGCAGATGACCCGAGCGAGGCGCCGCGTTTCGATGCGGGCTGGGATGTGGCGGTCACGGACACCGAGCCGGGCTGATTTGTCCGTACTCGATCTAATATGGCGGAAAGCATGGGAATCGGGCGCGCATGGGAATCGAACCTGGGTGAGGCACCAATCCCGACGAGCACTTGCCCTCGTCTCGCCCAGTTAGGTTCCGATGCGTTCCGCGTGGTCGGTGGTGATTCCGAGCGGTCTGGCAGCAGCGTGGCAGCAGCTCTGGTGCCCGATCACGCTCCTGTCGTCTTCGCGGCGCAAGACCGAGCCGGTACTGCTCGTCGTGATGTCGGGTCGTGTAGAGTCGGCGCGTGGGTGGACGCCTCACCGACGACGGGATGCTCGAGAGCGAGGTCGACATCGTCCTCCGTATTCGCGTGGTCGACGGCGGCATCGGGACGAACGGAGTACCGCCGAGCGGAGAGATCGAGGTCGTCGAATGCCTTCGCGGCGACGTGCGCGTCGGTCGCCATCCTGCGGTCTTCCTCGGACATCCGCAGGGCGGCTTCTACGCGTGGCGACACGGCGGCGATGACGCGATTGCGGCACACAACGCGATGCCGCTCCATGGCCCGTCTGCGGGCAGCGAGCTGATCGTTGCCGCCTCGCGCTCTGGATCCGAGACGCGCACGCTTGTCATCTCTGATCGCCCGCGCTTGCGCGACGACGACGAGAATCGCGCGCGAGTCGCCGTAGCGCTGGCGCGTCGTCGTGCGCGAGAGCCTGAGCCGTCCATCGTTCGTCGTATCGTGAGCCGTATCAAGAGAGCGTTTCAATGACTGACGCCTTGGCCGAATCATCGTCGTGTGTCGCGTGATCGACGGCGGCGTCGGAGCTAATTAGGACGGCGACGACCTGACACGTTGGCCGTCTGAGCGTCAGGGCGTGAGCGTGCCGCGGTACTCCCAGCAAACGCCCATCTGATTGGTCACTGCGCGTTCGGCCGACTCCAGCAGGTGATGCGCAAACGCAGCGGCTTCTTGAGCAGCATCTCCGTCCTCGGGCCACTCGCCTGACTTCAGAGCTGCAGAAACTCGCGAGACATCACCTTTGCCGCCGCCGTGAGCATGCAGAGCTTTCGCTGTCTTCTCGGGTTTCTTCTCGACGAGCGTGCGTAGCTTCGGAAGAACCTCGGCGAGCGTGTCGCGATCGATCACATTTGTTTCAAATTTCTCCCCCGTGTCGTCGTCCTCATGTTCGTCGCACTCGGCGACGCCGAGATCCGAGCTCGTTGCCTTCATGAAGAAGGTCTCGAGATACCGACCGCAGCGCACCGGAAATATTACCCAGCCGCGGCTTCGGCTCTTTCTCTCCGCGAGGAAGAGATCCTCGAAGGCGTCGGGGTCATCCGCGGGAACGACGATCATCGTGATGGATGCGCTCACGAGGGAATCATGGCCAACCGGAGCGACAACGTCTAGGTACGCGGGTGCGGCCGTGCACCTGCATTGGAAGTGATCGCGTATGCACACCCAACCGAGGTCGACCACGCTGTTTGCCAGCGTGGACGAGCAGCGTCTAACGACAGAGCAGCAGGGCGAGCTGTGGAAAGCGTGGGTTGCGCGCGGACCTCAGGGGCCGATCGACGACGGCGCCGACACCGAGGCCATACTACAACGGCACCGCGACTCCGGTGTGCTCGTGGATCAGACGCGCTAGCGT
>JACCRC010000165.1 GCA_013813765.1 Deltaproteobacteria bacterium | reverse complement strand
AGTTCATCCTTCAGGCGAACGAGCCCACCGTGCTCGATCAGGGCGGGTTCGAGCGGATCTCGACGATCGCGGGCATGAAGTTCTTCACCGACGAAGGCACCGAGCGCGATTTCCTGTCGCACGACGAGGCGAGCTGCCTGCAGATCCGACGCGGCTCGCTGACCGAGCAGGAGCGCCTCGAGATCAACAGCCACGTCGTCCACTCGTTCACGTTCCTCTCGCAGATCCCGTGGAGCCGCACGCTGCGCGACGTGCCCGACATCGCGGGTGCGCATCACGAGAAGCTCGACGGCTCCGGTTATCCGAAGGGACTCAAGCGGGACCAGATTCCGATCCCGGCGCGGATGATGGCGATCAGCGACATCTACGACGCGCTCACTGCGAGCGATCGCCCGTACAAGAAGGCGATGCCGACGGAGAAGGCGCTCGACATCGTCGCCTCCGAGGTCAAGCGCGGTCAGCTGGATGGCGAGCTGTTCGAAGTGTTCCTGAGCGCGCGCGTGTGGGCGATCACGCAGCGCCAGTCGTAGCCCCGATGGCGCTGGACCTCGCCGTCGACGAAGCCGTCGCGCTGCCGGCGGTGCTGAAGAAGCGGCTCGCCGCGGCCGTCGCGCGCATGGTGAAGGCGGCGGCGAAGCACGACGGACGCAAGGACTACGAGGTCGGTCTGCGGCTCACGACCGACGCCGAGATCCGCGTGCTGAACCGCGACTACCGGTCGAAGAACAAGCCGACCGACGTGCTTGCGTTCGCGCAGCGCGAGGGTCCCGCTGGCGGCCTTCATCCCGAGCTGCTCGGCGACATCGTGATCTCCGTCGACACCGCTCGCCGGCAGGCGAAGAAGGGCCTCGCGGCGGAGCTGCTGCACCTCGCGTCGCACGGCCTGTGTCACCTGCTCGGCTACGACCACCGCGACGATGCGGAGGAGCGCGTGATGAACGCGCGCGCCGCGGCCCTCCGCAAGGAGAGCGCGCGCAGCGGCCGGGTCAGCGCCGCGTAGACCACTCACGGCCATCGCACGACCGCGCTGAAGATGCGCAAGGCGCTGACGTCTCCGCCTATGTCGGGGACAGCGCGCTTATCGCGAGATCGAGTAAGCGTGCTTGCGCTCGATCAACCATCTTGATCACTTTTCGAACAAGGCGCAGGAATGAAGTCACGCTCGAGCGATCGCACGACGCGATGCTTCGACGCCGAAGGGATAGGTCTGCCGTGCGCATGACTCCTCACGTCCTCGTTGTCGTTCTGCTATCTGCCGCCTGCACCGATCGCGTTCCTGATGTGGAGGTCGAAGCGGATGTCGACGGCGAGCCCGCCGCCGTCTCGAGCCAACCGATCGCACCGCGGCGATCGCTCGTGGCCACCGAGCAAACGGTCCTCGCGCGGTTCACGCTGGTGCGGGTCTTCGACCAGCTGGTCGCGCAGAGCGGCGTCCCCGGGCTGACATCGCTCGCACTGTTCCAGCAGTGGTGGGATACGCAGAACCCCGGTCCGGGCCTCGGCGCGGGCCCCCACTGTGACGACGTCCTCGACCAAGGCGAGCCCGCGATCGGCGGGTACCCGTACTCGTGCCGTCCCGAGGGGGCCCAAGCCCGGGTCGATCCGTTCGTCGATCCCGGCACCAACCCGAACGAGCTCGTCCCGATCGCGCTGGTCAACCGCTTCGATCTCACCCCGGGAGATGCGTCGAACTGCGGAGAGTACCGCATCGTCTACGCCCGTCGGGCCGGCATCACCAATGCGCGGGATCGGAACCTCGTCATCGTCGAGGCCATCCTGGCCAACCCGCATCCGCAGCAGAAGCTGAAGGGCTGCAGGAAGATCGTCGAGTTCTGGGCGGATCTGAGTGCCGTCACGGATCCGATCGAACGAGCGGATCGGCTGGAGGCATTCTTCTTCGATGGCATCCCGAGCGTCGCGCCGGTCATCCGGATCGAGCACCTGGGAGCGGGTCCGACGGGCCGGGGGCAGGTGCGCACCAACCAGTTCATGGCGAGCCAGACGCCCGGAGTGCCGTGGTCGCTCCGCGAGTTCAAGCTCCAGCGCACCTGCACGGGGGCGAACTGCACCGCGCTGCGCCTCGTTCCGGTCCAGCTGAAGAACAATCCGTGGGGTGGCCTGTTCCGCAGCGACTCGACGCACCCGCAAGCGGCCGCATTCCAGGCCGCGTTCGTGGATCAAGTACAGGCGCTTGCCGCGCAGACCATCGCCGACCTCGACCTCGACCTCCCGCTCGAGTTCAACACCGCGCAGGCCCAGGCGAGCGCGAGCGGCGAGAACAACTATCTCGTCCAGTTCGGCACCGAGCCCAACCCGTTTCGCGCCGCGATCGCCACGCGACTGGTCGCGCTCGGCAGCACGCTCACACCCGACGACATCGTGGCCCGCGCGCAGGCGCTGTCGTGCGCAGGGTGCCACCGGCTCAACAACAACCTCGCGATCGGTGCGGGCCTCATCTTCCCGTCGGCGCTCGGCTTCGTCCATGTCTCCGAGCGCGACACCGAAATCGTCGACGGCGAGGTCCGGTTCGTGCTGTCAGACGCGCTCGCCAACGAGTTCTTGCCGAAGCGCGAGCAGGTCATGCGGGACTATCTCGATGACAAGCTGAAGAAGCCGAAGAAGGACACCGATCCGATCGGTGGGAAACGCGTCCACTAGCGCCACGAAGCCTACCGGCGGCGCGGAACGGCCGCGTCAGCGCCGCGTGCTACTGACAGGTCGGCGTCGCGCCGGTGCACGTGGTGCCGCTGATGCACGCGAGCACGCCCGAGGCGAACAGCGGCGAGCTGCATGACGTCCCGGCCGAGACCGTGCCACGAACGGCGAGGTTGTACATGCCGTTGCCGCCGAGGTACCCGTCGATGACGACCGAGTAGTTGCCCGCCGCGACCCCGAGGACGGTCAGCGAGGACTGGTTCGTCGGATTACCGCTGTCGTCATCGCAGCCGAGCTCGACGCCGCACTGCGCGTCGCGCAGGGTGACGACCGTGTCGAAGCTGGACGTGCTGAGATCGAGGTGCAGCGCCGCCACGGGCACGGGCAGCTGCAGCGCGTACACGACGTCGGGTCCGCTCGTGGTGGGCTCGCAGCTCGAGGTGGTGATGTTGTTCGCGAGGCCGGTCGTCGTGCCCGTGATCGGCGTCATCGTGATCGCGCTCGTCGGATCGACCTCGGCCGGGCAGAACGCCTCGTTGTTCGCGCCGGCCGCCGCACAGCCGTAGTCGGCGGGGTAGTCGAACAGGGAGTCGCTGTCGTCGTCGAGCGAGTTGGAGCACGCGGGCAGCACGGCGGGATCCGCCTCGGTGTCGTCGGAGACCGATGCGCAGCCGGGATCGAGCGGGTAGTCGGTCTTGCCGTCGAGGTCGTTGTCCATGCCATCGCCACACGCGGCGACCTGGCAGGTGCGCGCGCCAGCGGTGCCCTTGCAGGCGAAGCCGCTCGCGCAGGTCAGCGCGCCCGACATCGCGAGCGGGCTCTCGCAGCTTCCTCCGGTCGCGATCACGCCGGCGATGTTGATCGAGTACGCGCCGCTGCCGCTGCCGTAGCCGTCGACGACGTAGTAGTACGTGCCGGCGGCGACGGCCGCGAGCACGATGGTCTCGGGCTCGTCCTTGCACTGGACGGCGGTGCCACTGCATGTCGCGTCGTAGAGTGCGACGGCCTGATCGAACGTGTTGGTGTTCGTGATCGTCAGGCTCGTCAGGTTCGGCACGGTCAGGGAGTACGCCTTGTCGGGCGCCGTGTTCGTCGTGCTGCCGCAGGCGGGAGCCTCGTCGTTGAACGCGCCGACCGTCGTGTCACTCGTCATCGGTGCGACCAGCGCGCTGACGCCCTCGCTGGTGAAGCAGGCCTCCGAGCTCCCCGAGGCCGCTGCGCAGCTCGGGTCGTCCGGGAAGTCGATCAGGAGGTCGCCGTCGTTGTCCATGCCATCGCTGCATGCGGGGCAGCCGGCGCCGCCGGGGCACGTGTCGGCCTCGTCGGGATCGCTCGTCGAGGTGCAGCCCGGATCGTTCGGGAAGTCGGCGATGCCGTCAGCGTCGTTGTCGAGACCATCGTTGCAGGCGGCCGGCTGGCACGTGCGTGAACCGACCGTGCCGCGGCACGCGAAGCCGGTGGCGCACGCGATCGCGCCGTTCTGAGCGAGCGAGCTCTCGCAGCTCGCGCCGTTCTGGATCGTGCCGCTGACGGTCAGCGTGTATGCCCCCGAGGCGGTCGAGTAACCGTCGATCAGGAAGAAGTACTGGCCCGCGGCGAGGTTGTTGAGCGCGATGGTCTCCGGCGAGTTCCGGCACTGCAACGCGGTGCCGCCGCACGTGGAGTCGTAGAGCGCGACGACAGCGTCGAAGCTGCCGGTGGTCGTCGTCTTGACGATCGACAGGTTCCGCATCGCCGGGATCTGAACCGAGTAGGTCTTGTCGGGCGCGGTGTGCGTGCCCGTGGTGGCGCACGCGGGCCTGACGTCGTTGGTCGCACCGACGGTGGTGTCCATCGTCACGGGCATCACGAGCGGCATGACGCTCTCGCTCGAAGGACAGCCCTCGCTCGAGGACGCCGACGCGCAGGTGCTGTCCATCGGATAGTCGGTCGCGCCGTCCATGTCGTTGTCGAGACCGTCGGCGCACTCGGGGCAGCCGGCGCCCGGGCACGTGTCGCTCTCGTCGATGTCGTCGAGCGTGTCGCAGCCAGGATCCGCCGGGTAGTCCATCTTCGAGTCCCCGTCGTTGTCCATACCGTCGCCGCACGCGCTCGGCTGGCACACCATCGCGCCGGCCGGGCCGCCGCACGGGTTCGAAGCGGGGCAGGCGAGGGCGCCGCCGAGCGTGTCGGCGGGGTTACACGCGCCGCCGGGCGTGATCACGCCGGTGACGTGGAGCGTGTACGGGCCCGGTGGGTACGACGGGCTGTAGTTGTTCACCGCAACGATGTACGTGCCGCCGCTGAGGTTCGCGAGCGCGATCCGAGATGCGCCGCTCGCCACGCCTCCTTCGTCGTCGCACGCGATGCTTGGCTCCATGCACGTGGCCGTGAGGAGGGACAGCAGCGTGTCGGTCGTGCTGCCCTCGGTGTCGATGACGACCGATCGCATCGGCGGTAGCTTCAGCGTGTAGAGCACGTCCAGGCCACCGTCGCCGCCGCAGGACGGGTTGTGGTTGTCATGTGCGCCGACCAGGGTGCCGGTGGTCGTGCCTGCGGTGATCGGGTTGATCGGGTCCACCTCGCCATTGCACGCCTCGCTGTTGCCCGACGCCGCCACGCACGACGTGTCCATCGGATAGTCGATGGCACTGTCGTTGTCGTCATCCATGCCGTTGCCGCACGCCGGGCATCCGGCGCCACTCGGGCAGGTGTCGGTCTCGTCGTTGTCGGCGGCGTTCTGGCAGCCCGGATCTGTCGGGAAGTCGTTCTTCGTGTCGCCGTCGTTGTCGACACCGTCGCTGCACATCGGCTTCGAGCACTTCATGCCGGTGCCGCCGAGCGGTACGCGGCAGACGAGGCCGGGGCCGCATTGGCTCGTGGCGGTGCAGGCCTCGCCCTCGCCGGCGAACAGCGAGACCTCAAGCGAGTAGTCCCCGATCGTGGTGGCGGTGCGGCCCTGGACGATCAGGTAGTAGTTGCCGGCCGCAAGCGAGCGCGTGATCGACGACGCCCGGTTCATGGCGCTGATGTCGTTGTTGCACTCGATCGCGGTCGTCGTGCAGTTCGATCCGCGCAGGTCGAGCACGGTGTCGACGACCGATCCGTTGGTCGTCGCGACGATCACCTTCGGCGCGCTCAGCGACAGCTGGTAGGCGTAGGCCGCGGCGCCATTGCCACCACCGCACGCGGTGGTGATCGCCGACGTCGAGGCGCTGGCGTCGAGGGTTCCAGTGTCCAGACCGTTGCTCGGGAGCTGCTTGATCGTCAACCCCGCGCCGCACGCGACCGGATTGTTCACGAACTCGAACGGATCCGCGGCCGCGGTGCAGCCCGGATCGTTCGGATAGTCGGTGGAGCCATTGCCGTCGTCGTCGACGCCGTTGCCGCACTGCGGGCAGCTCGTCCCCGTCGGGCAATCGTCCGCCTCGTCGTCCTGCTGCGGCGCGACGCACCCTGGATCCGCGGGATAGTCGATCTTGCCATCGCTATCGTTGTCGACGCCATCGCTGCACTTGGGCCCGGCCGGTGCCGTGTCGGGCACGGCATCGGGCGGCGTGGTCGACGAATCGTCACCACACCCCACAGCACCTGCGATCGCCAATGCGATCCCCGATGCGATCGCGAACCGGAGCGTTACTGACACTTGGCCGGGGTCCCGGTGCAGGTGGTGCCGGTCGGGCAGGACAGCACCGCGTTCGCGCCTCCCTGGAACAGGGGCGACGTGCACGAGGTTTGCGCTGCGACGGTGCCCTTGACGGTTAACGTGAACGCGCCGGAGGCGCCGTTGTAGCCGTCGACGACGACCGCGTAGTTGCCCGGCTGCACGCTCGTCATCGTGAGCTTGGACTGCGCGCCCGGGTCGCCGCCGTCGTCGTCGCAGGCGATCTCGGCCGTGCACTGCGCATCGCGAACGCTGACGACCGTGTCGAACGGCGCGTTATTGGTATCGAGAACCAGGGTCTGCACCGGAACCGGCAGTGACAGCGCGTAGGTGACGTCGGGGCCGCTCGCGCTAATGCAGGTCGTCGTCGAGAAGTTGCTGGTCTGACCGGCCGTGGTGCCCGTGGTCACCGCACCCGTGATGAGCGACGTGGGGTTGGTCTCGGTCGGGCAGAACGCTTCGCTCGTGCCCGATGCGGCCACACACCCGTAGTCGCTGGGCCAGTCCACGAGCGCATCTGCGTCATTGTCCATGCCATCCGCACACACCGGTGCGGTCGCTGGATCGGCCTCGTCGTTATCGGCCGGGGTCATGCATCCCGGATCCGCCGGGTAGTCGGTCTTGCCGTCGCCATCGTTGTCCATCCCGTCATCACACGCTGCGCCGCGGCAGACCCTCATGCCCGCGGGACCTGCGCACGCATAGCCGGCGTTACAGGTCAGTGCTCCCGATTGGAACAGCGCGCCTTCGCAGCTGGCGTTGTTCTGGACCTTGCCCGTGAGCGAGATGTCGTAGCCGCCCATCGACGTGCTCCAGCCGTCGACGACGAAGAAGTACGTGCCCGCGGCGACGTTCGTCAGGCGCATGCTCGTCGCGTCGCTGCACTTGACGGGTGTGCCGATGCACGACGCGTTGTAGAGCACCGTCACCGAGTCCCAGAAGCTGGGGACCATATTGATGAGGTTGATGTCCATCACCGACAGGGCCGGCACGTCGAGCCGGTAGGTCTTGTCGGGTGCCGTGTGCGTCGAGCTCGATGCGCAGCTCGGACGGACGTCGTTGTTCGCGCCGACGGTGGTGCCGGGGGTCAGCATCCCGCTGATCAGGCCGACGCCGTCGGTGGTGACGCACGACTCGCTGGAGTCACCGGCTGCGAGGCAGGTGGTGTCCATCGGGTAGTCGATCTTCGTGTCGTTGTCGTTGTCGGCGCCGTCGCCACACTCGGGGCACATCGCGCCGACGCCCGGGCACATGTCGACCTCGCTGTTGTCGTTCGGGTCGGTGCAGCCCGGATCGGTCGGGTAATCGTTCTTACCGTCGCCGTCGTTGTCGACGCCGTCCTTGCACATCGGCTGCTGGCACGACTTGGCCGCGCCGCCGAGCGGGATGCGGCAGACGAGGCCCGGACCGCACTCCGGGTCGGTCGCGCACGTCGAGCCCTCGCCGGCGAACAGCTTGACGGTCACCGAGTAGTCGCCGCCGGAAGCCGAGTCGCGCGCGCCCACGATGATGTAGTAGTTGCCTGCCGCGAGCGACGCGGTGAGCTTCGAGACGCCGCTCGTGGTGCCGGGCGCGTCGTCGTTGCAGGCAACCTCCGCCGTGGTCGGCGTGCACTCGCTCTTGCGAATATCGATCACGGTGTCAGCCGTGGTGACCGCGTCATCCGTGGACACGACGACGACCTTTGGCCTGGGGAGGTAGAGCTGGTAGGCGACCGCAGGGGCGCCGCCGCCACCGCCGCACGGCGAGGGGACCATCGACTTGCTCGAGCCGTCGAGCTTGCCCTCGTCGGTGTTCGTCGTGGGCAGCTGCTTGATGATCAGGCCGGCGCCGCACGCGACCGGGTTGTTGATCACCTCGGTGTAGTCGGACGCGGACGTGCACCCCGGATCATTGGGGTAGTCCGTCGACCCGTTCATGTCGTCGTCCTTGTCGTTGGCGCACTCGGGGCAGTTCGGCCCGGTCGGGCAGTCATCCACCTCGTCGTCCTGCTGCGGAGCGACGCACCCCGGGTCGGCTGGGTAGTCGCTCAAGCCGTCGTTGTCGTTGTCCCGGCCGTCGTTGCACTGGGGCGACTGGAGCGAGTCCTCGGTCTCGTCCGCCTCCGCCGTGCAGCCCGGGTCCTCCGGGAAGTCGACTGCGCCATCGTCATCGTTATCGATGCCATCGGAGCACTGCACCGAGGGCTGGTCATCGCCTCCACTTCCGCCACCACAGGCGACCAGGAATGTGACCAAGATCGAGGCGAGGATCGGGCGCATGTGCAGCTCTGTCCTACATCTCGCTACCTCGGGTCAAGTACCGAATTCTCCCAGTGGATTACAGAGGTGGGCCTTACTCATCCCACGTCGAATAACAGGAACTTGAGGTACCGGCCCTCGGGGAAAACCGGGAGCACCGGATGGTCGGACCCGGCGCCTCCCGCGAGCCGCAATCGCACGGGAGTGCCGGCCATTACATCGAGCAGCTCGGCCTCCGTCACGTGGGACGAGCAGGAGGCGAGGGCGAACCGACCACCCGGTTCCACGACGTCGATCGCGGCGAGCGCCAGCTTGCGGTAGGCGGCGATCGCCGCGGGCTTCGCCTTCTCGCTGGGCGCGAAGCTCGGCGGGTCGACGATCACGAGGTCCCAGCGCCGGCCCCGCTTGGCGGAGCGCGCGAGAAAGTCGAACGCATCGATCGCCACCGCTTCGTGCGTGGCGAACGGGAGCCCGCTCAGCACGACGTTTGCCTCGAGTGCTGCGATCGCGGGCGCGGCGATATCGACCGACGTCACGCGCTCCGCGCCACCGAGTGCGGCATGGATCGAGAATCCGCCCGTGTACGAGAACACGTTGAGCACGCTCGCACCGCTCGCGTGCGTGCGGATCGTGCGGCGGTTGTCACGTTGATCGAGGAAGAAGCCGGTCTTCTGCCCGGTGCGCACGTCGACGTGGAACTTCGCGTCGTCCTCCGCGATCGGAATCAGCTCGGGCGGAGCGCCGCGCCAGGCCTCGCCCTGCGCGCGCTGACCGCGTTCACCGCGCAGCCACACGTGTGCGATCGCATGACCTCCGGCTTCGAGTCCGGCGATCGCCTCGGCCAGGCGCGGCCGCCAGAACGCCGCGGCCGCCGGGCCGTCGAACACGACGACGGCGGTGTCGGCATAGAGATCGACGACGAGCCCCGGGCAACCGTCGCCCTCGCCGTGGAGGAGGCGCATGCCGGTGCAGCTCGACAGCAGTGGATCACGCGCACGCCGGCGGGCCGCTGCCTCGGTGCGGCCGCGCACCCACGCCGCGTCGATCCGGCGCTCCGGCGCCAGGTCGAGCACGCGTGCGCGGATCGGTGACTGAGGATCCGCGTACACCACCGCGATCGGTCCTTCCTCGTCGACGACCGTCGTGATGTCACCCGGTGCGAGATCCTTCGGCGGCGCGAGTGCGCGGTCGTAGATCCATGGATGGCCGGCGCGGATCCGCGCCCGCAGCGGCTTGGTGAGCCGCCAGCTCTTCACTTCAGCTGCGAATCGACGAGCTGGTACATGTGCGCGTAGCGGTTCAGCGACTGCACCACGCCGTAGTCGGGCGCGAACCAGAGCTGGTTGACCCAGTCGGCCGGCATCTCGGCGGGCTTCAGGTCCTTCGACTTCGCGGTCTCGATCGTGATGCGGCCGGTCGTCTTGATCACGAGCTTCTCGGCGCGATACGAGCCGGCCTTCGTCACGATCGACTCGGCATCCGACGGAGTGGTGCGGCGCTCGAGCTCGAGCTTGCCGGAGTTGAGCTTCGCGCCCGACTCCTCGTGCGGCTCCTGCTTCCACTGCGCGATGATGTCCTCGGGCCACTCGGCCTCGCCGAACGCGCCCTTCGGCAGCATCCAGCTCGTGCCCTTGCGCTCGAACTTGTCGAACGTCAGGCCCTGGTACCCACCGGGCTCGCCGGCGAAGAAGAAGCTGTCGGGCGTGATGTCGAACTTCTTCGCGGTGCACGTGATCGACGAGTGGACGATCCGCTCGTCGAGGACCGGCTTCTTCGAGTCCTTCGTGAGGTCGTAGATGATCTTCTCTTCGAGCTGCACGACCGTCTCACCGGCCTTCGTGTCGATCGACTTCACCGTGATCGTGAACGACTTCGGCGGCAGCGGCGCGATGCGCGCGACATCGGGCAGCGCGGGCAGTGGCGCGGCGACCGTGGAGTACGTCCACACGTTGCCGACCGCGAGCGGCAGCACCTTGGCGCCGCAGGCGTAGCCGAGATTCTTCGGGCCGCTGCCGTCGCCGGCTTGTACCTTGGGCTTGGCCATGGAGGCTGCGGGCGCGAGGGTCAGGGCGAGCAGGGCGAGCGCTGGAATCCGCATCGGTACCCGGTCATACGGCACCTGGGGGCCCGGGTAAAGCGCCATGGCCTCACAGCATGAGACCTCGACGACGCGCGTGTCGCAGTCAGTTGTCGGACTTGCGTTGGGCACCGAAAACGCAGTTCGCGTCGTTTGTGCCTTCGCACATCTTCGCGATGAGGCCGCGGAATCGGGCGTCCATGCGCATGTCCGAAAAGTCCGGGTCGAGCGCGACCTTGCGGCCGAGCAGCCGGTCCAGGTGGAGCTCCACGTCCGCGGTCTTGCTCGGATGCGCGCGCATCTGCAGCATGCGCGTGAGCAGATTGATGGAGCACTGCTTGCGGCCGATCCGCGCGTACGCTGCCGCGAGGTTGTAGGTCGCGGTGACGTTGTACGGGTCGGCTGAGAGCGCGGTGATGAAGTGATCGACCGAGTCGGTGATGTACTGCTCGCGCGTGGAGCGCTCGACCTCGGCGCTCTCCGCGGTGCGCAGCTCGGCCTTCGCCTGTTCCGCGAGCTTCGCCCCCTCGGGGATCGAGCGTTCGTCGAACGAGATCGGCTTCAGCTCGCTGTTGGCCTCGATCGGCTCGCAGTCCTTCGCCATCACCTGCGGCGGCGGCGGGGGCGGTTCGGGCTCCGGGCGCATCGGCGGCGGAGGTGCGGTGAGCTCACCCTTGGCCTTGCAACCGAGGAGCGATGCGGAGGCCATCAGAAGTACGAGCAGCGTGCGTTGCATGAGTTACCGGCCGATCGCGGCGATCGCGTCCTTGCGATAGCCCTTGAACCACTGATTGTTGTCGGTGACGCGATCGATCGCGAGCTTCGCACCCTTCGCGTACTTCGGATTCGCCTCGAGCGAAGCGAGCCGCTTCAGCATCACGATCGCGCAGCCCTTGCGATAGACGAGGTCGTACGCGACAGCGAGCTGGAGGGTCGCATCGTGGTTGTACGGATCCTTGGTCAGCGCGTTGCGGAACTTGTCGATGCTGACCTTGATCAGCTCGGCCTGACCCGCGGGGTCCTTCGCCTTCGTCGAGCTCTGCAGCGCGGTCTCGCCTTCACCGACGAGCTGGTTCGCGATGCCGGGCTGCGGGCGCGCCTTCGCGGGATCACCGCGGAAGTCAGCGACGCAATCGTCGACGTACTTCACCGCCACGATCTCCTCCGGAGGCTCGGGCGGCTTCTTCTTCCTCTCCGGCGCGCGCAGCTTCTCCGGCTTGCCGCCGTAGAGGGGCTTGCATCCACTCAGCGCGCCGGTCGCGAGCACGAGACACACGAGCAGCTTCCTACCCATGTCGCCGACGGTAGCGCGACGGGCTCAGCGAATCAACGAGCCGAGACGTACCGCGCCATCGGTGCGACAAACGGAGCCGCCGCGGCGCACAGGAGCAGGCCGCCGAGCGCGGGGCGAAGCGCGTACAGGCCACTGGCGCCCATCCACAGGTCCGTGCCCGCGAGGGTCACGAACAGGGCACCGGCGAAGCCGATCGCGACGATGCCCCAGGTGCGGGCCTGGACCAGCGCGCGGAAGCCGAAGCCTGCGAGGCCGAGCGCGATCAGCGAGAGCACCACCGACGCGGTCTCGGGCTTGGGCATGAGCGCGTAGAGGAGAACGAACGGCAGCGAGACGCCGGCGCGGATCACGGACCGGCCGAGGCGCTGCACCGCGTTCTCGTCCATGTGCAGCTTCTCGCGCCACGCGGTCTGGCCGTCGTAGGGGCCGCTCATGGCGTTACCCCAGAGCATCATCGTGGCCGCCAGGTGCGTTCCTCCGACGAACAGCAGCACGGGCTCGGACCCGAGCTGCCACATGCCGACAGCTGCGGTGATCACGCCGTAGAGGCCGACACCGACCGCGTACCAGCGCGCCCAGAAGTAGCCAGCGACGAGCGAGAAGAACGCGAGGCCGTAGACACCGGCGATCGCGGCGAACGCTTTCGTCATCTCCGGCGGAACGGCGCCGATCAAGATCAGGCCGCCGTACGCCAGGAAGTAGAACGCAAACACAGCCGCAGCGAGGGCGCGGCGTTCGCCGATGAACTTCATCCTCCGAGTATAGCCGGCGCGAGCCTCCTGGCGAGCGCCCCCGAGCCCGAGCCCGAGCCCGAGCCCGAGCCCGAGCCCGAAAACAGCGCAGACGGGCAAAGCGATCGGGCGCGCGGTGGACGCTCCCACGAAACGCAGCGCGCCGAGAGATACGCCGGGGACGGCAACACCACCACTCCCAATCGGGCTCGGGCTCGGGATGGGGCTCGGGCTCGGGTCGAAGTAGCTCGCGCTACTTCGAAGGCTTCAGCGGGTAGGACTTCTGGACGATGAGTCGGAAGTGCTTGTAGCCAGCTTCCTTCTGCTTCGCCGAGAACATCACCTGGAGGAGCAGCCGGTACGGCGTGGTGCGGTCCGCGATGATCAGGAGCTCGGCAGGTGGGGCCTTGGCCGGGTCGTAGCCGGGCCGCGCGCGCTTCTGCTGCTCTTCCTGCGCGCGGAGCGCGGCGAGGAAGTTGGTCAGGCGCGGGACCTTGATGCCCTGCGCGCCACCTTCCTTCTCGGCGGCGTCGACGTCTCCGTTATTCACCGAGACGATCGCCTTGCCCTCGACGACGATGCCGGTCTTCGTGATGATCAGCGTCGACGCGCCCTCGGGGAGCTCGTCGGACGACAGCGTCTTCGGCAGCGTGACCGCACCGGCGGTCAGCGCTGTGGCGCTGGTGGCCGCCTGGAAGATGAAGGCGACCAGGAGGATCGTCATCATGTCCATCATCGGCATGATGTTGAGGTGGCGGATCTCCTCACCCTCGGGGACGCGCTTGACCGCCTTGCGGATGACCGCGCGGGCTTCTCGCGGCGAGAACGACATGGCTACTCGAACCCTCGCGAGAACAGGATGTCGTTGAACAGCGCGTGCTTGTCCGGGTCGAACTCGACGCGGTCGGTGTCGTAGAGGCGGTTCTCCTCGTCGACTGGCGTGTCCGACACCTTGAGCTTCTCGTCGGTGGTGGGCAGGTAGCAGCGCTCGTTCAGCTGGCCGACCGGCGGCATCTTGCAGCGCATCGCGCCCATCACCGAGATCAGCGTCTCGTACGGCGTCGAGTCGTCGGCCATCAGCACGGCCTGGTAGGTCTCGATCTTCCGCTTCTTCCCGTTGTAGTGCTTCTGCGCGATCTTGTAGAGGGCGTCGTTGAGCATGCGGTAGTCGAACACCGGCAGCGGCAGCACCTTCGGATCATCGGATGCCACGCATTTAGATCGTCCGCAGGTGCCGGTCTCGCACATGTACCCGCCGTCGCACGGCGAGCCGAGCCCACCGGTCAGCGCGAGCGCCGGCGACCCCGAGAGGTTGCCGTCGCTGTACGGGAACTTGATCGGGTCCTGCAGCGTGCCCTCGCGGCCGCTCACCGACCACAGGGTGATCCGGCCCTTGAGCACCTGGACCACCAGCTTGAGCGGCAGCTCGTCAGGGTTGGTGTTCGGCGACGGCTGCGACGAAGATCCCGCCGGGGCCTTATCAGGCAGCATCGTGTTCAACTGCCCGAAGATGATCGCGCCGCCGGCGATCGACGCGAGCAGGAACAGCATCAGGTTCGTGACGATGTCGAGGTAGGGGATCAGGTTGATCTCCCCGCTCTCGATCTCCTCGTTCTCGATGACGTCCAGCCGGCGCTTCACCGCCATGCGGGACTTCGAGCGAACCTGATGCGCGCTGTACATGCTGGTTGCCAGCTCAGCCTTCGGTATCGAGCTCGGGCGCTGCGGCGGGGGCGCGGCCAGCTGCCTGCGCCTGCGCGCCGCCCTCGGCGAGGAGGTTCTCGAACCGCAGGCTGAACGCCTCGAGGTCCGCGATCACCTTCTTCTGGGCCGCCGAAAGCAACAGGTGGGCGATCATGCAGAGGAGCGCGATCGAGAGGCCGTACGCCGTGTTGTACATGGCCTCGGCGATACCGTCGGACAGCTCGGTCTGGCGGGTCGCCTGATCCTTGTTGCTGCCGCCGATCGCGTCGAACGTGCTGATGAGGCCGGTGATGGTGCCGAGGAGGCCGGTCAGGGTCGAGATGTTCGCCATCGACCACAGCGCGCCGATCCGGGTCTTCACCTCGGGGAGCGCGTCCGTCATCGTCTCTTCCATCGCCTGCGCGACGGCGGCCTCACCGCGGTGCAGCCGGTTCAGGCCGGCCTTGGCGACGCGCGCCACCGGCGCCGTGGTCGCGTCGCACAGCTTCTTCGCGCGATCAACGTTGTTGGCCGCGAGCAGACGCTTGATCTGCTCGAGGAACGCCTTGGCGTTGAGGTGACCTCTTCCGAGGAAGTAGATCGACCGCTCCACGATGATTCCCAGCACGATCGCCAGGAAGAACGTGTTCACGATGAAGAACGGTCCGCCCTT
>JACCRC010000129.1 GCA_013813765.1 Deltaproteobacteria bacterium | reverse complement strand
CGCACCATCAGCTGGCCGCGGCGCGCGGTGGCCTTCCACGCGATGAACTTGAACGGGTCGCCGTGGCTGTGCTCGCGGAGCTCACGCAGCTCGCCGGAGAGACCGCGGCGGCGCACGTGGTGCAAACCGACCTGCTCGTGTAGCGCGCCACCCACCGCACGCACGGGTGCGCCACGCAGCGCGATGGTGCGCGGGAAGATCTTCACCGCGATCGGATTCGGGAAGAACGCCTCGATGTCAAACAGACCGAGCGCATCGCCGAACGTGAGCGCGGCGCCGTGAAGGACCTGATAGCCGGCGGTGAGCGGCTTGACGATCGTCGTGACCTCGACCTGCTGGCCGCGCTTCACCGTCGCGCTGGGCTTCTCGTCGAGCTGGAGGCCAGAGCCGGCGAGGATCTTCGTGTAGAGGATGCGCAGCTTGCGGCTGCCGTGGTTTCTGAACGCGAGGTGGAGCTGGAACGGACGATCCGCGGCCAGCGCGCCACCGGGCTGATCGCCAGGCGGCACCCACCACGACAGCTCGATCTTCTTGCGGCGCAGCAGGATCGCCGTCGGATAGAACGCGAGGTACATCGCGAGGAGAACCGTCAGCACGGCTCCCGAAAGCGCGACCAGTGGCGGAGCACCGTGGAGGGAGCCGACGAGCAGGAACAGCAGGGCCGTGCCGAGGATCAGCTTGCCGCGCGTGGCGAGGCGAGGGATCACGGCCTGAGCCTCATGCGCGCTTCGGCAGCTTGTAGCTGACCTTGTCGAGCGCCTCGGCGACGACCGACGTCCCGAGCGCGCCTTCGAGCTCGGCTTCGGGCGTCATGAGGATGCGGTGCCCGAGCACGAGCGGCGCGAGCGATCGCATGTCGTCGGGCAGGATGTAGTCGCGGCCGCGGAGCAGCGCGAGTGCCTTCGACGCGTGAACGAGCGCGAGGCCCGCGCGCGGCGACGCCCCGAGATAGACCCTCGCGTGCGTGCGCGTGAACGCGACGAGGCCGAGCACGTAGTCGAGGAGCTCCTCGGCGACGAACACCTCCTGCGTGAGCGCCTGCATCTCGAGCACATCGGTCGGGCCGACGACGGGGCGGATCGGCGGTGGCGGCTTGTCGTAGGTGCTGAGCATCCGCTTCTCGTCCGCGGGTGCCGGGTAGCCCATCTTCAGCTTGATGAGGAAGCGATCGACCTGCGCCTCGGGCAGCGGATACGTGCCTTCCTGCTCGATCGGGTTCTGCGTCGCGAGCACGATGAACGGCTCCGACAGTGTGCGGGTCTCGCCCTCGATCGTGACCTGGTGCTCCTGCATCGCCTCGAGCAGCGCGGACTGCGTCTTCGCGGGCGCGCGATTGATCTCGTCACCGAGCAGGACGTTGCAGAACACCGGGCCTTCGCGCAGTACGAACGTGTTCGTGCGCATGTCGAGGATGTACGTGCCGGTGATGTCGGAGGGCAGGAGGTCCGGTGTGAACTGCACGCGGCGGAAGTTGCAGCCAAGCGTGCCCGAGAACGCCTTGACCAGCGTCGTCTTCGCGACGCCGGGGTAGCCCTCGATCAATACGTGACCGCGCGCGAGCAGCGCAACGAGCAGCGCCTCGGTGATCGCCGGCTGCCCGATGAAGGCGCGCCCGACCTCCTCGGTGATCGCGCGAGACATCTGGTTGACGCGAGCGAGCTTGTCGGGACTGAGCGAGGCGGGCATCTGATTCAGGCTTCTTGCAGGACGGTCGGAGCCGGAGCTGGAACGTCGGCGCCAAGAGTACGACACAGCTCGGCCACGTCTTTGTACAGGGTGTCGAATTCGCGTCGAGCGAGGTGCCCCGCGCTCCACGGTGCAGCGGCCTGACCGCGGCTCGGCAGCGCGCGTAGCCGGCGATAGACGCGCGTGAGCGCGACACCCGCGGCCGTGCCTTTTGCCTTCGACAGCTCGGCGACGAGCTGGGTTTCGGGAACCGTATAGAGCGGCTCGCTCTTGCCGGTAAGGTCGGCGAGGAGCCGCTGCACCATGTCGCGCAGGATGCACGCGAGCACGAGGTTCGAGCCCTGGTTCTTGTCAGCTGCGGCGACGAGCGCGTGCGCCTCGTCGCGGCGCGCGGGACGGATGAACCGCAGCCATGCACCGTCGATCTTTGGACCGCGGCGCACGGGCAGGGCGAGCATCGCGAGCAAGAGCAGCGCGGCGGCGAGCGATGCGGCGAGCGCCTTCATCGCGGTCGGCGTGAGCAACCACGCGCGGCGCTCCGAGAGCCAGAAGTTCAGATCTCCGATCGATCGGCTGACGTAGCCCGCATGCGCGTCATCGATGTACGGACGGGGCTCGCCGAACATCGGCACGTCACCGCGGAGCAAGATGATGTGACGCGCGCGGCGATTGCCGCGGTCGAGCCAGTTGAGGACGTTGCTCGTCAGTTGCACGTTGCCGGGGAACTGCAGCATCCGGTTGATGAGGATGCTGGGATCGCTGATCGCGACGAACCGGCCGCTGCCGCGCTCTCCCGCGACGACGATGGCGCCATCGTCGAGCGCGACGATCGTGGTCGCGCCCTCGATGTTCGTCATGAGCGACGGGTGGTTCGTGACGACGTCGCCCACATCCTTCGCGAGCGGATGCTCACCGCGCGCATTCGCGATCGGCGCGAACGTGCGGCCCTCGTAGAAGCGGCTCGACTTCGCCTGCTCGACCTCGACGCGGAGCATGCCCATCGACTGCATGGCTTCCTTGCCGTCGCCGAAGTCATCCGCGATCACGACGTTGCCGCCGGCGGCCACGAACGCGGCGAGCTTCTGCGGCTCGACGCGCTTCAGCGGGAACACGAGGAACAAGATGTCGTCGGCGGAGATGTCGCCCCACTCGAGTGAGCTCACCGGCGTGACGGAGAAGCCCATGCCCTCGGCGAGCCCCACAAAGCTCGCCATGCCGTTCCACGCCTGGCTGCTCGGGTCGTACTCGAGCGCGGGATCCGTCGGCGGCGCACCCGCCGCCGGCAGCGCGGTCAACGCGAGCACGCACGAGATCGCGAGGACGCGCCTCACACGATCTCCTTTTGCAGCTCGGCACACGCCGCGCGCAGCTGGAGCAGCGCCATCGCGAGTGGCGACGAGCCCTGGTACTCGGCGAGGCCGAGCACCACGTAGTAGCCGTGGGCGACCGACGCCACGACGATGTCCATCTTCGCGTGCTGCGCGATGAAGTACTCCGGGCTGCCGTAGTGCCAGGTGCCGAAGCACGAGTGTAGGTGCGAGAGCACGACGCCGTAGTGTGCGGTCAGCACGGCCCAGTCGTGCTTGTCGACGGTCGAGAAGCAATCGACCATCTCGCCCTCGGGATCCGCGAACGCGCCGCCGACCGCGCCAGGTGTGGCCTCGACCGCACGCTTCATGATGTCGCCGAACATCGACGCGCTCACGACGCGTCCTCGAGCTTCTGCAGCTGCGCTTGATCGAGCTCGATCTTGATCCCGTGCTGCTTGATCAGCTGATTGACCCACGCCTGGAACGTCTGGCGCCGCATGTCGGGGAACCGCTCCGCCGCGAGCTCCTCGCGTGTCGACTCCTTCGCGGGCAGGCCGCTGGTGTACAGGATCACGTCCCATCCCCACGGCGTGCGCACCGCGCCCGACGCGCGTCCCACGTCGGGTAGAGCGAACAGCGCGTCACCGTACGCCGGATCGAGGCTCGCGCGCGGCATCAGCTTTCCGTCGGCGACCTCGATCGTCACACCAGAGCCGGCCGCGATCCGCTTGGCGATGTCCTCGAGGTTCACGGAGAACAGCCCGGTCTCGCCCGTGACCTCCGCCGCGATCTTCTCCGCGACCTGCCTCGCCTTCGCCTCGACCTCGGGCGACGCGTCCTTGGGCACGACGAGCCGCGCATACGTCGAGGTGCGCAGCTCCGGTCGGTGCATGCGGCGCGCATTGTCATCGAGCCACTTCGTCATCGGAGCGCCCAGCGACTCGGGTGTCGTGTACGTGTCCTCGAAGGCGGTCTCGACGAGACGGTTGACCATCGCGCTGCGTGTGGCGTCGGCGACTGACGCGTCAGTGCTCAGGCCACGTCGCTCGGCCTCCTGCGCCATCAGCTCGAACCCCACGCACTGATCGAGTGCCTCTGCCTTGGCCTTTGCCGCCCCGCGCGCGATCTGTGCCGCGACGCACGAGCCCCACACCGGGCGGCCGTTGACGGTCGCGACCTGGAGATCATCGCTGCTCGCCGCCGGCGCGATCGTTCCGATCGCACGCGCGGCCGGTGCGGGTGCTGGCTCCGTGCCACCACCGCACGCCGATCCGACGAGCGCGAGCCAGGCGAGGCGCATGATCAGTCGCGCTGCACCAGGGCGAGGCGTGCCATCTCCTTGCCGACCGAGATCACGGCGACGCCGATGATCATCACGAGCAGCGCGGCCACGTAATCGCGGCGCGCGAGGTAGTCCAGCGTCTCCTTGAAGAAGAACAAGCTCCCGCCGATCAGGGCGAGCGCGAGAGCTTCGAAGAAGTAGCGGCGCATGGATCACCCCTTGATGTGTCGGATCAGGATCAGCGTGGCCATCGCAGCGAGTGCGATCGTCACCGAGAGATAGAAGCGGACGCGTGGCTTGCCGGTCTTCGCATCGGCGCGGGCCTGCGCGAGCGTGACGATCAGATCGCGATCACCGGTGCGGTGCGGCCGCAGAACGCCGAGGAACGCGTAGTGAAAGATGCCGAGCCAGAGCACGATCGCACCCGCGGTCAGCGCGGTCGTCATCAGCGCGACGCGGCCCGGGTACATCTCGCCGAGGAAGTCCTCGATCGCCGGATCGAAGTTGACCCACGCGATCAGCGCCGTCGGGATCACGAGCGACATCGCGACGAGCATCCAGTACACGCGCTCGCGTCGCCGCCAGCGCTCCGCCGGCCCGGCCTGCGCGGACGACAGTCCTCGAACGCTCCGCGGCTGCGGCGGCTCGTGGAACGTCGTGAAGAACGAGACGCTGAACAGATACGCGACCACGCCGATCGCGACGAGCCCGAAGCGGACCGGTCCGTAGACGTGCGACGACGCGATCTGCGGTGCCAGACCGATCGGGATGAGCAGGGTGGCGGGGAACAATCCGAGCAGGATCGTCTCGGAGCGGCGCGCGAGGCCGGCGAGCAGCGTCACCAGCGGGAGCGCGGCGGCGAAGATCTTCCCCTTGCCGTGCAGCGCATCCACGAAGATCGCCGGAAGGATGACGATCGAGATCCAGACGTTGACGCCCAGCGTGAAGGCGACGACGTCCGCAAACGTCTTCCAGCGCCGCTCGGTTGTGGGCTCACCATCCACCGCGTCGAATGTACCTCGTGGTAGACCGCGGTGCATGAAGCAGGTCGTCGTCACGATCGATGGACCGGCGGGAGCCGGCAAGAGCAGCGTGGCGAAGAACCTGGCGCGCCGGCTCGGCTATCGATTGCTCGACACCGGTGCGATCTATCGTGCGGTGGCGCTCGTCGCGAAGCGCGCGGGCACGCCGTGGACCGATGGCGCCGCGTGTGCACGGATCGCGCGCGAGCTCGACATCTCGTACGACTTCGTCGGCGACAAGAACCACGTGTTCGTCGCTGGCGAGGACGTCTCCGTGGCGATCCGCACGCCCGAGGTCTCCCAGGGCGCCTCGCAGGTGTCGGCGCACGCCGAGGTGCGCGCCGCGCTACTCGAGCTCCAGCGCCGGCTGGGCGCGGGTGGGGGCGTGGTCGTCGAGGGGCGCGACACCGGGACCGTCGTGTTCCCGTCGGCCGAGGCGAAGTTCTTCCTGACCGCCAACGACGAGGAGCGGGCCCGCCGGCGGGTCGCCGAGCTCGCGGCCTCCGGGAATCAGGTCGATTTCGAGCTCACGCTGCGAGAAATCCGCGAGCGGGACGAGCGCGACTCCACCCGCGATGTTGCACCGATGGTGCCAGCCGCGGACGCGGTCATCGTCGACTCCTCCACGCAAACCCTGGATCAAGTTACGGAATCCTTGGCGGCCCTCGTGGAGGAGCGCTCCCAGGCTCGCTGATCCAGCGGATCTCATCGCAGTGGTTGACTTTATCGGGCGCGAACGGTACCAACTCCGCCCTGCGTCGAGGTGCCGCTCCGGCGGTAAATCCAACCGCGACGTTCTCTGGAGATCTGCTTGCATATGGTCACTCAAGACACCACTGGCGACGAAGACGACTTTGCTTCGATGTTCGCCGAAAGCCTCGCCCAAGACGGCGGGGTCAAAGAAGGGGAAATCCTCAAAGGCACGGTGATCGCGGTCAACAAGGACTTCGCGATCGTCGATGTCGGCTACAAGAGCGAGGGCCAGGTCCCGCTCGAGGAGTTCCGCCAGGCGGATGGATCGATCGGCGTGAAGCCGGGCGACGTCGTCGACGTCCTGCTGGAGTCGCGCGAGAACGACATGGGCATGATCGTCCTCTCCAAGGAGAAGGCCGATCGATTCAAGGTGTGGGACGAGATCAGCGCCGCGTGTGAGCGCGACGAGCTGATCGAAGGCGTCATCACCGCGCGCGTGAAGGGTGGCCTCTCGGTCACGATCCGCGGCGGCGTGAAGGCGTTCCTTCCGGGCTCGCAGGTCGACCTGCGCCCCGTTCGCAACCTCGATGCGTTCCTGAACCAGTCGTTCAAGTTCAAGGTCATCAAGTTCAACAAGAAGCGCGGCAACATCGTGCTGTCGCGCCGCGTCCTCCTCGAGAAGGAGCGCGCCGCACTGAAGGAGTCGACGCTCGAGCGCCTGAAGGAAGGCCAGA
>JACCRC010000122.1 GCA_013813765.1 Deltaproteobacteria bacterium | reverse complement strand
CTCCAGCGCACCGCGCGGGCATTCTTCGAGCTTCCCGAGGAAACCAAGCTCGCCATCGCCATGGCCCACGCCGGCCGGCGCTGGCGTGGCTACTTTCCCGTTGGCGGTGAGCTCACCTCCGGAGTCCCCGACGCGAAGGAAGGCCTCTACATCGGCCGCGAGCTTGCTGACAACGATCCCCGCGTGCTCGCCGGAATTCCGCTCCACGGCCCGAACCTTTGGCCCGACGCGGACGTCCCTGCCCTGCGCCCCACCGTGCTCGCGTGGATCGACGCTGCTGCGGAGGTGGCGCAACTCGTGATGTCCGCGATCGCGCGCGCGCTCGACCTCCCACGGGACTACTTCGCCCGCACGTGCATGGCGGACCCCACGCTGCTGTTCCGCATCTTTCATTACCCGCCGAGCGACGCGTGGGGCGTCGGCGAGCACACGGACTACGGCATCCTCACGCTGCTCCTTCAGGATGACGTCGGTGGCCTCGAGGTGCACTCGCGCGGCTCGTGGATCGCGGTCCCGCCCGAGCGCGGCGCGCTGGTCTGCAACATCGGCGACATGCTCGACCGCATGACCGGCGGCGTCTACCGCTCCACGCCGCACCGCGTGCGCAACACCTCCAGGCGCGATCGCTACTCGTTCCCGCTGTTCTTCGATCCGTCGTGGGACGCGCGCGTCACTCGCCTCCCGAACGCGCCGCCGCCCACTGACGACGCGACCGCACGCTGGGATCGCGCGAGTGTCCACGCGTTCGATGGCACGTGGGGCGAGTACCTCATGTCGAAGATCGCGCGCGTGTTCCCCGCGCTGTTCCGCGAGGTGTCGTCCTGAAGATCGCGACCTTCAACATCAACGGCATCAACACGCGTCTCGCGAACCTGATCGAGTGGCTCGAGCGCGAGCAGCCCGACGTGGTGTGTCTACAGGAGCTGAAGGCGACCGACACGCAGTTCCCCGCGAAGGCGATCCGCGACGCGGGGTATCACGCGATGGTTCGCGGTGAACGCCTGTGGAATGGAGTCGCGATCCTCGCGCGCGGGGTTCCGCCGGTGCCGATCCGCCGCGCGCTGCCCGGGCAGGACGAGGACCCGCACGCCCGGTACATCGAGGCAGCGGTGGGCGGTGTGATCATCGCGGGGCTGTACCTGCCGAATGGCAATCCGATCCGCGGGCCGAAGTTCGCCTACAAGCTGGCCTGGTTCGAGTCCTTGATCGAGCATGCAGAGACGCTGTTCGCCAGCGATGCGCCGGTGGTGCTCGCGGGCGACTTCAACGTGGTGCCGACCGACGTCGATATCTACAACCCGAAGTCGTGGCTCCGCGATGCCTTGCTCCAGCCGCAGACCCGCGCGTGCTACCAGCGGCTGCTCGCGCAGGGCTGGATCGATGCGCTGCGTGCCACGTTTCCCGACGAGCGCGTGTACACGTTCTGGGACTATTTCCGCGAGCACTGGAAGCGCGACGCCGGGCTGCGCATCGACCACCTGCTGCTCGATCGCGCGCTGGCGCCGCGCCTCGTGGGCGCCGGCGTCGACCGCTGGGTACGCGATCGGCCGCACGCGAGCGATCACGCGCCCGTGTGGATCGAGCTCTCGGACAAACCATCTCGCTCGCCCCGACCGCGCGCCAAGCGACGCCGGACCGCGAAGCGCGCCGCGTGATCACTGCACCGGACGAGGAACGACCGCAGCGAGGAGCGCCGCGAGCCGCGCATGATCGACGGGCTTCACGAGGTGCTCGTCAAAGCCGGCGTCGCGCCCCTTGCGTCGGTCTTCCTCGGCGCCCCAGCCGGTGAGCGCGACGAGCATCGGCTGCGGCTGCGACGAATCGGCGCGGATCCGGCGCGCGACCTCGTAACCGTCAATCCCGGGGAGCCCGATATCCAGCAGCAGCACGTCGGGCCGCTGTTCGACCGCGATCGAGAGTGCATCCTGCCCCGTGTGAGCGAGCCGAATCGCGTGGCCCGAGATCTCGAGCAGGGCCGCGAGCGCCTCCGCCGCGTCGACGTTGTCATCGACGACGAGGATGCGCAGGCTCGCTCCGCGAGGAACGGGCGCTACCGTGGAGCGCTGCTCGTGCGCGATCGTCCGCAGCGGGAGCCGCACGACGAACCTTGCTCCGCGGCCGGGGCCTTCGCTTTGCGCGTCGATCGTACCGCCGTGAAGCTCGACGAGCCTGCGCGCGAGAGTGAGCCCGATGCCGAGACCGCCGCTCGCCCGGTCGATGGATTGCCCGAGCTGCGCGAACATCTCGAAGACCTGGGGGAGCTTTTCTGGTGGGATCCCGATGCCCGTGTCGGTCACGGCAATCTCGACCTGCTCGCCCCTCAGCGCCGCGGACACCACGACCCGACCACCGCGGGGCGTGTACTTGGCGGCGTTGCTGAGGAGGTTCGCAACGATCTGCGCGAGTCGCGTCGGATCCCCCTGAACGACGAGCGGATCCGCGGCGACATCGAGAACGAGCTCGACACCGTTCTTCTCGAACAAGGACCGCACGGTCTCGACCGCGCTGTTGATCACGTGGTCGATCTCGACCCGCTCCGTGACGAGCTGTACCTTACCCATCGTCACGCGCGAGATATCGAGCAGGTCATCGACCATGCGAACGAGATGAACGAGCTGTCGTCCCATCATCTGATGCACTCGGTGCACGACCGACGCATCGTTCGTGATCTGGATCAGCTCGAGCCCCGTGCGGATCGGTGCCAGCGGGTTTCGCAGCTCGTGTGCCAGGGTCGCGAGGAACTCGTCCTTGCGCCGGTCCTGATCGCGGAGCTGCTCTTCCGCGCGCTTCTGCGCGGTGACATCGACCGTGACTCCGTCGAACCGTAGAGGTGTGCCATCGTCCGCGTAGGTAGTTCCGCCGAGCGCGCGCACGTACTTCTGGTCGCCCGTCTTCGGGTTCACGGTCCGGTACACCACGTCGTAGGAGGTGTGGTTTGCGATCGACGAATCGACCGCCCCGCGCGTCGCTTCGCGATCGTCGGGATGGATGCGGTCGTAGAACATCTCGATCGTCACCCGAGCATCGGGCGGCAGAAAGAAGTGATGCTTCGTGCGCACGTCCCACATGAGCTCGGCGAACGGCAGGTCGCAGTACCAGAAGCCGATGCCCGACAGCTGCACGGCATACTCGAGACGAGCGCGACTCTCGGCAAGCGTGCGTTGCACCGCGCTGCGCTCCAGGGCCTCCCAGCATCGCCCGACGACGATGCTCACCAGCTGGATCTCGTCAGGGGTCCACCGCCGCGGCTGCGTCTGATGGACCGCCATCGCCGCGGTGAACCGGCCTTGCTTGTGGAGAGGCACGCAGATCACGGCGCGGATCGTGGTGGCGCGGTACGCCACGAGCACCTCGGGCGGGATGCGCGGATCGCCGTCGGTGTCCTCGACCACGTACGGTCGGTTCGCGAGCATGTCGGCGACGCAGCTCGGTCCGAAGGCCGCAACGTCCCACCGCCCGACGATGCTCGGGACGCCCCGCGCGTAGTCCCCCGTGATGTCGAACACGGCCTCGTTGTCGACGTTCGCGTACGCGCAGCGGTCCACACCGAGGTGCTCGGCGAGCAGCCTCGCGGTAGCTTGCATCAGCGCCGGCGGATCGACGAGCTGCCGCGTCGTCAGATCGAGCTCGGCGAGAAAGCGCTGGCGGTCACCGAGCTGCGCACTGCGCGCGAACACCGACCGGAGCGACTCGAGGAGCTCCTGCCGGGAGCAGCCCTCCTCGATCCTGCGAAGAAGTTGCGCCTCTGCAACGCCCAGGTCGCTTGCATCGGAACCAGCCACTCCGGCAGCTTAGCGGACACCGCGCCCGGCGGAAGACGCGAAAGGGCGGATGCAAGGGCCCCGACGGGCTTCGTGAGTCGCGAGTGGGTACGGCGCACGATCATGCCGGAGATCCCCAAACCCGCGCTAGTGTAAGGCCCGAATGAGGGTCGCGGTCGTCTTCGATTCTGCCTTCGACTGGTCTCCGGATCAGCACGCCGCCAAGATGGCGAAGGAAATTGCAAACCGGCGCAACACCGAGCCGGAGATGCATTACCAGATCGCTAACTCGCTCCGTAAGAACGGCAATGACGTGCTGCTGTTCGGAATCAAGGACGATCCGCACGCGATGAGCACGCAGCTTGGCGAGTGGAAGCCGGACCTCGTCTTCAATGCGACCGAGGCGTTCCTCGACAACTCCAACCTCGACTATCTCGTACCTGCGCTGCTGGAGGCGGAGGGTTACCGCTATACGGGCGCACCACCGCTCGCGTTGCTCGTCACGCGCAACAAGGCGATGAGCAAGAAGATCCTCGCGTTCCACGACATCAAGGTGCCTAGCTTCAAGTCGTTTCGCGCGGGCGAATCGCCCGACGAGAATACGAACCTCCGGTTCCCGGTGATCGTCAAACCGCTCGCGGCCGATGCGTCCGAAGGTATCTCGCAGGCATCGATCGTCCACGACCTGAACGCACTCCGGGACCGAGTCGCCTGGATCCACGAGCGCTTTGACCAGCCCGCAATCGCCGAGGAGTACATCGAAGGCCGCGAGCTCTACGCGACGATGATCGGAAACGGAGACAAGGCGGAGGTGCTTCCGATCGTCGAGATGGTGTTCGACCAGGCGGGTTCACGTCCAGAGGACCGCATCGCGACCCAGAAGTCGAAGTGGGATCTGGACTACCGCAAGCGCCGCGGGATCCGAAACGTGTTCGCTCGGAAGCTCGCGAAGGTTGCACAGGAACGCTTGATGCGGACCTGCTATGCCGCGTACCGCGCATTCTGGCTGCGCGACTACGCGCGCATCGACGTGCGGCTGACTGAAGACAACGAGGTCTGGTTCCTGGAGGCGAACGCGAACCCGTTCCTCAGCTACGGCCACGACTCGGCCGAATCCGCGCACAAAGCCGGCATGCGCTACGACGCGTTCATCCAGCGCATCGTCGACGAGGCGATGTCGCGTCCCGCCTAGCTCATGAGCGAAGGTCCCGAGTGGGCAGAGCACCTGAAGCGGGCCGCCGCGCTACTGCGCGCGCTGCCGGGCCATGAGACGCCGCCATGGGCGGTCGTTCTCGCCGAACGTCGGATCGACGAAGGCGAGGCGCGCTACGACTGGGAATGGGTCTGGGGAGCCGAGCGGATCGCGGCCTCTCATCCCGAGAGACTGCTTACGTACCTGACCGCGCTCCGATCCATCGCCGACGAGCGCAAGAAGCCCCTGCTCGACCGCGTTGGTGTGATCCTCGCGGTCGCGCTGGTCGAGCAGCCCACGCTTGCAGAATGTCGCGCTGCGATCGACGAGCCCGACGAGGCGCCACGGACCCGGACCCTCTGGTGCAGGTCCCCCGCGCCTCCGGACTTCGATACCGCCCTGCTCGCCTTCGTCCACGATGCGCTCGGCTGCGCGCACGAGTCGCTGCGGCGCACGCAGGACAAGGCGACGAGCCCGGAGCTGGACCGAACGCCACATACAGCCAGTTCCGCCGAGCGATGTCGCGTCGCCAGCTCCCGATGGACATCCGCGAGCTGCACCATCGATGTGGAACGAGAGGAGAGCTTCTTTCCGGGCGACGTGAACGAACCTGCGCGAGATCACGCAAAGGTCTCTGTCAGCGGAGCGCGCCGGAGCGAAGCGAAGCTGGCGGTACGCGTCGTCGTTGACGACGCTAACATGTCGTTCGACGTCGACGCGGTCCCCGACGAGCGCGACCGCATTCTGACCAAGCTCTGGCGCGCGTACGGACGGCCCCCATCATGAAGAACGGAACCTCGACGACCCAGATCCTTGTCGCTGTACTGATGCTCGTCGCCTGCAAGCAGGACAACGGCGGCGCAAAGAAGCGCACCGTTGAAGACGATCCCAAGAAGCCCGTTGCCGAGCGTGCTGGACAGCCGCGTCACACCGCTCCGTCGGGAACGATCGCGGGAAAGCCTTTCGCACCAACGGTCGTCATGCTGCTGGAGAACAGCGATGGCGGCAAGCTCGGCTTCTACAGCACCACGGATCGGGAGCTACGCGATCGGCAACGCTGCGAGGAGCCGATGGGCAGTGCGAGCACATTCGAGCTGACAAAGTACGAGCCGATCACCGACTGGCAGATCGGCAAGGCGATCGCCTCCGAGGCCAGCGGCTGGGGCGCGACCGGCGTCGACTGGAATGCCAAGCCCAAGGCCACCGCGAAGGTGACGCTCTCGAAGAAGGATCCGACGTCCTTCACCGTCGCGGGCACCATCGAGATCGCGGGTGATGGCTGGAACCTGACGGGACCGTTTCAGGGCGACTACTGCCCGACGAAGTCGGTCAAGCGAGAGGACAAGCCGGCGCCACTCGCGGGCCAGCCGTGGACGATGGCGCCCGTCGCCGCCACCGCGCCACCGAAGACACCGCTCGAAGCGATCGCGGCCGGCGCTGCTGCAAAGATCGCTCACGTCACGCTGCGCGAGGTCCCGTACCACGACGGCACCAAGCGCCAACGCTTCGTGTTCTACACCGCGATGCCGCCGCAGCCGTGCATGGCACGTCCCGAGGGCGGGCACATGCGCGTGTACAGCCACGACGAGCTCGTCGCTGCGGACAAGCCGACCGTTCGGATCGACAACTTCTCGCTCGACCTGACCGCGGTCCCCATCGCGGGCGCCGCGCTGACCGGCAACTACCACCACAAACACGGCGAGAAACGCGACCAGATCATCGACGCGGACCTCCAGGTGTTCGAGCCCGACGGCTATCGAGGTTGGCGCTACTCCCAGTACTACAGCGCCGCGCTCGCGATCGACAGCGTCTCGGACACCGAGGTCCAGGCTCGCGTCGTGCTCTCGCTCCCGGACGACGGCAGCTCGATGCTGGTCGGCGCCTTCACCGCGAAGCGCTGCCCCGCGCAAACGGAGTGAACCGCGGTCGGAGCCTGCTGCTAGATTCTGCGCTCGCATGAGTGTGGACATCGATCCAGCGTGGCTCGGGGATTATCGAGCCGGAGACGCGTGGGAGGGAGGCGCGCGGCGCGTTCGCCTGTGGCGCGATGCGGAGCACACGCTGCGGTTCGCCTACAACTACGAGTCCCGCGGGAACCACGGCTACAGCCTCGCGTCCGAGTCGGGAACCGTCATCGACGTGAGCGCCACCGCGATCACCGTCGAGGTGACGTCCAGCAGCTCTTCGGCCTGGGAGGACCTGTTCAAGGAGGACTTCAACCACCAGACGAGCACGCCGCGGCGCCAGATCATCGAGATCGAGCGGATCGAGAACGGCAGGCCCGTGCTCGTCTACTCCGCCAAGCTCCGATGGGTCGAGACCCGCTAGTCAGCGGTCCGCAGGTGAGCGGAACACGGTGCCGTAGCACTCGACGAGGGACGGGTTGAGCCGGACCTCGTGATCGGTCTCGCTGCATCGGATCCACAGGCGCCAACCCGCACTGCGCGCGGCGACGGCGCGGTGAAGCGACAGGCCATCGAAGGCGACGATCGACGACGCGGGCTGCGACTCGCACGGCGGATCGAGAGCACGCACCCGCAGGTCCAGCTCGTCGAAGTTCGGGATCAGCTCGGGCATACGCACGGACAGCGGGCCCGTCACGAACTGCGTCGCGCAGTGCATCGATGACTGATACGCGAGATAGGTCGGGGGCGCAGCGTGACCCTCGAGGCGCGCGCGCATGTCGTGCAGCAGGCGGTGCCCGAGTGCCTGCACCCGTTCGTCGCGGACCGCGATGCTCCCGTCGACGTGCCAGTGCTGGCTATCGACCGGCACGTCTCCCGCCTCGAACCACTGGATCTTGGAATCGATGTAGATGAAGCGCTTGTCGCGGCGGAGGTGCTTCGTCATCTCCTCGAGCACTCGCCGCGTCAACGGTCCCGCCTCCGCGATCGCCTCGTCGATGAGACACCAGCAGAACGTCACACCGTCGCTCTTGATCTCGTCCTGCGTGGGGACCGGCAGGGTCGACTTCACCTCGTAGCGATTCGAGAACGTCGCGTCGAGCTCCGCGATGCTGCGCGCACCGCTGGCCGCGTATGCCTCGAGCGTCGTCGGTCGCATCTCCTCGACGAGCACCGGCCGCGCCTGCGGGACAGGTTGCGACCGCGGCTTGGTCGAGCCGTGATATGCGCCCTCTCCGGTGAACGCCGCGACCTTCTGGTCGGGAACCGAGCGCGCGCGTTTGACGATGGCGTCGTTCATGTGAAGTGGAACATTGCCTGGAAGTACTGCAGCTTTGCGCGCGGATCCTGCGAGAGGCGAATCACCTCGGGGACGCGCTGTGTGAGATGGAACGGCGACGGGCGGTCCGGCGCAGTCCCCTGGTACCGCTCGGGCAGACGGAACGTTCGGTTGTAGTCGAGGTTGGAGATCGCATGACCCTGCTCGTCGTGGATCGCTGGGAGTCGCGCCCAGTCATGCTCGATGAAGAAGCTCTCCGCACCCCAGCGCAGCTCGAAGCCGAGCCGCTCCATGCGCACCAACCACGGCGGATCGCCGATCTGCCAGAACCCCCGGCCGCACAGGAGGAACTGCGAGTGCTCGATCGGGTTCCCGCACGCGACCATCCGATCGCGCGCGTACTTCGCGAGGAGCGCATCGAGGAACACGCGCGACAGCCGCTTGCCGCGGTGCTCTTTCGCCACCACGAAGTTCGCGATGTGATGGAACGCGAGCGGCTTGAAGTCGATCGGCTTCGGGAACGCGAACTGCGCGAACCACTTCTGCTCGGGATTCGTGCCTGCCGGCTGATCGAAGTCGACGGTCTCTTCGATCGTCGAGTGCCGCACGTTGTTGTAGCGGCCGGTGAAGAAGAAGATGGTGCCCTTGCGGCGAGCCACCAGCATGGTCGCGACCATCTCGCTCGTCGTCCGGTCCACCGCGCGCGAGAGCACGAAGCGATGGCCCTCGGTGCCCCAGAGGTGTGCCACCCCGTGCGGCGAGATGATGTCCAGCTGAACGCGCTCGACGATCCGCGCGGGTAGGTGCCCGCCATGCTGGTCCTTGGCATCCTCGAGCGAACGCGTCAGCAACGACGAGACGCCCCGCGCGATCTCGGGAACGTCGCTGTGCACGATCCCGAGCTCGAGCCCCTCCCCCTCCAACGTCACGAACGGCGGTGCCGACGGGTTCTGCGACTCCGGGTAGTGGATGTACGAGCGCCGCAGCACCTCGGTCGGTACAAAGCGATCGTCCGCCGTCAGATTGATGAGCCGCGGGGTCGTCTGACTCGCGAGCGCCACATCCATGAGATGCTCAGGGTACCAGCGCCGATACAACCGCCGCCAGCGCTGAAGCACCAGGTGGCGTGGACCGTGCAAAGGCAGGACCGATGCGTCATCACGTGTACTTCTCCCCGGGCATGTTCGGCTTCGGGAAGCTCGGCTCGTACACCTACTTCGCCCACGTCGAGCGCGAGCTGACTGCGCGCTTCGCAGCGGCGGGGCACGAGCTCGTCGCCCACGTGATCGAGGATCTCCCGACGGCGTCGATCCGCCGCCGCTCGACCCGGCTCGCCGAGACGGTCCGTCGCACGGCGACCGGGACCGACGCGATTCACCTCCTCGGGCACTCGACCGGTGGACTCGACGCGCGGTTCGTGGCGTCGCCGTCGAACACGGCGATCCCGGCGGACGTGCTCGACTGGCTGCCTCGGCTGCGCACGATCACGACGATGAACACACCGCACTACGGCACGCCGCTCGCGAGCTTCTTCGCGACCTCGAACGGGCAGCGCGTCCTCGCGGCGCTCTCGATGCTGACGATCGCGGGGCTCACCCTCGGCGCGACACCTCTCCGTGCCACGAGCGTGGTCCTCGGATTCCTCCAGCGCGGTGACCTCGCCATCCCGTTCAAGCTCCTCATGCTCGACCGCGCCGTGGAATCCGTGGTCGCCATGGTCGACGACGCCGGCAGTCCCGAGGTGCGCACGTTTCTCGCGGCGATCGAGGAGGACCAGGGCTCGATGTTGCAGCTCAGCCCGGAGTCGATGGACCTCGTCGTCGCGGGGTTCGCGGATCGACCCGGCGTGCGGTATCAGGCGACGGCGTCGATGTCCCCGGCGCCCACGCCTCGGCGCTGGGTGCACACCGTGGGGCATCCGCTGCGCGCGATCTCGCTCTCGATCTTCTACGCGCTCCATCACCTCACGGCGAAACACGACGAGCGCTACCCGTGTTGCGCGCACCACGACATGCCCGCGGGGCTCGTGGCGGCATACGAGGCGCAGGTCACGCAGACCTTCGGGCGGGTGCCGTCGCTCGAGGACAACGATGGCGTGGTGCCGTTCCGCTCCCAGCTGTGGGGCGAGCTCGTCTGGTCGGGCCTCGGCGATCACCTCGATGTGCTGGGGCACTATCGCGACGAGCGCGTCGATCCCCCGCGCGAGCTACGCCATCACGACTGGCTGACCAGCGGCTCGGACTTTTCACACGGGCAGTTCATGGCCCTCGTCGATGCGATCGCGGCCGGCATGCTGGCGTGAGTCGGACTACTTGAGCGCGATCTCGAGCGAGACGAGCGCCTGATTCATCGCGACGATGTCGGCGTCCAGCTGCGCCTTTGCGGTGTCCCAGGCGGCGCCGCTCGCGTCACGAAGCCTCGCGATGCCCGCCATCACGTTCGCTTCACGCGCGGTCGCCTCGGCCACGGCAGCGTCGACGCGTTCCTTCGTCGCGCCCGTCGCGCTCGCCGCTCTCTCCTTCAGCTCGGTGAGGCGGCGGTCCGCTGCATCGAAGGTCTTCTGCAGCTGCGCGGTGGTCTCGGCGTTGGCCCTCGCGGCGGTGGTGTCCGAGGCGGCTTGCGCCGTAGCGACATCGGCCTTCGCAGCGTTGCGGGCCTGCTCCACCTCGGTCGCCTTGTCGTCGGCTTCGCGTTGCGCGGTCCTGGTGGTCGTCGCCGGCGTCGAAGCGGGATCTTGGTTCGCGGCTTCCTTCTTGTCACTGGTGCAGGCGGTCGTGAAGAGCAGAGCGAGGAGCAGGGCGCGCATGGAGAGCCGTACGTGCGCGTTCCGTGCCGCGTTGACAGCTTTCCAACCCGCCCCTGCCTCGCTCGTCGGGCCGGATCGCCCGTCGGGAGCCCGTCGCGGGCATACGTGGCCCACCGATCCCGCACGCTGCTGGAGCTGCCGGCCAGGAGATGAGCCAGTCGGGGGCAAGGCTACCCCCGTGAAACTACAGGCCGGGCACGCCCGATCTAATCGGCGCGAACGGACGGATACGCGCGAGAGCGCAGCTCGGCACCCGCGGCCTGGATCCAGTAGCCGCGCCCCTGCTGCACGGTCTGCACGATCACGGGCCCGTCGGCATCTTCGAGCGTCGCGTGCGTGTCGCTGTTAGCCGCCGTGGCCGTCACCCAGATCCGTCCGGTGCCGAGCCGACCGAGATCACCGAATGCTGACAGCACCTCGCCGGCCGGCGAGCCGATGTACGCTTCGTTGATCCCGGCGACGATGTTGCGCGATCTGCCGTCAGCGGGCGTGACGCGATCGACGAACGCGGTGTTGCTCGACGTTCGGCGCGCATGATGATGCGCGTGGCTGACATCGATACCGCGCGGCCCGTACCAACTGGTTGCCTTCGCCGCGAGATGACTCTCGACATCAGGCGACTCGACATCGCCATGCCCGGTCAGATCCCCGGCGAAGTGATAGCGGAAGAACCCGTGCTCGACGATACCGATCACGCTGCGCGCATTCTCCTGGCCATTCATGTCGTGTGCGAATGACGGTGCAGGATGCAGCGCCTGCCCGTCGGAGATGTACCCCGCGGCGCCGATCAACGTCATGCGCGCTCCACCGCCGAGCGAGATGAACGTCGGTGCGCCGGCAGCATCATCGGCGCCAGTCGCGAGATCGCCGCGCAACAAGCCGTCGCATCCGATCGCCGGATACGCCTGTGTCCACTGTCCCTCCGCGCACGGTGCGACCTGCGCGCTTCGACATAGCGGCCGATCGAGCGTTGCGAGCGAACCACGGAGCAACTGACACATCGATTGGAATGCGGCCGGATTCAACGCATCGCCGACATCGACGAACCCGCGATGCACCACCCCATGCACGACAGCGAGTGCTTCACTGCCGGTGAGCAGCTGGTCGAGCCCGCCGATGTGGTCGCCATGAAAGTGGGTCGTCACGATCCACTCCACCTGAAGCTCGCCTCGTGCGGCATAGCCGCGTGCGGGCGTCAGGACCTGCGTATTGAGCCGGCGCACCTCGGCGCGAACGTCATCATCGTGCGCGCCATTGCCAACATCGAGCAGCACGAGCGTGCCATCCGGCCCGACGATGATCGCCGACTCGCCGATGCTGGCGCTGAACCCGATGGGCAAGAACAGCTGATGGATCGCGAGCTCGCCCGGCACCGGCATCAGCGGCCCGGTCGGTTCGGGTCCTGGATCGAACGCGACCGCCGCGTCGCCGCTCGCGTCGATCACAACGCTGCCATCGGAGGCGGGGCTACCCTTCGACCCGCACGCCGCAACCGCCATCATCACGACTAGCTCTCGCACGCCGCGCATCATATAGCCCGATGCCGTGGCTCGACGGGCAAACTGCGGCGTTCTGCAGCATCGCTACGAGCGGATACGAGCGCTGTCGACGGCGAGCTGAAGGACCGAAATGAGAGCGTTTGTCGGAGTGGATTTTTTCAGCTGCCGGACCACCGAGGACGTGCCAACCGGCGCATCGAGCGAGGAGAGCACGACCACGGGAATCGCGGCGATCCGAGCATCCCCGTCTTTCGCCTTGAGAAACTCCCACCCGTCGAGCACTGGCATCTGCAGGTCGAGCAAGATCAGAGATGGAAGAGCGTCTCGGCATCGCTCGAGGCCAACCTTGCCGTTCTCTGCCTCGAGAACTTCAAAGCGCGCTCTCTCCAGCCCGGCGCGAATGCCAAGACGAAAGTCGGCATCGTCGTCGATGTGCAGGATGGAGATCGGGATTGATCGTGCGCCGTTCGGCGTGGCCACCACTTAGCGAACCGACCTTTGGAGCATTGCCGATATCGATCACATTTCATGCCACGGGATAGCTCTAAACCGGTGTGATCAGCCCAGTCGAGTCGTCCCGAATGGGCGCTTATTGCACATGCGACTGCGTTGCCAGGCGTGCGCGCTCTCCGTGCAACTACGTACTCCATCAGATCAGTCGCGGCGCTAACACGCCTGCTATGCGGTGTCCCCTGGCGGCCAAACGAGGCGACCGCGGCACGCAGTTTCGGCCGACGGTCGTCCGGCATCCCACATGCACGGGCCGGGAACGTGGGCAAGCAGCAACACATGCATGATTTCATGAGAGCCCACAACGAAGCACTGAGGCAGTCGTGTCTTCGACGCATGAAACTGTATCCGCTGCACGAGCCCCGTCTTCCGCGGCTCGCGGCGTGATGTCAGTTTGAGTGCGTGACGACGATCCGCTCAGCGCGCAGCCGGCTGCTCCGACGAGGGAGGCGGGATGGTGAGCGGACCCAGCTCGCGCTCGAGCTCTACGGCATCGAGCCGAGCGCGGGTGACGAGCCAGTCACGAGGGCAGAGCTCGAGGAAGCGCTCGCGCGGCCAGTGGGGCAGAACGCGGATGACGTCACGAAGGTAGGCCTCGGGGTCGAGGCGGTGAAGTCGAGCCGAGGCGATCAAGGTCATGAGGTTGCCGGCGGCCTGGGCGTGGTCGTCGCTGCCGACGAACATCCAAGCCTTCCGACCGACGGCGACGCGGCGGAGCTCGCGCTCGGAGGCGTTGTTGTCGAGGCGCAGCCTGCCGTCGTCGTAGAACCGCGTGAGCGGACCGCGCTGCCGGTGCGCGTAGCCGAGCGCCGTGCGAAGCAGGCCGCGCTGGTCGCGAACGCGCTCGTACTCGGCCTCGACCCACGCGAAGAACGCGTCGGTGTGCGGCCGCAGATGGATTTCGCGGAGCGACTTAATCTCGGCGGCGGGCTGCTTCCGCCACGACCGATCGAGGTCAAAGATCCGCATGATCCGCGCGAGGGCTTCGCGCGCGACAACGTCCTTGGTGATCGCGGCTTCCCAGAACTTTCGGCGCCCATGCGCCCAACAGCCCACTTCGTGTCGAACTGCGTCGTCGACGGTGCCGTCGTCGGGCGGTGGTCGCTGATCCGGCGGCTTGAACAGGAGGTCGTAGACGCTTTTGGCGTCGGCCTGGATGTAGCCGGAGAAGCCGCGGAACAACTCGCCGACGGTGGCGCTGGTCTCCTTGGCCGTGTACTCGAAGAACACGTGGTCGTCGTCGGCGATCTGAACGAAGTAGTGGCCGCGAGTGCACGCGCGACGCTGCTTGTCGCCGCCGGCGATGGGCTGAACGAGGACGCCGGTGGCGTCGGTCGCGATGCAGAACGCGTGGGCGAAGGCGTCGGCGCGCATCGCGGCGACGATCGTCGTGCCGACGGACATCCCGAGATCCTCGAGCCAGCGCGACATCGAGCCGCGATCGATGCGCACGCCGAGACGGGCGAACCGATCTTCTTGACGGTGCAGCGGCAGACCGTCGCACAGCTTGTCGCTTGCGATGTGCGCGAGCAGCGACGGCGTGGCGATCGAGCGCGCGAGCAACTCGGCGGGCCGCTCGGTCGTGGCGATCGTCGCGGCGTCGCCGTCGCCGACCTTGTACTTGACGCGCGCGATGAACAGCCGGACGTAGCCCGCGCGCCGCCACATCAACTTGTAGCTGTCCTCCGTGCCGATCCGCGGCGCGGCGCCCTCGAGCGCAGGATCGACGAGCTCGATGCGCTCCTCGGGCACGTCGAGGTCGGAGAGCTTGCGGCGACCCGTCGGCCGCTTCTTGCTCCTGCGAGTCTTGCCGGTGGTGTCCGGATCCTCGGCGTCCGGATCGTCCGCGCCCGGCAGGCGGCCGGCGAGGAGATCGAGCTCGCGCAGCTTGGCAGCGAACTCGAGCTCGAGCTGCTGGGTGTCGATGCGCTCGGCCTTGGCGACGACGAGCCGACGTCGCATCAGCTCGACCTCGAGCTGCAGGTGCCGATACGCGTCGCGCAGCCGGTCTCGCTCGGCGATCGCTTCGTCCGCGCGAGCGCGCTCGGCCTCGGCACGGCTGCGCTCGGAGGTCAGCGCTGCCTCGAGCTCGGCGACGCGCGCTTGTAGCGCCTCGCTCGTCGCCGTCGACCGATCCTCGATCACAGATCTCGTCTACCGATCCGCGATCG
>JACCRC010000092.1 GCA_013813765.1 Deltaproteobacteria bacterium | reverse complement strand
GTCTGCAGGTCGAGACCGGTCGTCACCTTGTTCGTGGGCGAGCCGATGACGACCCCGTCACAGCCCATGGCACCCGCACGGGCACGGAGGGCGGTGAAGAACTCCGCGGTGTCGTCGAAGCTGTAGGGGCTGTCCTGCTCGGCCTCGAGGTACGCGACGTCCACGAACCGGCGATCCTGCGGCGGCCCACTCGTGAACAGCTCGACCGTCTCGGGCGGGCGAGGGCGCATCCCGTAGGGCGAGGGGTTGATCGTCGTGGCGCGGATCGAGGTTCCGCACGCGGAGAGGAGACAAAGCAGGGCTAGTTGGCGCATTCCGTCGTGCGCAGCAATGAGCGTTCCAGCGCTCGATCGCGCGCTAGTGGCGAGAATGATGGCCGTGTGATCGATCCGTGTGGCGAGCAAGACCCACCAGTGGCGCAACGTCGACGCGTGTGGCAATCGCTGGCACCGTCACCACGTGATCGCGACGCCAGCACCGCCCGGCGTGGCGGTGAACCGGAGATCGAGCGCGCGCCGGTACTCGCTGATGTGAAGATTTCCGATCACGAGGATCGCGATGCGCGTCGAGGCGTAGAGGCCGAGTGCGGTCCACGCGAGTGCAGCGCGCGTGTCCGGATCATCGGCGACGAGGAACGAGGCCGCTGACGAACAGATCGCCGATCACGCCGGCGGGACGGATCTCGCCGAACACGCGCCTCTCGAGGCGGAACGTTCCAAGCGCCGAAACGAGCGCGGTGAACGCGAACGCGACGCGACTCGTATCGAGATCGGCTCGGCTGTGGTGCGTGATGTCGAGCGTCGTGACGTGTGCACGCAAGCGATCGTGCGAGAGGAGGTCGGCGCGTGCGATTGCGGGCGAGATCAACGTGATCGCTGCGATCAGGTGTGTATGCCGTTGGAGTAGGCCGCGGACGCGTGCACACATCGACGCAGAGTACGATGGGGAACGACTGGGGTAACGACGTACGGGAGCGTCACAGGTGCTTAGCGCAGTGTGGTGTACTCATGCTTACGGGCATTACGTCATGGAGGAGGAATGAGCGAGATGCTGGTGGCAACGGTCGAGGAACGAAGGGGCGGCTCGAACGTGATCAAGCTCGCGGGGATTCTCGACGAGCACAACGAGCTGTCTGCACTGGTCGAGCAGGTGAGCGCCGGAAAGGTGCTCATCAACCTCGCTGGCGTGGAGCGGATCAACTCGAGTGGAACGCGCGACTGGGTCGACTGGCTCGCGTCGCTCGAGAAGAAAGGCATCCAGCCGGAGCTCGTCGCGTGCTCGCCCGCGGTGGTGGCGCAGCTGAATCTGGTGAAGAACTTCGCTGGCAAGTCGGTCGTGAAGAGCTTCCAGGTCCCGTATCACTGCGGCGGCTGCGCCCGGGAGAAGCTGCTCCTCGTGTCGATCGCCGAGTTTGGAAACTTCCCGCCGGTGGCACCCGATTGCGCCTGCGAGGGGTGCGGCAAGCCGATGACGTTCACCGACGAGACCGGCACCTACTTCACGTTCGTGAAGCAGGTCCAAGATCTGGTCGCCACGCAGGAAGCAGCGGCAAAGGCGGCCGCAGCGGAGATCGCAGCGGCGTCGGGTGCGAAGACGGATTCGTCGCCGGATCTCGCGCGCGGTTCGCAGGCGGCGGTCGATAGCATATCGGTCAAGAGGATCAGCCAGCCGCGGCTGCCGAATCGGTCGAGCTCTCCGGTGCTCTCGGTCTATCAGACGCGGCAGAGTGACAAGCGGATCTCGGCGGAGCGGATCAGTCACCGCTCGCTGACCCCCCCGCCAATGCCGATGCCGACGCAGTCGCCGCCCGCCGAGCGTTCGTACCTGTTCGTGGTCGTCGGCCTGCTGTTCGCGGTCGTGGGCCTGCTCGCGTATCTGCTGCTCGTTCGCTGATCGTCGTCAGCGACGGCGGCGGCGCAGACCGGCGACGGCGAGCACGAGCGCGAACCCGGCGCCACCACCGCCCGCAGAGCAGCCCGCCGTAGCGGCGTCCGGATCCTCGTCGGTGCCGGGCTCGCCTACGGGGCCGCCGCCGTAGTCGGGACCGGCGCAGTCCACGTCGCACGAGGTGGGATCCTCGGTGCCGTCGCACAGCGAATCGCCACAGGTCGCGCGACCGACCGGCGCGGCGAGTGGCTTCGTCGCGATGTACATGAGACTGCCGCCGTGGATGCGGTCGACCATGTCGACCTCGATGTCCGGATCGAGCGCGGGGCAGCCGTTCGACCGACCCTGCTGGCCGGTGTTCGTGTCGCTGACGTACGCGGCCTCGTGCACCACGATGTAACGCGAGCGAGCGTTCGTGTTCGCCATCTCGTTCGGGCTGCCCGCCGCGGAGAGACCGTCGAGGCGCATCGAGTGCGCGTGCGCACCGTCGTAGATCTCGCCGGTCAGGTAGAAGCCGAGCGACGTCTTGTTCGAGCCGCTCACATTGCTGAACGTATCCGCATACCCGTTGTTGTCCGGATCGCTGCCGTTGCCGTGCGAGACCTTGTGGGGCTCCACCGCACCACTCTGTAGATCGACGAGCCAGTAGCGGTCCTTGCCGGAATGGAGGGACATGTCGATGACCACGACGTAGCGCTTCTTCGGGATGTGCGTCTGGTTGGCGTCGAAGTAGAGCAGCGCGTCCTCGAGCAAACCGCGTGGGACCTTGTTGGTCGGATCGATCGCGTCGTAGCGACGCACGATCTCCGCGCGCGCGGCCGCGTCCGTCGACGGCAACGTGAACGCGCTGATGTCGAGCTCCGACTCGATCGTGCCGAGCTCGGGATCGTCGGTGCCACATGCACCGAGGAGAAACGCGGTCGTCAGAAGCGCGCGGTTCATGTGCGCCGAAGCGTCGTCCAGTTGATCTCGCTGGTCAACGAATCGGGGCGGTCATGCGCGACCGGTCGCGCAGTGACGATGTGCGACCTGTGGAACCGATGTAGGCAGGCGCTCGTGTTCACGGGGCAGAACGCGCCGGATTGTGCAAGGACGCGAGGTTGGCGCGCGACGCGCTGGCTGCCCCTGACTGCCTACACCTTCACGGTGCGGTCTCGCCGTCGCGACCAGTCTTCGCGGTCTCGGTCAGCGCAAAGTGACGCTCTCTACTGCGCGATGCAGTGACAGCGACGTCCTCTGGAGCGATCGCGTGCGAGCCCGCAAAGATGCTTCGCATGATGAAGGGCACACTCGCCGCGATTTCCGCTCTGACGACCCTCGGGATGGTCGCCTCGGTCAACGCAGCTCCCCGCGAGCTCAAGTGGACAGACGAGTCCTTGCGAGGTGCCATCTGGGAACAGCCGGTGGCTGCGACGGTCTCGCCGATCATCTACATGAACAACTGCAGCACGGGCTGCACGATCACGCCGGGCAGCAACAACGCGCCGATGAATCGATCGAGCATTCCGAACCAGACGTCGAACGTGCCGAAGTACACCGGCTCGGCAGCGCAGTGGAACCAGCTCGTGGCGTGCGTTCGCGCGACCTACGCGGCGTACAACGTTCAGGTCGTCACCGATCGGCCGCCGGCCGGGACGAACTATCACATGGCGATCGTGGCGGGTACGCCACAGAGTGTCGGCATGCAGAGCGGGGTGCTCGGCGTCTCGCCGTTCTCGTGCGGCTACATCGCGAACTCGGTCTCGTTCACGTTCGCGAACGTCATCCCGAGCAACATCTCCGAGCTGTGCTGGACGGTCGCGCAGGAGACGGCGCACTCCTGGGGCCTCGACCACAAGTACGACAATCGCGATCCGATGACGTATCTGTCGGGTGGACCTGCGATGAAGACGTTCCAGAACCAGGCGGGCTCGTGCGGCGAGTACAGCGCGCGCCAGTGCCAGTGCACCTACGCGGGTACGGGCGCGTCGGCGATGAACAGCCACGCGCTGATCATGTCGCTGTTCGGTCCGTCGATGCCCGCGACCCCCGACACCATGCCGCCGGCGGTCTCGATCACCTCGCCCGCGGCGAACGCGACGGTGGTGGCGGGCTTCGAGGTGACGGCGAACATCACCGACAACGTCGCGGTCGCGAAGGCGGAGCTGCGCATCGACGGCAACCTCGTGGGTACGGACATGGCAGCGCCGTGGAGCTGGTCGGCTCCGGCAAGCGTTGGCCAGGGTTCGCACCGCATCGAGGTCAAGGCCTACGACGCCGCAAACAACTCCGCGACCGGCACGGTGGATGTTGTCATCGGGTTCGTGTGCACCGGCGACGGCGACTGCATGGGCAGCGAGGTGTGTCTGTCGGGGCACTGCGTCGCTGGCCCCGACATGCCCGGCGGCCTCGGCACGCCGTGCGCGGACAACGGCGAGTGTACGTCGGGTCAGTGCGCGACGTCGGAGACCGACAACTACTGCGTCGACTCCTGCGATCCGGCGAAGGCCGACAGCTGTCCGAGCGGCTTTGGATGCGTGCTCGCGGGCAACACGGGCGTCTGCTGGCCGGGCTCCGGCGGCGACGGTTCGAGCGGTGGCTGCAACACGGGCGGCGATGGCGGAACGGTGCTCGTCGGGCTCGGCTTCGCGGCGGTGCTCTTCAGCCGCCGGCGCCGTCGCTAGCGGAGTGCTTGCGCCGGCTCGCGGCCTCGACGTTCTCCTCCGCGCGGCAACCGTCGAGCGAGAACGGGCGGCCATCGGTGAGGTGGCAGTAGAACGAGGCGCACGTGCCAGGCGGAACGTACTGCTCGATCAGCGCCTCGTAGTCACACGCGAGCGAGCAGGGGCCGTCGCACGGCAAGAGGCCACAGACGTCCTCGTTGCCTCCATCCTCGCCTGCGGCGTCGTCGGCGCTCGCCGGTGCGCGGGTGCTCGCCTGCGCGAGATCGCTCACCGCAACCGCGGGCTCCGGTGCTGGTGCCGGGTCTTCGACCGCGCAGGCCGCGAGTGCCCCGAATGCGAGCAGCGAGAGGAGGGTGCGCATGACCGAGGTCAAAGCACGCGGCATGCCTCGGTGGTTTTCACAGATTTTCGCACTCGGTGACGGAGCGAACCGCAGTGCGTGAAACGGCGGCGAGCTAGTGCTCGAGGACGCAGAGCGCCTGTGGCACCTGCTGTGCGCGGTCGCCGTGGCGAACACGCGCGAGCGCTGAGCCTCAGGTTGCAGATGGCGGCGTGCCCGTGGCGCCGCCGATCGGAACGAACACGCCCTTCGACCAGGCATCGAGACCCGCACCGTAGCCCGGCCCGAGCCGCCTCTCCGACGCACCGCCGGCGATGCAGTACCAGGCGCCGGGCTTCGACATGTCGATGAGCATGCGGCCCGCGCCGCCGAACACGATCTCCTGCGTCCCGACGGAGACCGCGGTGACCTGATTCGGTGTCGTCGGGCCGCCGCGATCGACGATCGGCTTCGAGTCGAACACCCCGCCGAGCTTGCCGCCGAAGATCATGTGCTTGAACCGGAACGTGCGGGGCAGCTTGTTCTTCGGCGCGAGCTCGAGCGCACGCGGGAAGGAGGTCGCGAGCAGGCGGGCGAGCTTGGTTGCGTCGAGGTGCTCGGGACGCGACAGCGCGAGTGCGTCGTCGAGGTGGTACTGGAACATCATCAGGCTCGCGATCTCGTCGACGAGGCGTCGCGAGGTCGCCTCCCCGAGCAGATCGGTCAGCAGCGCGCGACAGGTCTCGCGGTGCAACATGGTCCACAGCGTCAGGTGATCGAAGTGCTCGTCGCCGTGGCCTTGCTGCTTCGCCGCCCAGGTGACGAGCCCACGCGCGCGCGGATGATCGGGCAGATGAGGTGCCCAGATCGGAAGAAGGCGCGTGGCACCAGCATCGCAGGCATCGAGGAGGAAGCGCGCGAGGTCGCGCAGCTGGAACGGGCGCGACGCCGCGAGCTGACTCATCAGCTCGCGCAGGCGATCGATGCGCGGGCGTGGCTCGGGTAGAGGGACCCACGCGTGCCCGGTCGGCTCCGCGGGACGAGCATTCGCACTGATGATCCAGCCGCTCGGTGGATCGATCGTCGCGGGGCGCGTGTTCTCGGGTTCCGCCACTGGCACACCGTCGGGCATGCGTGGGATCACGCCCCGGCTCGTCGATGGACGCTGATCGATCCGGCCGCACAGGATGTGGCCGATGCGGCCCGCGGAGTCCGCGACCACGCAATCGAGCGAGAGGATCTGAAGCGTGCGATGAAGCTCGATCGCGGAGGTGACGTCGCGGGCGCGGGCGAGTGCGAGGCCCGCTTCGAGATCGCGGTGGGTGCCGCGTACGCCGCTCCACAGCACGCACGGCAGGACGCGCTCTGCGGACGAGCTGATGTCCTCGGTCACGGTGCCGAGCTCGCTGTCGTAGTAGGTCCACATTTCGTCGGGGCGGGACTTGATCTTGACGACGCAGGTCCGCTTCGTCGCCTTGCGCCACGTGGTGCCGTCGAACATCTCGCCGCTCTTGCAGCGCACGGCGCGAACGTGGACCGCTTGCGCGTGGCCATACGTGTAGGACCACGCGACGTGCGCAGTGCGGCCGAACGAGTTCTGCCACAGGCCCGGTACGCTGAGACCGGTGATGTGATCGCCTCCGCCGAGGGTGGCGTGCATCGCGTAGAGGACCGGCGGGATTCGCGCGATCTCCATGTGCGGATCACCGGCGAGGAGGGCGCCACCCGTGGCAGACCGAGCAGCTGCGACCGCGATCGCGTTCGAGCCTCCGCTCGGAGGTGCGCCGAGTGCCTCGAGCCTCGTCGACCACGCGAGCTTCGGTGCGTTCGCGATCTCGTCCGCGGTTGCGGCGTCGCCGTACAGCAGCGCGAGCGCAGATGCTGGGGCTCCGCGCGCGAGCAATTCGCCGGCGACCAGCGTCGGGATCTCGACGAGCTGGGTCAGTCCGAACCAGCTGATCAGGCGGTACATGAGGACCATGTCGTGCGGACGGTACGGCGCGGGCTTGATCCCCGCGGCGCGCAGGATCAGCGGCCAGCCGCGCTCCTCGACGCCGGCCGCGAAGCCCGCGCAATACGCGTCGAGGATCGGGCGCAGCTCCACCGACACCTTCGCCACTTGCTCGTCGAGATCGTTCGTGAAGCGGTGCAGGCGCGTCATCACGTCGGCGTTGCGCGCGAGCGGCACGTCCCCCAGCAGCGTCATCGCGTTGCCGCGCGCGACATGGAGCGCGAGCTGCACCTGGACGAGCCGGTCGTGCGCATGGAAGTAGCCGCGCGCCCACGCCGCTTCATCGAGGCTGCGGGTCTCCACCGAGGGATAGCCGAGCGAATCCCGCTCGTACGCGACCGCTCCCCTGGGACCCTTCAGCTCCGGCACGCGGTCATCCTAGCGCACGTTCGTAGCGACGATCGCGGCCGCCAGGTCCGCGGTCACGAAGTCCATCACCAGCACTCCGAGCCGAGCGTTCATGTTCGCCGGATCCGCGAGGTACCCAGCGAGACGCGCGTTGATGTCGTCGGAGACGATCGTGATGTTCGGCAGCGCGTTCATCGTCTGGTAGCCACTCGTGTAGTCGAGGAACAGCGTCGACGAAGGCGCGGTCCGAACCTCGCCGAGCAGCGAGGTGATCGCGGCCCACTTCACGCTGTTGTCGGCAACCATGTATGCGTCCTGGACGCGCAACGACGCTGCATTCGCCACGGTGAACGTCGTGTTGTCGGGCCACGGCGCGGCGTCGATGCCGAGCGGCGTGGTCATCGCCGAGAACCTGCGAAGGAGCACGACCTGGCCGCGCACCTCGCCGAGCCGAGGCACCGCAGGATCGAGGTGCCATCGCTGGGGCGCCTGCGCCAGGTAGGCGGCGAAGGTGGCCTCGAACGAGCGGGTGTTGCCGCTCGGCGTGGCCTCCTCCTTCACGCTCGCGATGATCGCCTCGCTCGGGTGCTCGTCGAGGAACGCGAACAGCGTCGCGAGCACCTCGTCGTAGGTCTGATTCTGGTCGACAGCGCCGTGATAGATCAGGAACGCGTCGCCGACGTGACGGCAGCGAATGTCGAGATAGCGCACGCCGGCATCGAGCTGCTGCGCGATCGTGAGCTCCTGGGTCTTCGCCAGGCCCGGCGAAAACTCGAAGCGTGCGCCCGAGTCGTGCGTGCCCGGGATCGAGAGCTCGCCGAGGCTTCTCGCGTGATCCTGATCCCCCATCCAGCCGGGCGCAGAGCTGTCGGTGCACGATGCGATCATCCCGAGGACCAAGAGAACGCGCGCCCTCATGGGATCCGGAGAATCGATTCCAGCGCCGCGCGCAGGACGGCGGGGATCGGGGTGGGGGTGCGCGCCACGCGATCGACGAAGACGTGCACGAAGTGTCCATGTGCCGCGGCCCGAGCGTCGGTCTCTGGGAAGATCGCGATGCCGTACGTGACAGCCCGGTTGCCGAGCTGATCGACGCGGACACCGGCGCGCAGGTTCTGCGGATACGCGAGCGGAGCGTGATAGAAGCACTTCGATTCGACGACAAGGCCGATCACCGGGCCGTTCGCGATATCGAGCTTACCGTGCTCGATCAGGAAGCGGTTCGCAGCGCTGTCGAAGAAGCTGTAGTACGCGACGTTGTTCACGTGGCCGTAGATGTCGTTGTCCATCCAGCGCGTCGTGATCCGCGTGACGTAGGGATAGGCTTCCAGCGCTGGACGTTCGGTCGGCATGGTTCATCCCGAATAGGTGAGGGCGGCCGAGAACAGCTCGCGCAGGCAGTCACTGTCGACGGTACATGGAGCGTTCGCGAGCAGACGCTGCTGCGGCAGTGTTCCCGCGATCAGGTCATCGACGTCGGCGGACGTGTACCCGACGCCGGCGAGGCCCTCGGGGAGTCCGATCGTGCGCGACAGCTCGATCACCTGGCGGGCGAGCAACGCGCCACCGTCGGCGGGCGTCGCCCCGTGCGTGTCAGCGCCAAGAAGCGCCGCCGCTTCGAGGTGGCGCTCGGGACAGTACGCGCCGAATCGCGCGAACACCGCGGGAGCTCCGATGCCGACTGCCATGCCGTGGGGAACGATCGGTCCCGACGGATAACCAGCCGGCGAGAAGGTGCGCACGCGGCCCGCGATCGCGTACGCCATCGCGTGGGGCACGTGAACGCCTGCGTTGCCGAACGCGATGCCTGCGAGCGTCGCGGCCCACATGATCTGCTCCCGCGCCTCCGTGTCAGCTGCATCGCGCACCGCGCGAGAGAGGTACGTGCCCGCGAGCCGCATCGCCTCGCGGCAGCCGAGGTCACTCCAGGGATTCGCGCCCTGACTCATCGGCCGCGCACTCGGTGCTGCCGGGGCGGCGCGCTGCGTGAACTGTCGCGCGGTGAACGACTCGAGCGCGTGGCACAGCACGTCCATGCCGCTCGCGGCGACGACCGCTGCCGGGAGCGTCGTGGTGGTGCGCGGATCGACGATCGCTTCGCTCGGCCGCAGGCGTGGCGAAGCGATGCCGGTCTTCGCGTGGTGCTCGAGCCAGTCGAAGATGGCGATGCCGGTGACCTCGCTCCCGGTTCCCGACGTGGTCGGGCACGCGAGGTGCGGCGCGAGCGGCCCTGGAACCGGCTGCGCGTCGCCGAGCGGCGCGTTCACGTACGTGCGTAGCGGTGCCGGGTGCGTCGTCAGTAGATTTGCGATCTTCGCCGTGTCGATCACCGAGCCGCCGCCGAGCGACACATAGCCATCCGGACGCGCATCGCGCGCGAACCGCACCGCCGTGTCGACCGATACATCCGTCGGCTCGATCGCGACATCGTCGAACACGATCACCTCGAGGCCGGCAGCGGCCAGCGACGCTCCGACCTCGTCGAACCAGGGCAGGGCGCGCAGCCGTGGATCGGTGAACAACGCGACGCGTCGCATGCCGAGTGCGCGTGCACGATCACCTGCCTCAGCGAGCGCGCCGCGGCCGAACGTCACGCGGGACGCATCGACGGTGAACGCGGTGTCGCAGCCGGCCGCGTACGCGGCGAGGTGGCGGCAGGTCATCAGCGCGGACGGTATCCCGGTCTGGTGAGAGGGGGAATGGTCCGGCCGGCCGCACTGTCCGTGACCAGCTGCGCGAGTCGGCGCTCGCGCGTGGCTTCCTGCTTTGCGCTGATCACCCAGTGGATCGCTGCGCGGCGGTACCACGGCGCTTGCGCGTCGAAGAACGCGGCGGCCTTCTTGTTCGCACGCAGCTTCGCTTCCTGCGGAGGTGACAGCACGGCCGCTTCCGTCCGCTCGAACGAGGACACGCCCGTGCGCTCCGCGGTGCGCAATGCGAACGCGCGCACGCCGGCGGCTCGCATCTTGCCGGCCTTCGTCAGTGCCGCCACCTTCGCGACGTTGACCACGCTCCAGATGCTGGTCGGTCTGCGCGGCGTGAACCGGATCGTGTACGCGGTCGGACCGGCGCTCTGACGCTTCCCGTCGATCCATCCGAAGCAGAGCGCCTCGTCGACGGACTCGGGCCAGGTGATGCTCGGCTTGCCGGTCGACGTCTTGTAGAAGCCCACGAGTAGCTCGCTCTTCGACTCGTGGTTCGTCTCGAGCCAGGCGCGGAACGCCGAGGGCGTTGCGAAGAATCGAGGCTTCGTCCCCACGCGATGATGGTATCGCAGTGCGTCAGTCCCCGGCGATCCCCTGCAACGAAGTCACAACGCGCGCCGGCGCCCGCACGAGATCGGGCACTGCGTCGTCGAGCTTGGTAAGCGGCCTCGCGACACACACCTCGAACCGTCGTCGCCAACACCGAACTTGCGTGTCCTCCGGATCTTGCACCCTACGTGTCGCGAAGGGGGTCGCATGAACGTGCGCGCAGAAGATCTGCGGTGGCAAACGGGAGCGTCGCGGTGGAGACGGATCCGGACCGTGATCATCACCGATGATGGGAGGTACCGCGGGCGGCTCGCACGACGGCGCGACACGGTGGTCGTCACGACACCGCTCGAGCTGGTGTTCACCCTCGAGGAGGCTGCGGCGCAGCTGGCTACCGTCGTGCTGGGAGGGCGGTACGTGTCCGATCACGACCTCGCTGGATTTTTGAACGAGCACTATCCACAGGTCGGCGTCGACCGGCTCGGTGCGGAGGCCAACTGATGCGGCTCGTGCGCGCGCTCGGGGATGTCACCGTCGGGACGGTGATCGTGCTGGTGCACGCTGCTCTGGAGGCGTACGAGCTGCGTGCCCGTCCTCGGGATCAGCGTCGGGCGTCATGGCCCCCACCCTCGACTGATCATCGAGCTTCCGACCGTCAGCAGTGAGCTCGTCACCGCGCAGGTCGGCGAGCTCGTCATCGATGGGCGTCACGGGATGACTCTTCGGCATGCTCCGGTCTATTGCAGATAGCCGGCCAGGTACGCCAGAGGATCTCCGTCGGAACCAGACGCAGTCGGTCCGATGGTAAGACGCGGGCGATGGCTTCCGAGACGCACCGCGCGATCGATGCTGTATGGCGCATCGAGTCCGCGCGACTGATCGCAGGCCTCGCGCGGATCGTGCGCGACGTCGGCCTCGCCGAGGAGCTCGCTCAGGATGCGCTGGTCACGGCGCTCGAGAAGTGGCCCGCCGCGGGAGTCCCGGAGAACCCGGGGGCGTGGCTGATGACGACCGCGAAGCACCGCGCGATCGATCGCCTGCGGCGCGGCAAGCGCATCGAGCGTAAGCACGAGGAGCTCGGCCACGAGCTCGAGCAGCGTGACGATCTGGTGGCGAACCTTGAAGCGAAGCTCGACGACCACGTTGGCGATGATCTGCTGCGCCTCGTGTTCACGTCGTGCCACCCCGTGCTGTCCACGGAGTCGCGGGTAGCGCTCACGCTGCGCGTTCTCGGTGGCCTCACCACCGACGAGATCGCGCGCGCGTTCCTGGTACCCGAGCCGACCATCGCACAGCGTATCGTTCGTGCGAAACGCACGCTCGCCGACGCGAAGGTGCCGTTCGAGGTCCCGCGCGGACCCGAGCTCGCGGAGCGCATGGCTTCCGTGCTCGAGGTGATCTACCTCGTCTTCAACGAGGGCTACTCCGCGACCGCCGGCGACGACTGGATGCGGCCCGCCCTGTGCGAGGACGCGCTGCGCCTCGGCCGGATCCTCGTCGGCCTCGCGCCGGAGGAGCCCGAGGTGCACGGCCTCGTCGCGCTGATGGAGATCCAGGCATCGCGGCTCGGCGCACGCACGAAGCCCAACGGCGAGCCGATCCTGCTGCTCGAACAGAACCGCGCACGGTGGGACCACCTGCTGATCCGACGTGGTCTCGCCGCCCTCGCGCGCGCGGAGCAGCTCGCGCCTCCGGGCGCGCGTGGCCCCTACGTGCTGCAGGCCGCGATCGCCGCGTGTCACGCACGCGCGCGCACCGCTGCCGATACCGAGTGGGTGAAGATCGCCGCGCTGTACTCGGCATTGCTGCTCGTGACCCCGTCGCCGATCGTCGAGCTGAACCGCGCGGTCGCGATCGGTATGGCATTCGGTCCATCGGCCGGGCTAGCGATCGTCGATGCGCTTGTCTCCGACGGTGCGCTCGACGACTACCACCTGCTGCCGGCAGTGCGCGCGGATCTGCTGGTGAAGCTCGGGCGTCACGCGGAGGCACGCACCGAGCTCCAGCGTGCAGCGGAGCTGACGCGCAATGTACGAGAACGTGAGCTACTGCTCGCCCGCGCTGCGGCGATCACCACGCGCGGCGACACATGAGATGATGTCGTCATGGCCGCCACTGCCCCGAGCTCCGTGACCTGTCCGCGCTGTGGGTCCTTGGGCGTGTGGCATGCGTCGGCGAATCAGTGGGGTTGCGATCACTGCCGGCAGCTCATCGGTGGCCCGCCGCAGCTTCCGGCGCCGTACGTGCCCCCCGCGATGCCGCCGGGCCCGTTCGCGACGCAGCCGGTGCCGCAGTGTCCGCGCTGCTGGGGCGGCGGTACGTGGCAGCCCGCGGTCGCGAAGTGGGGCTGCGATCGGTGCAAGAGCTACATCGATCCATCCACGATCGCGCACGTCACCGCGCATAACACGGGCGACGCGGGTCTCAAGATCGCGAAGTTCATGCTCTGGGTGATCCTGATCATCGCGCTGATCGCGATCAAGGTCGCGATCCGGCGCGGCTAGCCGGGCCACGCGATCTTGCAGTCGGGCGCGTTCTCGGGCGCACCGCGCGACGACACGAGCGGGATGATGCCGCTCCAGTAGGGCAGGTCGGCGTCCTCGCCCTCTTCCGGCAGCGGCGGCCCCGAGCGGATCTTCGCCGACGCCTCGGCGATCGGCAGGCCGAGCACGGACGTTGCCGCGAGCTCCTTCGCGTTCGGCGGGCGGCACGCACCCGAGCGATTCGGCGCCACGCGGTCGACCAGCGCTGCGAGGTACGTGAGCTTCGTCGCCGTATCCTCGACCGGGAACGCGCGACCGAACATCACGACGGAGCGGTAATTCACCGAGTGATGGAACGCGGTCGTCGCGAGCACGAGCGCGTCCAGCAGCGTGACGCACACCGAGACCTCGATGCCATTCGACAGCGAGCGCAGCATGTGGCTCGCGGCAGAGCCGTGGATGTAGAGCTGATCGTCGATGCGCACGTGGGTCGTCGGGATCACCACGGGACCGCGCTCGGTGACGAAGCCCACGTGGCAGATCAGTGCCTCGTCGAGGATCTCGTTGATCACGGCGCGCTCGTGGGAGCCACGTTGCGGCTTTCTGCGGACCTTCGTTCGGTCGGTGACGGGAAGCGAGGTCGTCATGCCCGTACGTTGGCCCTGGAATGGATGAGGAGACAGGTCCATGATGTAGAAAACATGTGGTCCATCACCCGACGCCGTGGAGCGGGTCCGTCCGCGCTGTTCGTGAAGGTCGCGGGCGCGATCACGGATGACATCCGCCGCGGCGCGCTGCAGGCCGGTGATCGGTTGCCGAGCACGCGCACGCTTGCGGACGAGCTCGCGGTCAACCGGAACACGGTCGTCGCTGCGTACGACGAGCTCGTCGCGCAGGGATGGGTCGTGTCCCGCGGTCCCGGCGGCACGTTCGTCTCCGAGGAGATGCCCGAGCGCACCGTGAAGCGAGCACCCGCGCCGGCACCGCGCGCGATCGCAGGACGGCCGGGCTTCGAGCTCCGGACCGTCGCGCCACCGCGCGCGATCGTCGGATCGGATTCCACGCCGTTCCAGCTGTCGGCGGGCGTGCCCGACACCCGCCTCTTGCCGACCGCGATGCTGTCGCGCGCGTACAGCCGCGCGCTGCGCTCGCGCACCGGCCGCGCTGCTCTCGACTACACGGATGCCTGCGGCGCACCGCGGCTGCGGTCCGCGATCGCCGCGATGCTGCGCTCGAGCCGCGGCATTCCGGCGTCGGCGGAGAACATCCTGATCACCCGCGGCAGCCAGATGGCGCTCGATCTCGCGAGCCGGCTCTTGCTCGAGCCGGGCTCGCCCGTCGCGGTCGAGGAGCTTGGCTACCGGCCGGCGTGGCGCGCGTTCGAGGAGGCCGGCGCACGCCTCGTTCCCGTGCCGCTGGATGCGCACGGCCTCGTCGTGGATCGGATCCCGCCGGCGCCGCGCTGCATCTACGTCACGCCTCATCATCAGTATCCCACCGCGGTGCTGCTCTCTCCGGCGCGGCGGATCGCGCTGATGGAACGCGCGCGCCGTGACCGGATCGCGATCCTGGAGGACGACTACGACCACGAGTTCCACTTCGACGGCCGGCCGGTGCCGCCACTCGCGGCCGCGGATCCCGGCAGGAACGTGATCTATGTCGGCACGCTGTCGAAGATCCTGGCGCCCGGTCTGCGCCTCGGCTTCGTGGCCGCACCGCCTCGCGTGATCGAAGGCATGGCAGCGCTGCGCGCGATCGCCGATCGCCAGGGAGATCAGGTGCTCGAGCACGCGGTCGCCGAGGTGATCGAGGATGGGGAGCTGCAGCGTCACGCGCGCAAGATGCGGCGGGCCTACGAGGCCAGGCGGGACGCGCTGGTCACCGCGCTGCGAAAGGAGCTCGGTGGCGTGCTCGACTTCGAGCTCCCCGCCGGTGGCATCACGCTGTGGGCGCGCGTGTCGCCGGACGTCACGCTCGATACGTGGTGCGAGCGCGCACTCGCTCGGGGTGTGGCGGTGGCAACGGCGCGTGACTTCGCGCTCGATGGCCGCGCGCGCCCGTTCGTGCGGCTCGCGTACGCGCGCTACAGCGAGAGTGAGCTCGCCGACGCCGTGCGCCGGCTGCGCGACGCCTTGCCACGCGGCACGACTTCGACGAGGCTCCGCGGATGACGCGCCACGCGAACGTCACCCTCGTCGTGTTCGGGCCCACACCCGCCGAGCTGACGATGTCGCGCGCGCAGCTCGGCGACGTCGACGCGAAGGCGATCGAGGCGTGCGACGTCCGGATGATCCGCCGCGTCGCAGACCCCGGGTGGTTCGACGCCTGGCGCTCGGGCTCGCTGCGTGCGATCGCGACCAAGGACCTCGGCGACACGTCGCTGCTCGACGCTGCCGAGCAGCTGCACGTGGTCAGCACCGACGTGGATGACCCTGCCGGCCACGGATACCTGGAGGCCGCGTGGGCGCTCGCACGCTACCTCGTCGCACGCGGTGCCACGACCGTGCTCGACGTGCACGCGATGGTGTTCACCGCCGGTGCGGGACTTCCCGCCGCGGATGCGCCGCTCGACGTCGCGCGAGAGGTGCGCGTGGTCTACGAGACGGACTCGACGCGTCCAGATCAGGCGCATGCGATCCATACGCGCGGTATGAAGAAGTTCGGCGCGCCCGATCTGGTCGCGCTGTGCAGTGACGCCGACGTACCGCTCATCTCGGCCGCGATCAGCGAGCTCGCGGAGACGGTGGCGCGCGGCGCGGAGCTCGGCACGCCGCGGCACCGCGTCGAGGTGATGCCCGGCGTGCACTGGGTCGTGGTCCCCGACGAGCACGGCCTCGGCGCTCTGCTCCAGCTCAACAACGCAGCGCGCGTGATCGTCGACTCCGACGGGCACGACCTCGTCGGCGTCGCGGCACGATTGCGCCGCGCCCCGAGCTGACCTGGCGTATCCTCGACGCATGGGGAGAGCAGTTGCCTGCCTTTGTTTCGTGCTCGCGGCGGGCTGCGATGACGGAGGCGGTGGCGGCAGCAATCCGCTCGACAACCCGCTGGACGGGCCACCCGCGGGCAATCCGAACGGCACCTGCCCGATCCCCGCGGAGGCGCGCGCCGAGGACACCTCGACTCCGACGAGCGTCGTCGGGACCGGCACGCCGGCGAGCTGCACCGGCGAGGCGTTCGCGACGGCGGTCGCGGCGGGTGGCATCATCACGTTCGACTGCGGACCCGATCCGGTCACGATCGACATCACGCGGACCGCGAAGGTCTTCAACGACACGGGTCCGAAGATCGTGATCGACGGTGCCGGCAAGGTCGTCCTCGACGGGAAGGGGAAGCGCATCGTCTACATGAACACCTGCGATCAGGCGCAGAAGTGGACGACCGGTCACTGCCAGAACCAGGACCACCCGCAGCTCACCATCCAGAACCTCACGTTCGTCAACGGCGACGCGTCGGGCGACACCATGGAGGGCGGGGGAGGTGGTGCCGTGTTCGTGCGCGGCGGCCGCCTGAAGATCGTCAACAGCCGGTTCTTCGCGAACCGCTGCGATTCGACCGGCCCCGACGTCGGCGGCGCGTCGGTGCGCACGCTCAGCCAGTACCAGCCGGCAGGAATGGCGGAGCCGCTACCGGTCTATGTCGTCAACACCACGTTCGGTGGTGCGGCCGAGCTCGGAAACACCTGCAGCAATGGCGGTGGTCTGTCGTCGATCGGCGTCTCGCACACCGTGATCAACTCGCTGTTCACGTTCAACAAGGCGATCGGCAACGGCGCGAATCCCGCGAAGGCGGGCACGCCTGGCGGTGGCAGCGGCGCAGCGATCTACAACGACGGCAACGAGTTCACGCTCTCGCTGTGCGGCACGGAGATGACCGACAACGACGCGATCGAAGGCGGCGGCGCGATCTTCTTCGTCTCGAACAACCGCACCGGTCACCTCAAGATCGACAGGTCCGTGCTGCGCCGTAACCCGAGCCACGGCTTCGAGACGCTGCCCGGCATCTTCGTGCTCGCCGCGGAGCCGCCGCAGATCACCAACTCGACGATCGAGTGATAACCGTGGTGCGCCGTGCGTGGGCGCGCAGTGGTTCGGCACAGGGTTCGCACGGCAAGCCGGCATGTTCAAGGCACTGCTACTCGCCACGTCGCTGATGCTCGGTTGCTCGTCGAAGTCCAAGCCTGCCGCAAGGCCGGAGTCGGTGCACAGCGATCCGATCGAGGTACGCACGTCCCCGCCCCCGTCGAGCGACGGCGCCGATCCGGGCATGGGCACTGGCTCGGGCGCGGGCTCGGGAAGTCCGAGTCCCACGGGCCCGATCCAGCCCGGAAGCAATACCGGCCCGTACAATCCCGCGCCGCCGCCGGGACCCGGCACGACCAGCAGCGGGCCGACCTCGACTCCGTGACCTATACTGGAGAGCGTTGCGCGTCCTCGTTCACGATCGTACCGACGGCGCACTCTCGTTCGCATGGCGCTCGGGTGCCGCGCTCTATCGCGGCCTGCGGCGAATGGATGAAACGCGCGGCGTCGCGAGCTGGGCGGAGGCGTTCGAGTGGCTCGCGTCGATCGAAGGTCCGATCGACGAGCTCCAGTACTGGGGCCACGGCAAGTGGGGGCAGGTGCACGTCGGCGACGAGATCCTCGGCGTACGCTCGCTGCTCCGCGATCACGCGCATCGTCCGGGTCTCGACCTGTTGAAGTCGAAGCTCGCTCCGGGTGCGCTGGTGTGGTTCCGCACGTGCGAGACCCTCGGCGCTGCTCCGGGGATCGCGTTCGGCGAGAGGCTCGCAGACTTCCTCGGAGCACGCGTCGCCGGTCACACGTACGTCATCGGCTTCCACCAGAGCGGCCTTCACGGCCTCGAGCCAGGCGCCCGCGCCGACTGGGATCCCACGGAGGGGCTACTCGAAGGCACGCCGGAGGCACCGGAGCGCGCGAAGTGGTCGAAGCCGTGGGCCCCGCACACGATCACCTGCCTCCAGGGGCACGTGCCCGGCGCCTGGTTCGCGTAGTCTTGTCACGTGGCGCAGAGCCGTCTGTCCCGGATGTTCGCGTCGCCGATGGGCGTCCTGATCATCATTCCGGCGCTCGTCACCGCGGTCGGTCTCGTCGTGCTCCTGCTCGGCCGGCGCGCGACGCGTGACAGCACGGAGACGATGGCGCGCCACCAGCTCGCGGCGCAGGCGAGCGAGATCCAGCACGACATCGGCAGCGCGCTCGATCAGGCCGCGCCGGTGCTCGCGAGCCTTCGCCTGCTCGCGGAGCCCGCGCTCGCGACTCCCGACGCGGTCGGCCGCATGCGCGACGTGGTGAACGGTCGGCCAGGCATCGCGTTCACGAGCATCGTGTTTCCCACGGGCACGCAGTATTTGACGTTCGACGAGCCAAAGGCGGACGAGCTCCAGGTCGCGGAGTCGCACGCCGTGAATCAACGCTGGCAGCGCCAGAACTACAGCTTCAAGAGTGGCGAGCCCGTCATCGTGCACACCGAGCTCAACGACTACGACCCGAGGAACGGCTCGCGCTACAAGGCCGCGACCGCGGCGAAGGCGCGCGTATGGTTGCCGCCGAAACCATTCTCTCAAAAGCGCGGCACCGGGCTCACCGTTGCGGAGCCCGTCTACGACACCGACGGAGCGGTGATGGCGGTACTGACCATCGACTTCGACATCGCGGAGATGTCCGCGTTCATCGGTCGCGCACCGCTCGCGGGTGCGCGCACGGTGATGTTCATCGCCGACGGTTCGGTGCTCGCGTATCCGTCCGCGCCCATTCCTGCGGTCTCCACGGAGGAACGGCTGCTCAGCTACAAGGACTACAACGACCCCGCGCTCGACGCGATGTTCGCAGCCCTCGACAAGGAGCAGAGCGCGACGCACGAAACGCAGCGCTTCATTCGCCTGTCGACCTCCGAAGGCGACTACCTCGCGTCGATCGTCACGATCGGCGGAAAGCATGCCGGCATCGCCGCGCCGGTGGAATGGTTCTTCGCGACGCTGGTGCCGGAAAAGACGCTGTTCGGCGCGAGCTGGAAGTTCGGCCGCCAGACGATCATCGCGTCGGCCGCAGCGCTGCTGATGGCGATCGGCGTTGCGCTGATGTTCGCGTGGAACCTCGTGCGCATGCGACGAGCCGTCGGTGAAGCACGCGCCGAGGCGCAATCCGCCGTCGAGCGCGCGAAGCAGCTCGGAAGCTACAAGCTCGTCGAGAAGCTCGGTGGCGGCGGCATGGGCGAGGTGTGGCGCGCGGAGCACAAGCTGCTCGCTCGCGAGGCCGCGATCAAGCTCGTGCGCGCCGATGCGCTCGTCGATCCGCGGCACGCGCCGGTCGTCCGCGAGCGGTTCCGCCGCGAAGCGCAGACACTCGCATCGCTTCGCTCTCGGCACACGATCGCGCTCTACGACTACGGTGTCACCGCCGATGGCGCGTTCTTCTACGTGATGGAGCTGCTCGACGGCCTCGATCTCGCGCAGCTCGTGCTGCAGAACGGACCGCAGCCGGCGGCGCGCGTGATCAGCATCATCGCGCAGGCGTGTCAGTCGCTCGCCGAAGCGCACGATGCGGGTTTGCTTCACCGCGACATCAAGCCGGCGAACCTCTTCCTGTGCCGCGCGGCCGACGAGGTCGACATCGTCAAGCTCCTCGATTTCGGCATCGTCCACAACGTCGCCGATCCGGTCGAGGCTCCCGTCGAGCGCCCCGCCAAGGCAGCTTCGGATGCCGCGGGCGGTACCGTGCTGCCGTCGACGACCGGGCCACGGCTCACGATGATCGGCACGGTGATCGGGACGCCCGGCTACATCGCGCCCGAGCAGGCGACCGGTGCGGGGCTGGATTCGCGCGGCGATCTGTACGCGCTCGGCTGCGTCGCGTGGTGGCTGCTCACCTGCGGAGATGTCTTCCCGCGGAGGACCGAGGACGAGGTGCTGCACGCGCACGTTCGCGATCCGGTTCCGGATCTGCGCGCGCTGGTCAGCGGCTGGCTACCGGAGGAGCTCGAGCGGCTCGTGCGGAGCTGCCTCGAGAAGGTCCCCGACGCGCGGCCCGCCGATGCGCGCGCGCTCGCGGAGGCGCTGTTCGCGATCGAGATCCCGGCGGAGCACGCCTGGACGCGCGCGAAGGCGGTCGCGTGGTGGAAGACGCGCGGCACGATGGCGCACGCGCCCACGGCGTCCGATGCCTCGACCGAGGCGGGCGGCGTCCCGCAGCAGCGCCCACCGACGCTGCCGAGCGAGGCGCTGACGGTCGAGACCGAGCGCACGCTCACGCCGCAGCGCGACGCCGGCAACCCGTCCTCCGCGAACGCACGCACGATCGAAGCGCGCCCCTCGAGCCGCGAGCTAGCGGGGGGCGAGTAGGTAGTCCCAGGTCTGGCGGAGGTGCCGCCCCCGTTCGGCGTCGTGTTGTTGCAAGTCTCATGGCGTGACGTCGCCGCGGTATTCCCAGCAGACGCCCATGCGATCTTGTCTGGCAGTGCGCGCGAACTCGAGCAGCTGACGCGCGAATGCGGCTGCCTCTTCTGCAGCGTCGCCGCTCTCCGGCCACTCACCGGACTTCAACGCGTCGGAGATGCGATCGAGGGCGGTTCGCCCACCGCCATGCGCTTGCAGCGCACGCGCAGTGGCCTCCGCGTTCGTCTCGACGAGGGCGTCCAGGTCAGGCAGCACCTCGACGAGTGTCTCGCGATCGATGAGGCACGTGACGAGCTTCACGCCATCGTCATCCCTGTCCTCGTCGCCGCGATAGACTCCGAGATCAGCGCTCGTCGCTTTCATGAAGAAGGCGTCGAGCATGCGACCTGATCGCAGTGGAAAGGTGTCCCAGCCGCCGCTGCGGTTCCGGCGTTCGTCGAGATACATCTCCTCGAACGAATCGGGATCCTCTGCTGGAACGCCGATGATCGTGATGGACGCGCTCACCAGCGCATCGTCTCAGGAAGGCGTCATTTTGTTGACGAGATGCGCGCACCAACTCCGACGGAGCTCTCCCGCGATCAGTGCGGGGCGAGTACGTAGTCCCAGGTCGGGCCGAGGTGCCGCAGCCGACCCCCGGGCTGGCAGGGTCTCTCGGCGGTGCCGAAGCTCGCGACGCTCGGCGTGACGTGAGCATCGACGGTGCGCGGGCAGGGATCGGTGTGGATCACGAACCGATGGCACTCGCCGGTCGGCGCTTCCTCGGTGACCTCGCAGGTGGCATCGGGGATCCCGAGCAGCGCGTAGTTCGCGGCGAGCTCGGCCGCGGGGATGAACGGATCGGCGGCGTGGTTGACGCCGAACATCCGCTCGCCCGGTGTCTTCGCCGTCGACTCTCCCCACCTCGCGAGCCACGTCACCGGTGCGTGGTCGGGTTGGCCGCTGCGGATCCGGTCGGGCACACCCGCGAGCAGCACGACCCGGCTGACGGCGAAGTCGCGCGCGAGGATCAGCGCGTGACCGGTACCCTGCGAGAACCCGGCGATCACCACGCTCGAGAAGTCGCGGCGTGCGAGGCGGTCGCGGATGGAAACCCACACATCGGGGAGTGCGCGTGCGAGGTGTGCCGCGAGCACGTCGATCCGGTGGAGCAGGGCGTTCGACCTGTCGACGTGCAGGAGCGTGGACGTGTCCTCCCCCGTCACGATCTCGCGACGCGCGGCTTCGTAGCAGTCGGGCGACGAACCGCACAGGTCACGGATCGCGCGCTCGTTGCGATACGCGGGTGCGAGCGCCGCGTAGCCGCGGGCGCACGATCGCTCGGCGAACGCATGCGCGGTCGCGGGATCCTCGCGCGCACCGACGAGGTAGAGCACCAGCTGGCCGTTCCACTTCGCCGCGGTGGTCGGCGTGCAGTAGTAGTGGCGCGCGTCCGCGCCGCTCGCCGTGGTGACCGGTTTCGTCGCGCTGTCGAGCTCGGTCGGTACGAGCACACCGTCCGCGATCATCGCCTCGTTCGACGGCGTGTCGCGCGGCGTGCTCTTGCACGCAACGATCAGGGCGAGCGCGAACCAGCGCCCCTTCACCAGAAGTCTATGCCGAGGCCGCCCTGGATGATCAGGGGATTGACCCACACGCTCATCTTCGCGGTGCCGACCTCGACGTTTCCGAACAGCGGCAGCTCCGGCGTCTCGACCTGGATGTGGTGAACCTCGGCGCGCGCGAGCATGAACGCGATGAACTTCACGTCGAGCCGCGCGTACAGGCCCTTGTAGATCTTGCCCTCGATCCCGGCCTGCAAGACGAGGCCGGGCGCCGGCGCGATCGACATCTCCGGCTGGCTGATCTTCGTCAGCATCGGATTCGTGACCTTCGGATTGAACGTGAGCAGCACCGCGGCGCCGGCGCCGATGAACGGCTGGACCTTTGCGTGGGGGCGCAGGTTATAGACGAGCGTGATGAGGGGCGGTGCTGCCTTCGCCTCGCCGAGCTCGGGGCCGAGCGGACCGACACCGGTCGGGATGCCGAGCGCGGTCGGTGCGATCGACTCGTTCGCGAGCGTGCCGGTCGCGCGGAACTTCACCGTGAACGGCAAACCGAGCACGGTCTCGAGCGAGAGACGTCCGCCGCCGAACGGCAGCTTGTAGCCGATCGTGATCGCCGCGATCGTCGCGGAGCTGACCTCGGAGCCGGAGCCATCGATCGGTCCGTTCTGGACCGCGAGGCTCGCCGCGCCGTCGACATCCGCGAGCTCCATCGGCCGCGATGACGACAGCGGTGCGACGTGCGCGACGCCCCCGCGGAAGTAGAAGCGATGGGCCTTCTTCTTCCCGCCGACCCGCGCGGGCTCGACGGAGACGGCGACCTCCGCATCAGCCGACGGCATGGGGTTCGCGGCGGGCGGCGTCGGATCGGGCTCGGGCGCCATGTCGATCTCGGGCTCGGCCTCGGGCGCGGGCGCGGGCGGCTCGGCGGGCTTCTTCGCCTTCTTCGCCTTCTTTGCCTTCTTCGGCAGACCGGCGACGCGCGAGTCGGCCTGCGCCGCCAGCGGCACGAACGCGATCAGCGCGAGCAATGCGGCCCTCATCGCGCGACTCCGCGGAGCGGCGGCGAGAGCAGCTGGAGCTTCATCTCGCCGGCAGGGACCTTCATGTTGATGTTGCCGCCGAGGCCGAGCGCCGCGTCGGCCTTCACGACCACGGGGAGGTCTGCCGTGTTCGCGACCGAGATCGCGATCCGCCCGTCGGGGAGAAACGACACGGGACCCTTCAGCGTCATCGACAGAGGCTTCGAGTGGAGATCGTGGCTCGTCCCGAGCGGCAGGCTCATGTCGGGCGCATCCATGTAGAGGTCGAGCTTCACGAGCAGCATGGGCGAGCCGCCCTGGTTGACGATGTAGCCGGTGACTCCACCGCCGCCCGCGGGCTCGCGGATGCGCATCACCGAGGTTCCGGTGTCGGTATCGATGCCGATGACGAGCTGGGCATTCATCGAAACCGACGTCGCGTACATCGCCTGCGCCGACATCTTCACGGGCACACAGCTCGCCGCGCTCGAGCCATCGGGCAGCGGGCAGCTCGTCGTCACCTCACCCATCTCGACGGGCATCGAGCCCGTCAGATACATGCACGCCTGTGTTCCGGTCCGGCCGGGCAAGCAGTCGGGCGAGGTGAAGCGCGCCTGGCTGATGTCGCCGGTCGTACCGGTGATCTCGAGCGCTGCGCGATTCTCGTCGGCGAGTGGCTCGCCGCTCTCGACGAAGCCGGAGCCATTGACGTCGGTGAACGGTGCCGTGTCGGCGAGGAGGAACGTCGACTTGACGGGCTCGGCGCCGAGAAACGCGATCGACAGGTCCGGCCCCCCGGCCTCCCCATTCGTGGTGCCGCCGAGCGGATCGAAGCTCGCCGCGACGCCGGTGAAGTTGCACAGCTCGCCCGCGGTGCATCCGCTGTTCGTGCCCGAGACGAGCCGCACCCGGTAGCGCTTGGCGGGCACCCACGGCTTGTCGGGTACGAACGTCAGCGTGCGGTTGTGCGTCATGAGCGTGCCGGCGATCGCCGCGATGCACGTGCCAGCGCCATCGATCTCCTCGATGCGGACGCTGCCCTGGTTGCAAGCGATGCCGCGGACGATCGAGCTGGGCTGAGGCGGCTGGCTGAACGCGATCTGGACCATCTCGTTCGCGGGCAGCGTGAAGCTGTCGTAGAGGTCGTCGTTGCTTTGACCGCCCTGGCAGCGGCCCGGGCTCGAGCCGTTCGCGCCGGTGAGCGCGCACGGAACGCCGGGATGGATCGCGGTCACCGTGATGGGCGCATCGGTGTTGACGAGGCGCGGCGTGGTGAACGCGATCGGGTTCGTAGCGGGCAGCTTGTTGCCGGCAGCGTCGACGACATCCGACAGCACCACGCGATACGACGTCGAGTACGCGAGCGGCGCGATCGGCCGGACCACCACGGCGGCACCGTGGCTCTCGATCACGGTCGCGACCGCCGTTCCTGCGTTGGTCTCGAGGCGAAGGCCACCGGCGCGCAGCTTGTCGAGATCGACGGGCTCGTTGAAGATCACCTCGACACCCTCGTCGACCGGGTGCTCGTTCGCACCGAGGCTCGGCATCGTGGCGACGAGCGCGGGCGGCGTGATGTCGGGCGCCGGCTTCGCGGCGGGGTCCGTGATCAGCTCGAGCACGAAGTTCGTCGGCGCCGCGGTGACGCCGAGCAGCCCGAGCTCCATCGAGGCGACGGCCTCGATCGCGAGCACGCCTTCGGAGCTCACCGCGGTGCCCGATGCCTGGACGCCGAGCACGGTTTGCGTCAGCACGGCGTTGCCCTTCGGATCGACGGCGTAGACGGCGACGTCCATGCTGAGATCGACGTACAGCGGCGCGCGCGCGTTCTCGGGCCGCTGGTCGGCTGCCTGGTGCGGATTGCGATACAGCCGGCCGCCCGCATCGGTGAGCAGCTCGATCAGGATCTCGCCGGTCTCGAGACCGACGCTGATCTCGCCGCCGAGCTTCACGTCGAGGCCCGTCGCCCTGAGGCGCTGGCCCTTGCGGAGCGTGAATGCGATCGGTCCGCCGAGCGCCTTCGGATCGCCGAGCTCTGCATCGAGCGCGACCGGAAGCAGCGTCGAGCTCTCCTTGCCGATCAGCGGCTTGTCGATCGCGATCACGTTGCGCTCGGCACCTGCGCGCGAGTGCTCCGGCCCCGGATCGTTCGCCTGTCGCGTGCGCAGCACCTGCGGGATGGTCTGCGTGCCGCGACTGTTCGACGGCGTCAGCATCACGACCGCCGGCGTCAGGGGCTGGCCACCGAGATCGACGAGGCGGTTGCCGACGCGCAGCTCGTAGGCGGTGCCGGCGCGCAGATCCAGCTTCGGATCGATCGAGACGTGGATGCCGCTCGCGAGGATCGTCGCCGGCACGGCCATTCGCGTCGACGTGTCGATCAGCTCGACGGCACCGGTCACGGCCGTGACCGTGCGCGGATCGATCGGCTCGGAGAACACGAGGCGGATCGTCGAGCTCTCGTACATCGGCCGGAACGCTGCCGGGCTCTGCGGCTCACCGCCGTTGACCGCGACCAGCGTCGGCGCGGCGGCACGCGGGCGTGCGGTGCGCGTGGTGAACGTGACGAGCGGGCCTGACGGGAGGTTCTTTGCCGTCGGGGCGAGCGCCTGACCGACGATCAGCTGATAGGTCGCGCCTTCCTCGAGTGGCGCGGCGGCGAACTGCACGCTCTTGCCGTTGCCGACGACCTCCGGCATCGCGTCGACCGGTCCGGCGGGGCCCATCAACGTGAACGAGCCGAGCGCGCTCGACGCCACTTCATCGGAGAACGTCACGACGATGCGCGAACCGAGCGGAACGTCCCGCTGACCATCGACCGGAAACGTGAAGACAACTCCGGGCTCCGCGGTCGCGAGCGGCGGAGTCGATGAATCGCATCCGCACAGCAGCGCTGCAGCGATCACCACACGACAAGCGATGCGAACCACCATCGACGAGAGTATCGTGCCGGGTTCACGGTTCGTGGGTGATTCACTAACCGCGCATGCCATGCAATGAATGTCGGCGGCGTTACGGTTTCGCCCACACCGAGAACGGGTGGGCGATGAGATTCGCGTTGTAATACCGGGGATCCTCGGAGACGTCGTCGGTGACCCATGGTGGCCGCTCGACCGCCTGGTCCTCGGATGCGAGCTCCACCTCGGCGATCACCAGGCCGTCGTTCACCCCGTGGAACACGTCGATCTCCCAGGTGAGGTCACCGTGCTGCTCCACGTGGCGCGTCTTTTCGATCACCGGCTGCTCGCACATCGGCAGCAGCTCGACGGCGTCGGCATGAGGAATCTCGTACTCGTACTCCGCGCGCGTGATGCCCTTCGTCGCGCCCTTGATCGTGAGCACGGCGCGTTCCCCCTCGAGGCGGACGCGCACCACGCGCTCCTTGTGAGAGCTGAGGTAACCCTGGCGGTACAGCGTCCCCGCGTCACGCGGCTTCCAGCGTGACGTGTCGACGAGGAACTTGCGCTCGATCTCGTTCATCCTTGCGAGCGATAGATTCGCATGATGCCGCTGCGATCGCTCGCGAAGTAGGTCGTGCGCTGATCGTGCGACACCCACGCGTCCATGTCGTCGCCCAGCCAGCCGAGCTCCTTGCCGGCGCCGAGCTCCTCGCTCGCGAAGTAGATCGCCCTACCGCTCGCGACCGCGACGCTGTCGAGCTCGTTGCGCTCGTCGCGTGGCCCCTAGGTGAGGTCCGGTAGCGACTGCATCACGGCGGACCCTGCGGTCACAGACGTCGGGATCGCGAGCGTCGCGTTCGCCGCACCACGGTGACGCTCGGATCCGTCGGCGTGACGTTGATGATGACGCCGCCGTCGCTCGCGCACGACGCGGCGAACAGCACCAGCACGGCGAGTCGCCTCAGCTGCCGATCATACCCCGCCCGCTCAGGCGTCGCGAAGCTGCAGCTCGCCCGCAACCCGCTTCGCCGTGGCGAGCGCCACGTCGGCGGTGTCGCCGGTCGCGAGGACGACACCGAGGCGCCGGCGCGCGACCGCGTTGGGCTTGCCGAAGAACCGCACGTCCACGTTCGGCGTGCTGTAGGCGGAGGTCAGGCCATCGAGCACAGGGGACCGCAGCTCGCCATCGGCGCGGAGAGCGACGCTCGCCCCGGCGCTGTGGCGTCGGATCGTGGGGATCGGCAAGCCGAGGATCGCGCGCGCGTGCAGCGCGAACTGGCTCCACACCTGCGTGCCCATCGTCACCATGCCGGTGTCGTGCGGGCGCGGGCTGACCTCGCTGAACATCACGCGGTCATCGGAGAGGAGGAACAGCTCGACGCCGAAGATGCCGCGACCGCCGAGTCGATCCGTGATCCGCTTCGCGACGGCCTGCGAGCGCTCGATCTGCAGCGCGCTCATCGGGTGCGGTTGCCAGCTCTCGACGTAGTCGCCGCCGACCTGCCGGTGCCCGACCGGATCGCAGAACATCGTGCCGTTGACCGCGCGCACGGTCAGCATCGTGATCTCGCTTTCGAACTGGATGAATTCCTCGACGATCACCCGCCCAGCGCCGGTGCGGCCACCGGTCTGCGCGTACTGCCAGCTCTTCTCGAGGTCCGCCTCGGTCTTTGCGACGGACTGGCCCTTACCCGACGAGCTCATGATGGGCTTGATCACGACCGGCCAGCCGAGCGTCTTCGCGGCGGACTTCAGCTCGTCGAATGTGTCGGCGAACTGGTAGCGCGCGGTGGGAAGGTCGAGCTCCTCGGCGGCGACGCGGCGGATCGCCTCGCGGTCCATCGTGAGGCGTGCGGCCTGCGCGGTGGGGATCACGGTCCAGCCCTCGGCCTCGAGCGCGATCAGCTCCTGCGTGGCGATCGCCTCGATCTCGGGAACGATCAGGTGTGGCTTCTCGGTCTCGACCACGCGGCGAAGCGCGGCGCGATCGAGCATGTCGATCACGTGGCTGCGATGGGCGACCTGCATCGCCGGCGCGTTCGCATAGCGATCGCACGCGATCAGCTCGACGCCGAACCGCTGCAACTCGAGGACGACTTCCTTGCCGAGCTCTCCGGCACCGAGGAGGAGAACGCGGGTGGCGCCTGCCGACAGCGGGGTTCCGATCGAGACGGGCTGGGTCATACCCGCGGGCGTACCACGATCCGGTGATCGATCTTCACGGTCTCGGACGAAGGGGCCCGGGAGCGTCGCAGAGCGGGCACTTCTGCGTGACGACGGCGTTGTCGCAGGACTCGCAGGCATACGCGACCATGTGGTGACCTGGCTCGCCGTACTCCGCGAGCGGCTGGGGCTTCGGGGACGGGCCGCCGCCATAGCGCGCGGTCGCCGGGACCAGCGCGAGCGCGAGGAGCTCGAGCTCGTTGCACGACGGGCAGCGCTTCGGGATCGGGAGGCGCGATCGATCGCCAAGCGCGTTCGCGAGCCCACCGGCCGCGTTGCAGCGCGGGCACATGTCGCTCTCGAAGACGGTGTGCTTGCAACTCGGGCACGTGATCGAATAGGTGCCGTCGACGAACTTCTCCCCGTCGTGGACCCAGCGCCCGGCGTCGTTCGGATCGGCGAGCATCAACAGGACGCGGCGATCGATGAAGCTCTTGATCTCCAGCGTCGCGGCCTTGCACGCCGGGCAACCGGCGGCAACCGTCGATTCGAACGTGCGCTCGTCGAGCTGACCCATGGCGGTGACCTACCGCGGCGGCGCTAGCCGCGCAACAGGCGCGTGCCGCCGCTCGGGCCGGTCTCGACGGGGCGGTGCAGCACCACGGTGCGCCCGGCCTCACGTCCCGCGGCGTGCGCGCCATCGTTGCGCACGCGACGTCGACGGTGCTCGATGCGCGGATGACGCGCGTGATAGTAGGCGTCGAGGCCGCGATCGCCGACCCACACGAGGCCGGTACCGCGAAGCTCGGTGCGCTCCGCGCGCAGCTTCTCGCGGAAGCCGATCACCACGCCGGCCTGATAGCTCTGGCGATCGCGCCCGCTGCGCACGCGCGCGTCGGAGCGGTTCGCTCTCCAGAGCCGCTCGGCGGTGGCGAGCAGGAACGCGTGGACGTGCGCCGCCATCTCGACGTTCGCGTTCGTGCCTGCGATCTCGTAGACGTTGCCGCGCTTGCCGGTGAGTGGGAGATACACGGGAACGCGGATCACCTTCACGAAGAAGCACTCGGAGAGCAGGCACGCGATCTCCGCCTCGACGCGCGTGCCGCGCTTGTGCGGATCACCCAGGTGCCGCACTTCGTATTCGTGTGCGATCCGCGCTCGAGCGTCGTCGATGTTGTGGCGCAGCATCAGCTCGTGCGCCTTCTTCATCGCCATCTCTGCCTCGTGCTGGTTCGGACTCCCGGCGAGCGCGAGCAGCTTGCGGATCCGATCGAGCACGCGATCGATCTCCGCCGGTTCACCCGACGATGTCGGCGCCCCGGCCGCCCGCGCATCGATGCCACGCTCCGCGCACACTCTCCGGA
>JACCRC010000084.1 GCA_013813765.1 Deltaproteobacteria bacterium | reverse complement strand
ATCGCGTTGGTCGTCGTCATCAGGCCGCGGACGCTACCCGCAACCGATCGATCCGGATAGCTCCACCGCCGACAACCTCTCGGAATCGATCAGCTTTGCCCGGCTGGAAAGGATCCGCACCCATCGGGAACGGCGTTCGCTACTGCGCGAACAAGGGAATCCTCGTTCGCCTCGCGGCGTGGGTGCCGACGGAACCATTCGATTACGATTGGGGCCGAATTCATCCTCAGATCGGCTGCAACAATATCCAGTGTGCTCAGTGCGGGCAGTTGGTGAAGACCACCCCGATCCCCGAATTCAAGCGACGCTATGAATGCCGCTGCATCGCGCATGTAGAGAACGCATCCACATCGCTCGCTGGCAATCCCGGCGCGTATCCCGGCCATGAGTTTGCCAACCCAGGCTGGGCATGTGCTGGCCATCCCGCACTTGCCGTTCCGTCGGAACTCGATGGCGTTCAGATTTCGGCGGAGCGCTTTCGTGACATCGCGCGGGTCGGTTTTGCATCCCCACCGTTCGTGCCACCAGAGTCGGAGGGTCTCGCGATCTGGGTCTCGCGGCTGTACTGGATCCTGCCCGAGTCATTCCGGCCGGCTCTCGGCGACGCCGTCGCGGACCTCTTGCTGGATCCGGATGCGAGGGTCGCGGTGCGCGCAATGCGATTCTACCGGGAGCAGCGCATGGCCATGGGGCAGGAACGGCTCACCGAGATCGCACGTGATCACGGCGCGCGGCTGGCGACCATCACCGACCCGGATGATCCCCGATACACGCTCGAATATCAGCTGCTCTCCGCGCTCGTGCTTCGCGGGTTCCGCCACGACGATGCTGGAGGGCTGATCGATCCAGAGGCGCACGAGTTGCTGCGGCAGGCGGTGCTCGCAGGGAAGAATCCTGACGACGTCATCTACACGTTCGCGCGCCTGGAGCTCGAGTGGCTGGTCGCGAATGCGGTGGAGATCGTGAAGAACGGCCCCGAGCGCGTCACGGAGATTGTTTACCTCCTCAGACGCCTGCCGATGGACCAGCGCCTTGTGGTCTATCGAGCGGTCGCGGACCTCAGCCCTGACATTCGAGCGGCGCTTCTCAAGAACATCGACGCCGATTTCAAGGACGAAGAGCGAACCCAGATTCTCGCGCACCTCGAAGGCGGCAACTAAAGCGGGCGGTCAGTAGAGTCCAGGTCTCTTCTAGCCTGGACGCGGTCGCACGATGCCGATGCTGGCTACTTGCGAGTCCAATCGCTGTTGCGCGTCGTTGTCGATGGAGTCGTCCGGACTCGCCAGGATCGAGAGCGCGCGCCACACCTCCGGGTCTGTACATCGGTACAGCTTCCACACGCCGATATGACCGAGCGACATCACCGCAAGCTTGTCGTCTTGCTCGGCCTTTTCTACGAGTCGCTACACGCGGTCGGCGCCGCGTGGCTCGCGAGCGCGCTCGATGCTGCACGCCATCCCAGGCCGGATGGATTCTCGATTTCTTGCAGTAACTCGTCGAGTGCAGACATGGCTTGCTCAGACGACGACGCCGATGCTAGCAGTCCTGGTATCGTCAGAGCACCCACGTGAGTTTTGATGAAATCGCAGATCAGCGAGGGTTGAGCTCGGCACGCACGCACCTGGGCGAGCTGCAATGGGACGTCGAAGCGGACGCAAATCTGCGCCGCAAGTTCGGTTCCGATATCGACTTCGACGGGATCATGTATCTGATGTGTCGACGATTCCTGGACCCAGCGCTCGTCGCGTATTTGTTCGACAGGCTTCCGGACCGTCCACTCGAACGTGCGCTGGTCGCATGGGATGTCGCGAGAGGATCGTTGCTCGGAAAGGACGATGCGGCTCTGGCACAACGACTCGCGACCGAATTGGCTCCTCTCAAGGCGCTCGGTCCGCCCGCCAACAATGCAGTCCCGCGCGATCGCATCCCGGCCCTGATCGAGGCCATTCGCGTGAGCAGCGACACCAGTCGTGTGAGTGCCGACTTCGCGACGATGCCCAGCCTTGCCGGAGTTCTCGCGCTCGGTGCGAACGACAATGCCGAGCACATTGCCGCCCTTAATGCGCACGCAAAGAAGCTCGCGTACGCACATCTTCCTGCTCTCGCACTCGCGTTTCTGCAGCTTGCATGGGAACGCTTCGCGCCGCGGTCGAGCCTCGAGCTGATGCTCGACATCGCGCTCGATCACGACATGGTCGGCGGGTTGCCCCAGCTCACCGGGACGGACGACGACTCGGTCCGTTTAGCGGCCTACCTCGCGATCCGCGCGTGCTCGTACGAGTACGACGTCGTCACCGGGGCACAGATCCTCGAGAAACTCGACGAGCTCCCCGCCATTCACGGATCAAACGAGCCGCGCCTGGTCCTCGCACGAGCCGAGCTGACGATTCTCCAGGCCGAGCGAGTCGACGATGCAAGCAAGGCGATCATCGAGTCCGTCGCGAGATCGCGGTCTCGCCTGGCCGTGGATGGCTGGCGATACGCAGAGTTCGTGCACCGCGTCCTCGATGTCTACAATCCCGATGTGTCCGTGGACTCGCCGCTCGGCCACTTCACGTGGAAGTACGGCAACAACGCGCGGGTCTGGGGCCATGCCGATCATCGCAAAGATGCGCGTGCTGAGGTGCTGAAAACGCTCGCGCGCGAGCTACGGTTTGCGTCCCACGATCCCGAGGTATGGCGTGCTGCGTCGATCCTCCTACCGGATGGCGGAGACATCGATGTCCAACTGGGCGAGCGCCTGATGGCGCAGCTGCTCGCTGCGTACGCCTGACGTCATGCAGACCGAACGTGCATGGGCCGTGGCGGCCATCGAAGCCAGTGAGCGCCCCGATGTCGCCCTCCACGCCGCGTTCAAGGCGACGGACCGACCGCAGTCCGTGATCCGGTTCGCCGCGAATATCCTCCCGCTGCTCAACAGGGAGAGCGTTGGGGCGGGCATCTTCAGGCCGTATCCCACCGCACGCGAGGCCGTCAACGTTTACGTAGACAACCCGGGCCCAGCCGCTGCCTCGAGCGCGGTTGGTCGCGCTGCGGTCTGGGGAGCGATCCTGGCGTTCGTGGTGGCGTATGGCGCACGTCTGGCGGGCGTGTTCGACGCGAGCACGTTTCGTCTCGTGTTCATCGTGCTCATCCCGTTGTTGACCGTGACGCTCCGCACGACCTTTGCCTGGGTCACAAGGCGCCAGGTGCAACGCCTCGATGACGAGTCTGCATTTGCGATCGTCGTCGGCGAGGTGACTCGTGCAACCGACAGGCACCCCGATCAGGTGTACACGGCGATGATGTTTCTTCGACGGAACCTCATCGAGCACCTCGAAGGCCCGAAGCAATGAGCTTTGCATGGCTCGCTGACGAGCGCGGCCTCGACTCGGTCGTTTGTCGCGTGAGGTGCGGTACGTCTCGCACGATCCCGAGGTCTGGCGTGACCTGGCGCGCGGCCCATCGATGGGCGCGTTTCGCTGACCCGGACGACGCAACTCTCCGGCGACTGGAAGCGGCTCGAGCACGCGTATCGAACGATGCTGAGCCGCATGAGGAGCTACACGAAGTACGACAAGCTCGGTGCTGTTCGACAAGCTGAAATCTATCGCACTCGACTGGGCGAAGAGGAGTCTGCCTACGGCGCCTTCGAGGAGGCGCGTCGCTTCGATCCGGCGAAGTCTCTGATCGGCAGGCCACGCACCGAGTGACTGAGCCGTCGCGGCGTCCGTCACGCAATGACGGACGCCGCTAGTAGTCCCGAGCCGACGTTCGAATAGTTCATTGCCTGCGGTACCATCTCGCGGTGATCGTCGAGGAAGCGCTCGCCTGCATCGAACCCGACGGGCCGGTGGATCCATTTTTCTTGCACCCGGACGTCATCTCGGAGGTCGCGGCTGCGATTGCCGATGCGGACGTCTCGCGCGATGCCGCGCTGCTCGCCCGCGTGCGTCGCCTCGTGCACAAGACCAGTCACGCCCGCCTCGCGGATGCGGTCAGGCTGTGCTGGGTGCGGGCAGAGCTTGCACTCGGCAACCACGCGGCTGTTGCGGAAGAGATCTGGGCGGTGATGTACGGTGCAGAGTACTTCACCGCGGCCGCGACGGCCGGCGCCGACGCATGGCCCCTCGTGCGCTTGTTGCTCGACCGCGGTGCGAAGGCGCTCGGAATTGCCCAGAGCAACCTTGCCGAGCTCGCGGCCGCGCTCGTCGCACCGGGCGTGCCGGGGTTCGAGGAGCGTTTCGCCGAGCTGTGCAGCCGCTCCGTGCGGTTCGCGGCAGACGCGTTGGCGCACTTGCGCGCGACGCGCGCCGTCGAGATCGCAACCATGCTCGTCCCGCTCATCCCACATCTGGACATGCCTGACGGTGATCACGTCGTATCTGCAATGCGAGCGGCCACTCGGGAAGGCGAGTCGCTCGCGGTACTCGTGCCACTGCTCGACGACCGAGTGCTGTCGGGGGCACGCGCGGAAGACATCGCGTATGCGTTGACGCTGTCATCCCTGGGTGACGGCACCACGTCGCGCTGGCTCGACGATCCGCGTCCGGCGGTTCGCCTCGGAGCCGTGAGGGCGCTCGCGAGCGATCCACGCTTGATCACGTTTGCTCGTGATCCCGATGTGACCGTGCGGCGTGCAGCGCTCGCGGCGCTGAGCAAGCGGGCTCTCGCTCCCCCGGACCTCGTAGCGCTCGTGGCCGCGCTCGACGTGGCAGGCGACGACCTTGCCGACGTTCTTGTGGGTGCTGGCAACGAGAACGCGCTGCTCGCCGCTTGCGCCTCGGTCGGCAGTGTCTCCGCGCTACGCCTCGCCGCGTCGCTGCAACGACAGCACGGTGCCCAGACCCGCACGTGCACGCGATGCAGGCGCATACCGCGAAGCGAGAGCTGGACGTCGGACGGCAGGCCCGCCGAAATCCACGAGCTGAACGTCGTGCAGGAAATCGCGCGCGCGGATGGAGACGAGGGCGACTGGAAACTGGTGCGCTGTCCGACGTGCTCCTCGTGTTACGCGACCACCTACTGGTGCCAGGAGCAGGACCCGCTCATGCGGCGCGATTACTGGACGGTGAAGCGCTTGACGCTGGGGGAGATCCAGCGCGACTACGGGCCTGACTTCGTTCCGGACTGGACGGCCGCGCTCGTGGCGGATCTGGATCATCCCGATCCTCACTGGCGTACCGAAGCCGCACACGATCTCGCGCGCGATCTCCTGGCGGCCGGCCACTTCGATCGCATCGAATCCGAGCTGCTGCGTTATCCCAGACGCCAGGTCGCACGCGAAGCGTTGCGCGCATTGAGTGACAGCCCGGTCGATCCACCCGTCTCCCCCGAAGTGCTGAAAACGCTCGCCGCGTCGACCGACGAAGAGACCCACGCGTTCGCGACGACCCTGCTCACCGTGCAACGCGGAACCAGCGCGCTCGATGATCTCGAGCTCGAATCGTATCCAGTTCTCCACGGTATCGAGTTGCTGCTCCGGCGCGGTGGTTCGGTCAGCCCGCGGTTCGCCGCGCGCCTCGTGGAGCACATGCTGGGGACGACCCCGTACCGCTGGAGATTTGACCATCTCGTCAAGGAGGTCGCGCTTGCCGAGCACTTGCCCGCAACGCTCGTTCGGCTGCGTGCAGCGCTCCGCGACCCGAGCACGCGCACCCGCGCACTCGAGCTGGCAAGGACACTAGCGGACGAATCGCTGCTCGACGAGGAGACACTCGCGGTCGCGTTGCAGCAAGCAGATACGGACCTGGAGGCCACGCTGGCAATCGCGCTGGCTGCGAGCGACACGCTGATTCCCGACATCGCCAACCGCACCTTGCGTGCGGGCGAGGCGCATGACGCACGCAAGGTGATCGGCCGGATCGGCGAGGCGCTGTCCCGCGGCGAGGACATCCGCTGGGCAGTTCCCGCGCTCGGCGCCAACGTCCTGCGCCACGCCGAGGGCACTGACGCAGCGGTGATGCTCGATCAGCTTGCGAGCAAAGGCGTCGACCTGACAGACGCAGTGCAGGATCTATTCGCTGCCCTCGATCGTGTGATGCCTTATTCGGCCCACTTCGCGGCCCATGCCTTGGTGCGTCACCACATGCGCCGCAGCGAGACGGATGCCGTGCTCGCACTGCTCTCGCACGAGCAGTCGTCCGTTCGCGGTGACGCCGCGACGGTACTCGCGGATGCGCCCTGCGAGCTGCCGGCTGCGATCATCTCGCGGTTACACGAGATGACAACGGATCGCGCGTCCCGCCCACGCCGGGCGGCCGAACAGGCGGTGCGGCTGCACGCATCACGAGCAAGCTCAGTAGACACTTAGAACGCCTCGATCTTCCTCGAACGAACGCGCAACCGCGGCCGTCCCGATCCCGGCGCGATCGCCTCCGTTACCGACGGATATGCCGCGCGGAAGTCCGCAAGATTGTCCGGCTCCACCGAGAGCAAACGTAGCATGCGAGTCGAAGCGCTCATCGGACGGAAGTCGTTCGACTCGGCGTCGCCGACGTATGATGACTGCTCGCATCTCTCGGAGCAGCTGGAGTCGAGCGTGATAGCGTTTCGTCGATGTCACTCGAGCGGCTGCTGGAACGGCTATCGGCTCAGTCGGGCCTGTCGTGGAACGACGAGACGTATGACGTCGTGGAGGCGAGAGAGTTGCCCCCCGCGGACCGCGCGGTCTACGTCGCGAAGCTGATCGAGCACGCGCAGCGAGGTGACGTCCTTGCGATCCTAACGCTGGGGCACTTGAAGGCGACGGAGGCGGTGCCGACACTCGAAGCCGCCGCCCACAGCAAGGACGTGTGGGCGCCGACTGCACGCCGCGCGCTCGTGTTACTCGGCATGGGCACAAGTGTCCTTGCCGAGATCGCTGGCGATGCGGTTCACGCTGCGTCGAAGATGCAGCGAGTCGCAGCGATCCTGGATCTTGCGAAGATCGGCGGGCCCGTCGTGATCGCCGCGCTCGAGCAAGCGCTCCTTGACCTCGACAGCGACGTGCGCTGGATCGCATGGGATGCTCTCGTCAACGCGCTCGACTTGAAGAAGCGAATCCAGAATCCGGACAGCTCCGAGGAGCTCACGACGGACATCGAAGTCATGCGGATATTGCTCGCCAGCGAGATCCCCGCTCTGGTGAAGATCGGAGCGAGCCGCATGCAGTCGGTCGTTCGTCGCCTCGCCGCCGGCGCGACACCAGAGCAGCTCGGGATTCTGTGGCGATCGAAGAATGCGGAAGAGGTGTTCGAGAACCTGAGAGGTTCGTTGTTCGAGGCGCATGCCGCGTACCGCATCGGGGAGCTCTCGACGCTGGAGGGACCGGCACGTTTTTTGGCGGAAACGATGATCGTCCTGCGCCTCGAGCACGGGGACGAGCGCGTGCCCGAGGTCCTGGTCAAGCTCGGTGCGGCGTGGACAGTCCCGGCGCTCGAAGAGCTGGCGAAGTCACCGGCGATGTCATCCGAGCTTCAGGCAAAGCTCGCCGACGCGGCCCGAGCGCTATCGACGACGTCTCTGAACGAATGATCATGACCGCGCTGTATGCCGGCCTCGCGCTGATTCCGCTCGTGCTTGCCGGCGAAAGGCGGCAACGAGCTGCAAGCGCCGATGTGCGTCATGATCCTCGGCGGCCTGCTCTCGGCGACCGCGCTGAACCTGCTCGTTGTCCCCGCGCTCTATGCGCGACTTGCGGCGAAACTGGTAGTCCGTCTCCGGTCACCAGTCACGCCCCATTCCTTGGAGGTCACGTCGGCGCCATCATATCACCGCGGCGGCACGGCCATCACCTCGCGGAACCGGGCGACGCAAGCACGACCGGGCCGGCCTCGAGCGCTTCTGCTGATACGGCGGCAGGCCCGCCTCCGCCGGCGAACTGCTCGCCGCTGACTGCGGGCGGGTGTCAACCGCCGTTAAGAACTGCCTCTCGTGAGATCTTGAGCCCTGTCGTCCGACGGGGGCGTGCTCATGTGCTGCGGATGTCAGGCTTTGAGAGGACGCAGTTGCTGCGCGATGGCACCAAGGTGATCATCCCAGGTCCCGCAGCAGCCGCCCCAGACGTCAACGTGCGTAAGACGCCGGGCGAGCGCGGCCATGTGCGCCCCGAGCGATTCAGGATCGCCAGCCTCGAGGTGTCCGATCTGACACAGCGCTTGCTTCTCGGCCGGCGAGGCGTTCGGACGCAGGCACCGAAGGCGCTGCAGCCACGGTCCCGCGGTTAGTGCCGGCTCGAACTCGAGGGGATGCGAACAGTTGATGCCGTAGAAGTCAGGCCGCGCATCGCCTGCCTGCTCGTCGACAGCTCCGATTGCATCTTCCAGTGAAGGACCGGTGAGCAGCCGCCCCGCCCGGTCGACCATGAAGGAGAGTGAGAGTGGCAGTCCAGCTCTTGCCGCAGCCCTCGCGACGCCGACTCCCTCAGCGATGTTGTTGAACGTCATCGCGCCGACGAGATCTACGCCAGCCTTCCTCAGCGTGGCGATCTGTACACCGTGATACTCCTCGGCCTCGTCGACGGTGATCGTCCGGTTCTGGCCATATGCGTCGCCGCGCGGGCCAACGATTCCGACGAAGAGGATTTTTGAAATCTGTCGCTCGAACGGCCGCGCGACATCACGCAGGAACTCGATCGACCGCAGCTGGAACTCGGCGAGTCCGTCGCGCGAGATCCCCAACTTCGCTGCCCAATCCGGGCTGGCTCGATAGTCGAGTCCGCCCATCAATGCAACGAACCCATGTGCGGCGGCAACCTCCAGGTATCGCGTGTACATGGCAGTGAGGTCCGCGACAGCCCGTTGGTCATCGAGCAACGGGTACATCGCGAACTCAGGTAGCTTGTGCCCGTGTTTGTACATGAGCTCCGTCTCCTGGCCGCCCTCGGTCAGGTAGAGCACGCCTGGTTGCGGTTCCGGGAATCCAGCCATGGACCTGGTGTTACACCCGGAGGAAGGTCTCAAGCTTGGCGATCAGCGCGGATTCGAGGTCGTTCTCGGAGTACCTCGTCCTCGAGGTTCAAGAACTCGGAGAAAACGGGTTCTGGATCTCCTCCTCGGGCGTCACAACGAGCGTCGTGGCGGACTTTGCTGCTGCCCGTTTGCGCAGCATCGTCGCCTTGTTCCAAGGCGGTATCCTAGGACACGAGGCGCGAGCTGCTGTTCGTGGCGCTCGACAAGGTCGGGCAAGAGCTTCTCGCCGACTACGCGCTATCGGGAAGAGCCGGGAAGAGCCGGACCGGGGTTAATTCCGGGCGGTAATCCGCGGGATGATGTGTCCGGATGCCGGACCTAATCGGCCGAGCGGTCACGCCGGCCGGGCAGAATGAAGCCGATGGTTAACGTTTCGCGGTGATGCGCTACCTCTGAGCAGGCCCGCCGCTTGCGAGCCTCACCATATGACCCGTCCGCGTCAGGTTCCCGAGCAGTTCATTCTGATCAACCGCCGCTGCACGCAGCGCCAGTACCGGCTTCGTCCGGATGACGAGACCAACAACAACGTCCTGTACTGCCTGGGCCGCGCGATGCAGACATATCAGATGGAGGTACTGATGCTGAGCGTGCGTATCCGCTGCACGAGCCCCGTCTTCCGCAGTTCGCGACGTGATGTCAGCTTGAGTGCGTGACGACGATCCGATCAGCGCGTAGCCGACTGCTCCGACGAGGTCGGCGCGATGGTGAGCGGACTGTCACCACCGGGCTTGCTAGGGACCACTTCCACCAGGATCACCGGGGACCAGGGGACCAGGTGTTGAGAAGTGGCCCGCCGACTTTCCCGACCGGATGATCTCGGC
>JACCRC010000048.1 GCA_013813765.1 Deltaproteobacteria bacterium | reverse complement strand
TGCGCTTCAAGTGGTCCGTGAACGCGGTATGCCGTTCGACGGTCCGGCGCGCGCCGCCGCGGAGTCGATCGCGCGCGGCAACTCGTCGACGCCGATCCGGATCGCGTGGGAGGTCACCGAGTCCGCGACCGCCGTGGACATCACCGCGGTCGCGTCGCTCGATGTCGAGCTGCCGGCCTTCGTGTTCGGGCAGTCGACGACCGAGCTGCGCGCGCGTTCTTCAGCGCGCCTCCCGCAGACCAAGTTCGACACCGCCGAGCGGCGGCTCCCGAAGCTGACCCTGGTGCTCGACTACTCGGGCTCGATGGATCTGCCGTTCTCCGGCGGCGGTGGCCGCGCGATCGACGTGCTCGAGAGCTCGGTCTCCGGCCTGCTGAACGCGGGCCTGGAGATCGACTACGGCGCGGTGTTCTACAGCACGAACGTGTTCCGCACCGTCCCGATCGGCGCAGGCGCTCCGAACGGGATCATCTCGACCATGAACAGCTACGACGCCGGCGGGACCACGAACACCGCCGCCGGGCTCGCGTCCGCGCGCAACGTGGCACTCGCAGCGCCCGACACCGGCCGCTACGTGCTGCTCGTCTCCGACGGCGAGCCGTGCTGTGCAAGCAACGCGTTCGGCGCTGCCCGCAGCGCGGCGAACGACCTGTGGAACGCCGGCATCACGATCTTCACGCTCGAGATCCGCCGCTCGGGCTCGAGCGCTGCACTCGACCAGTTCATGACCGATGTCGCCGGCACGCCCGCGGCCCGTCGCGACCGCAACTATCACTACGTCGCGACGAGCGCCGGCGACCTCGTCGAGGAGTTTCGGCGAATCGTGTCGACGATCGTCTGCAAGGTCGGTCCGCTCGCGCCCGCACCCTCGGATCCATCGCAGCTCCGCGTCTACCTCCGTCAGGGCGGCAGCGAGCGGTTGGTCCCCGCGACCGATGACCTCGCGCGCGACCGCACTCTCGAACGCTACCGCTACGAGGGCACTGACCAGTCCGTGCGCCTGACCTCTACCGCTTGCGACTCCGTGCTCTCCGGCGCCGCGAGCATCGTCGTGCGTCACCAAGCGCCTGGTCTGACCCAGTAGCGATCACGCCTTCGGCGCCGGCGGCAACGCGTAGGTGACGGTGGCGTGGGCGACCAGGTCGTCGCCGGAGTGCAGATCCACCGCCGCCACCGAGAGTCGTCTACCGAGGCGCAGCATCCTCGCGGTCGCGATCACGTCCACCGGCTGCGGGCGCGCGAGGAAGTGGATGTCGAGGTTCGCGGTCGCCGCGCTCGCGACCGGGCCCGCCTCGGCGAGCGTCAGGAAGTACGCGGCGGTGTCGGCGAGCGCCATCATCGCGGGGCCGGAGATGGTGCCGCCCGCGCGGAGCAGCTGCTTGCGGAAGGGCATCTTCAGCGTCAGCGTCCTCTCGCCCTGCGCGATCATCTGCGAGAACGAGCGCCACTCGGGGAAGCCTTGATCCATCAGTGCCTCGATCTCGGGGATCGTCATCTTCGGCATGCGCGAATACTACGCGACGATGACCTCGCTGCGACCGCCGCCGCGCTGGACCACGTTCACGTGCGCGAACACGCGCTCCTTCAGCTGAGGCACGTGCGAGATGACGCCGACCTGCCGGCCATGCGCCTGCAGCTTGTCGAGCACGTGAAGCGCGGTGTCGAGCGTCGCCGGGTCCAGGGTGCCGAAGCCCTCATCGATCAGCAGCGTACGGACGCGAACATCGTGCGCCGACATCGATGACAGGCCGAGCGCGAGGGCGAGCGACACCAGGAAGCTCTCGCCTCCCGACAGGCTCTGCACCGAGCGGACCTCCTCGCCGAGATCCCGATCGATCACCTGCAGCTCGAGATCGTGATTCGGTACGCGCTCGAGCTGGTACCTCGGTGCGAGCTCCTCGAGATGGCCGTTCGCGACCTCGAGCAAACCGTCGAGCGTGAGGCTCTGCGCGAAGCTGCGGAACTTCTTGCCGTCGTGCGAGCCGATCACCTCGCCGAGGACCCGATCGATGTCCGCGCTTGCCTCTGCGCGAGCGAGCAACTCGAGCGCCGCCGCACGCCGCACCCGCGCATCATCATCCGCTGCGATCACCGCCGCTGCGCGCGCCGCGTGCTGCTCGGTCGTGGCCAGCGCCGCCGCGAGCACGCTCACCTCGGCCGCATCCTCGAGGCTCTTCGGCTGGACGACCGCGTGCTCCGCAACGAGGCGCCCGCGCTCCGCGACGACGGCATGGGCCAGCTCGACCGCGCGCTCGAGCTGACCGATCCGCTCGATCAGCTCCTCGACCCGCGAAGGCTCTGCCGAGAGCAGCCGGCGCAGCTCCTCGGCATCGAAGCCCGCGTGCGTGCGCGCATGTTCGAAAGCCGCAGCAGCGGTGGCGAGCGCAGCGATCGCGTCCGCGCGGCGGCGCGTCGCATCGACACACCTCGCAGCATGCTCGGCGACGGCCGTCTCCGCGGCCCGGGCTTCCACATCGAGCGCTGCGCTCGCTGCCGCGAGAGCGGAGTCCGCATGAGCGACGCGCTCGGCGCGCGTGCGCCAGGTAACCGCGAGCTCGCTCATCCACGCGTGTGCGGATGCTGCCGCCGCAGGAGACATGGCCTCGCGGTCGATGCTCGGAGTCTCATTGGCAACTGCGAGCGGGCCGCGGGTGCGGGTCGTCCTGCCCTGCGCACGACCGAGTGTCGGAGCCACGGCACGCGGGTCCGCGCGCTCGACTTCTACCGCCGTGCGCCATCGCAGGAGCGCGTTGCCGAGCTCCGCTCCAAGCTCGGCATGTCGGTCCGCGCGGCTCGTGCGTTCGCCCGCACGGCGCTCGATCGCACCGTCGAGCTCCGCGAGCTTGCGGTCGACGTCCGCGAGTCGAACGACTGTCGCGTCCAGCTCGGCCTGTCGGAGCTGCACGTCTGCCTGCGCATCCGCGGCGGCCTTCGTCGCGGCCTCGGCCTGACTACGCGCGGCCTTCGCCTCGTCGAGCTTCGACCTCGAAGCGGCATGCAGCTCCGAGGCGTACGCTTCGGCGGCGGGGGCATCCGGATCACCGACGAGCGACAGCTCGCCGAGGACGGTCAGTTGCTGTGCCCACCGCACAGCTGCCGTTGCACCATCAGCGAGTACTGTGCTGTGCGAGGTCGCGAGCGTCGAGAGCTCTCGCGCGTGGTGCTGCGAGCGCGCGTCGAGGCTGGCGAGCATCGCTGTCGCGCCATCGATCGTGCACGTCGACTCGTCGAGGCGAGCCTTCGCCGCGGCGATCGCATCGTCGAAGCCGCCGCGATCGCGCCACGGATGCTCCTCGGCGCCACACAGCGGGCACGGCTCGCCATCGACGAGCTCGGTACGCGCGTGCTTGTAGCCGGCTGCCTTTCGTAGCTCGGCGAGCGAGTGCTCGCGCTCGGCCCGCACCGCGACCGCCGTCGCACGAGCTGTCTCGGTCGAGGCGCGCTCGATCGCATCGCGCGCGGTGCACTCCGCGATCTCGGCGCGTCGTCGATCGATCGCATCACGTGCCGCGCTCGCGGTGCGGGCCGCAGCACCGATCGCGACGAGCCGCTCCACCTCGACGAGCCGCGTACGCGCGGCTGCCTCGTGCTTTCCTGCCGCGTCCAGCGTCAAGCCCCGCTTCTTCTGGAACGCGTCGGCCTTCCGCTGAGCATCTCCGTGCTTCGCGATCGCGGCCTGATGCTCGGTGACGAGACCGTTGCGCGTGTGCGCGAGCTTCGCGCGTGCGGTGGTCTGCTCCTTCTGTGCGCGATCGAGCGCAGCGATCGCATCGGCCGCGGCGGCGTGCTGCGCGAACTTCGCGTCGAGGTCGTTCCAGCCCGTGATCTCAGGCGCGAGCGCGGCCCGCACCGAGATCCACACCGCGTCGTCGAGCGTTGCGCGTCCCAGCGCCACCGCCGCATCGATGTCAGCACCGGACGAATTCACGCTGTCCACGCCGCGCGCGGGACCGCGTGTGGCACGAGCACGACTCGCACTCGACTCGACGGTCCGCTCGACGATCCCGGCCGCGATCCGCGCGGTGCGAATCGGCGCATGGATCTCCTCCGCGAGGTCCTGACGCTCCGCGAGCACGCGCTGCGCAGAGGCGGAGACGCTCGCGGATTGCTCCGCCGCCTGCACGTCGGCATGCGACATCGCGAGCTCTCGATCCCGCCGCTGCGCTTCTTCCCACGGGCCCCGAAGCGCTTCGGCGCGGCGCCGCAAGCCGAGCTCCGCGCGGTCGACCGCGGCGGCCTCCGCGCCGCACAATGCATCGCCGAGCATTCGTTCGGCGGTGTCGAGCGCATGGGTCCGGGCCGTACGCTCGGCTACCCAGCGTGCGGCGGCCTCTGCGCCGGCATGCCGCGACCGAGCAGCGGTGCGCGCCAGCTCGGCGAGCGCGCGATCCGATTCCGCGGCCGCCCGCGCCGGATCGTCGAGCACGGGGATCGCGAACGCGGCGGTGCGCCCGGTGGCGAGGCGCTGCTCCGCCAGCGAGGCGCGCAGGTGTGCCTGCATCGACAGCCGCGTGTAGATCGACGTGCCGGTCATCCGCTCGAGCAGCTCGCTGCGGTCCTTGCCGTCGGCACGGAGGAACGTGGCGAACTCGCCTTGCGCGAGCAGCGCGGAGCGGCGGAACTGATCGAATGTCAGCCCGAGCCGCCGATGGATCTGCTCGAGCGTCTCGGTCTTCGTGCCGCCGAGGCGCTCGCCACCGTCGAGCGTGGTCAGCGTGACCTGCTGCGGCTGGATCGTGCCGTCGTACTGGCCGCGCGCGCGGCGCACCGACCACCGTGCGCGATAGCGGGTGGCGTCGCCGCTCTCGAAGTCGACCTCGGCCCAGCCATGCGAAGCGCCGCGGCGGAGCAGCGTGCGGACATCCTGGGCACCGAGCGCGCCCGGATCTTCCTCGCCCCGCCCCACGACGACGCGACTGTGATTCGTGAGGCGTGGCGTGCGATCGAACAGCGCGACGCAGAGCGCATCGAGCAGCGTGCTCTTGCCCGCGCCGGTGTTGCCAACGATCGCGAACACGCCTGCTCCGCCGAGCGCGCCCTGCACCAGATCGATCTCGAACTCGCCTGCGAGGCTCGCGAGGTTGCAGCCACGAATCGCGAGGATCTTCACGACGCCTCCGGATCCACCGCGTCGCCCGAGACCTCTGACAGCAGGCGATCGAACCCGGCGAGCACGTCGGCGCTCGGCGGCTCCGCGTGCTGCCGCGCCCACAGTCGCACGAACACCTCGCGCGGATCGAGCTCGGCGAGCCGGCGCGCGCTGATCCGATCACCCAGCGCAGCGCCATCACCGGTGTGCTCGACATGGAGCTGGATCAGGCGAGCACGCTTGCCGTCGAGCGCGGTCTCCACGAGGACGCGCAGCTTGGGCTCGGGCTTGTCGAGTGCGACGACGACCTCGAGGTACGGGCGAGCCTGATCGCCCTCGATGCGCGGCGGCAGCGCATCGAGCGCCGCGAGCACGTCACCGAGCGGCGCCGCGCCGTGCCGAGGCACGCGCAGGATCTCGATCGCCTGTGGCACGAGCAGCTGCCGGATCTCCGCGACCGTGCGACCCGCGAAGTCGATCGAAGCGATCGAGTGGCGATAGCTCGCCTCGTCGAGCGCGAGCGAGATCGGCGCACCCGCATAGCGGATCGTGTCGCGGCCCACCCGCTGCGCTCGGTGGATGTGCCCGAGTGCGACGTACGCGATGTCCGCCGGAAACAGCCGCAGCGGCGCCGACTCCACGCCACCGATCGAGACGCGGCGCTCGGAGAGGTACGCCGCATCCGCGCCCGCGACGTAGAGATGTCCCGTGACGATCAGCGCCTGCTGCGAGGCGAGCCGCGCGCGGGCTCCTGCGATCACCTCGGCGTAGATCGCCTCGAGAGGATCCGCTTCGTCGGGCGGCAGATCCACCGGCCGAAGGAACGGCACCGCGGCGACGAGGCCGCGCCCGCCCGCGATCGGGACGAGCACGCGATCGAGATCGATCGCGCCGGTCGCGGTCCGCGGCAGGCCGCCGATCACGTGCACGCCGAGCTCGCGCAGCACCGCGGATGCCGCGCCGAGCCGCGCCGGCGAATCGTGGTTTCCCGCGATCGCGACGATGTCGATCGTCGGACATGCGCGCCGCATCGCCGCGAGGAACTCGAACCACATCCGCTCCGCGCTCGCGGGCGGCGTTGCGCTATCGAACACATCGCCCGTGATCACGACCGCATCGGCGCGCTCGCGCACACAGGTCTCGAGCAACCAGGCGAGGAAGAGCGCGTGTTCGTGCTCGCGGGTGACCTCACCCCGGAGCGTGTGCCCCAGGTGCCAGTCGGACGTGTGGACGACCCGCATTCCTCGCCGAGAATGCCAGAGGGGTCTGACGTCGAGTAAAGCTAGCTCAGGGCTCGCACTCGCAGACGGCGCGCAGCTTGTTGCCGCAGCGCTCGTCGCGAAACTTCGACGCGCTGGTCTGGATCGCGACGCAGTCCTCCCCGGGGCCAGCGTCGTCGGGCTGACCGGTGTCCCAGGGCAGGAAGGTCTGCGGCGTGTTCTTCACGGTGAGGAACGTGTTCTCGGTCGCCATGTCGCTGATGCCGATCCACGACTGGCTCGCGGCCGACAGCGTCGCGATCGCGTTCAGCTCGGCGAGGTCATCCGGGACCGCGAGGTATGCGGAGCTCGTGGTCGAGGTGCAGAACGCGCGCTGCGTCTGCCAGTTCTCCGACAGGTTGATGAGCCGGTAGAGGTGAGTGCCCTGCCCGCCGGGGATCGTCACGTAACCGGCCGGGCAACCGACGATCACCGCATCCACCGGCGCGTCGGATCCACCCGACGAGTCCGTGCCGGCGTCGGTGGAGCCGCCATCGCCGACGCACTGGTTCGCGTACGAGCCCGCCGACGCTCCGAACCTCGCGCCGCTCGGGCAAGCGGAGTCTGCGACGCTGCAGAAGCTCACGTCGAGCTCGCAGGTTCCGCCGGTGCCGCACTCCGCGTTCGTCGAGCACTTGAACGACGTATCGCGCAGGCACGACGCCGACAGCAGCGCGCCCAGCATCATCAACGCGCGCATCAGAACTGACCCGACCAGGTGACGAGCCCACCGCCCGCGGCCGGGACCATCCCGACACCGCGCGTCTCCTTCGAGCTGCCTTTGCGCATCATGTAGCGCACGACACCGGCACCGATCAGCACCGCACCACCGCCGATCATCACGACCGACCACGTGCGCTTCGAGTGCGCGCTGTCGACGAGCTCGTCGTAGCGCGTGACGTTTGGCGCGGACTCCGCATCATCGAGATCGCCGCGCGCGCCGGTGTACAGCACGAGCCCGACGACGCTGAACGCAACGCCGCCGAGCACCAGCGCGCCGCCCAGCTTGTCCTTGTACCAGGGCGCCCGTGCGGTCGATCCGCTCGCTGGAAGGTACGGCGAGTCGGATCCAGGTGCGGGCGTCGGAGGGGGAGGAGGTTGCGCGGCAGCGATCTGCGCCTTGCACGTGTCGATCGCCTGCTGCGTGTCGGCCTGCGCCTGCGCGCCCGGCTTCGTCGCGAGGAACTTCTCGTAGTACTCGATCGCGTCGGCGCAGCGCTCGAGCTTGACGTTGACCTGACCGATCGCGAACAGCAGATCGGGATTCGGCTCGAGTGCATACGCTGCCTTCAGCTCGACGAGCGCGTCGGCGAACCGGCCGGCCTTGTGCGCCTCCATCGCCTTCGCGATGTGCGCTTGCGCTTTCGTTCCTGCGAGTGCGGTGAGCGGCGCGCAGGCGAGAGCGAGGAGGAGCGTGGTGCGGAGCGTGGTCATGGATCACTTCTTCTTCGGGAACAGCGAGTTCTGATCCCAGTTTCCCTGCGTGGGTGCCGGTTTCGCCTGCACCTTCGCGGGCTCTACCGGAGCGGGCTTCGTCGCGATCTTCGTCGGCGGCTTCACGGCGGGCTTCGTCGCGACCTTCGCAGTCGGCTTCGCAGCCGGCTGCGTCGTCACCTTTGCCGTTGCAGCGGGCTTCGCAGTCGGCTTCGCAATCGCGGGCTTCGCGACGGGGGTGGGGGTTGTCGCGATCTTCGCGATCGGCTTCGCAGCCTCCGGCTTCGCAGCAGGCTTGGTCGCGATCTTCGCCGCGGGCGGCGTCACGACCTTGGCAGCGGCTGGCTTCGCCGGTGCGGTCTCGACCTTCGGCGCCGGCTCGGTCACCACCTTCGCGGCCGGCTCCGGCTCGTCCTTCGTCTCGGTAACTGCGACAGCGGGCGCCGCCGCCATGTTCTCGGCGGCGGGGTCGGATCCAGAGCCGAACCCCGGCTCTTTCAGCGCGGGCGTCGCCGTGGCCGGATCCGCGCTCGCGGGCTCGGCCGCTGGTGGCTCGGCCTTCGGCGAGTTGCGCCACGTGCGCTCGACGCGAGGCTCCTCGACGGGCGGTGGCGGCGCGACGGGACGCGCGCGGGCAACGGGCTGCGCGCTTGCGGGTTCGTTCGCACCGCCGCCGGAGAACCCGATCGCGACCAGGAGGATCAAGGCGAGCGCGGCGCCAGCGCCGATCGCGTACGCCTTCCACTTCTTCGAGCGCGCCGGCTGCATCGCGTCGTCGAACGTCGCGTTCGCGTCGGTGGCCAACACACGCATCGACCCCGTGATCGGGGGCGGCAGCGGCGCCACGATCTGGGTGGCGTGGAGGCGCTCGTTCGCCGGCACGAGGTTGTTTGCATCCGCAGCCTCGACGGGCGCGACGAACAGCGGCTTCGACTCGTCAGCGGCCCCGATCATCGGCCGCAGCGGATCGACGGCGGTGGCTTCCTCGCTACCGTGGGACGCTCCGATGATCGGCATCTCCTGCGGGATCGGAAGCGACTTGCTCGCAGCGGCTCCGTCGCCTGTGGCCCGGCCGTCGTCGACGCCGGTCACCCGCTCCTCGTCGCTCGCGATCTTCGAGAGCGGCAGGGCGACAGACGATGCCGTCGTGACGACGACCGCCGCCTGCGGCTTCACGCGCGCCGGCTTCACGGCCGCAAACGGCTTCGGCGTCGGGTTCGCGCTGCCGATCGGCCTGGGCACCGCGAACGGATTCGGCGTCGGGGTCACCGGCCCGGGGACCGGAGCGGCATGCGAGACGACGGCCGCGGCGCTCGCCGGAGCGAGTGGAGCCGGCTCGCGCCCGACGCCCGGGAGCGTCGTCGCGACGGCTGCTGCGACCGGCGCCGGCGTCGGCTTCTTCGCGGGCATCGAGAACGGATTCGGCTTCGCGTCCGCGGAGGTGACGACGACCGCCGCACCCGGATCGGTGTGGTGCCCCGTCGGGATCTGGATCGTCTTCGGCTTCTCGCGCTTCGGCGGCGGCACCGCCGCCCGCGCTGCGGGCTTCGCAGCGGCGGCGGTCGGCGCCGCGACGATGGGACCGTTGGGGATCTGGACCGGGGCGGAGGCTGCAGCGGGCACCGGGGCAACGGGCGCGGCGAGCACCTGCGAGCGTGCAGTCTCGAGCGGGGAGCCCTTCGTGGTGGCCGGTCGCACCGCTGGCTTGGGCTTGAGCGCTTCGGCCGGTGGCGGCGCGAGGCCGGTACCCTTGCCGTCGAAGTCGACATCCACGGTCGGCGATACCTTCCCGCTCGGTGTCCACGGCTCACCGCGTTCGCCGAACATGTGCTTCATGTACGCCGCGAGCGCGTGATTCGAGACGCGCAGGCCGAGCTCGTTCGCGACCTTGTCGAGCGCCTCGAGCAGCTGCTGTGCGGTCTGGAATCGCGCACCCGGATCACGTGCCAGCGCGCGCAGCACGACCTGTTCGAGCGGCTTCGGCAGATCGGGACGGAACTTCGACGGCGGCGGCACCGTGCAGGCCACCACAGCGCTCATCGTCAGGTACTCGTTGCTCGCCTTGAACAGTCGGCGGCACGTGACGAGCTCGTAGAGCACGATGCCGAGCGAGAACACGTCGCTGCGGCGATCGATCTTCTTGCCGCTCGCTTGCTCCGGCGACATGTACGGCGCCTTGCCACGCAGCATGCCGGTCTGCGTCTGTGCGGTGCGCAGGGTCGCGCGAGCGATACCGAAATCGACGACCTTGATGTTGCCGTCGTAGCCGATCAGGATGTTCGAGGGCGAGACGTCGCGATGCACGATCTCGAGTGACTTCTCGTCGCTGCCCTTCTGCTCGTGCGCGTGATGCAGCGCGGTCGCGGTCGCCATCGTGATCGCGATCACGTGATCGAGTGGGATCTTCTCGTTACGCTCGAACGCGGTCGCGAGCAGGCGACGAACCTCCTCCCCGTGCACGTACTCCATCGCGAAGAAGTGCGCGCCGTCCTGCTCGCCGATGTCGTGGACCTGAACGATGTGCTGGTGATGCAGCGTGGCCGCGAGCCGCGCCTCGGTCACGAAGGCGTCGACCACCGATCGATCGCTCGCGAGCTCCTCGCGCAGCTTCTTGATCACGACGTGGCGCTCGAACCCCTCGAGCCCGGTGGCGCGCGCGAGAAACAGCTCGGCAACATCACCGTTCGCGAGATGTTTCAGGATCTCGTAACGACCGAGCTTTTCACCCACCACGTAGAAGCGTGCGCTGTGTAACCACGTCGGGTCAAGATGGAGTTTCGTACGTTGACAGCGGTCAACTGCGCGCGCCTACTTGACCTTGTGAGGTCTCTTGCATGGCTGGCCCTGTGTGGTTCCTGCGCAACTAGCCCCGAGGCGCCGCTCAGCCTCGCCACGCTCAGCGTCAACCCGCAGGCCCGCGCCGCACGGGCTCAGCCCGGGTATGTCAGCTACAATGGAACTTCCTATCACCGCTGGACGATCACGTTCGCGATGACCGAGGGCTGCAGCGGAGATACGGTCGCCGCGGTCGAGATCGAGACGCTCGCGAGCAACACCGCGATTGCGATGGGCACGACGATGCTTCGGCCCGACCAGAACACGATCGCCACCGTGCCGTCAGGATATCTCGCATACCAGGCAGCACCGTTGATCAGCGGGAGCGTCACCGTGGATACCGCCTCCACGACCTACATCACCGGCTCGCTGACCTCGCAGCTGATGATCGGCGGCGTGGCCACCGACGTGAACGGCACGTTCAGCGCCCCGCTCTGTCCGTAGTCACGACGACGACGGTTCGGGCTTCTCGGTCCCCTGCACCTCGCGAAGGAAGGCTTCCTCGGTGGCACTGAGCGGCCGACCTTTCAGGCGCTCGAGCTCGTCGCGCGAGAGGCCTCCGACCTTCTGCCGGTGCCGCGCCATCGCGACGTGCGCGCGCGCCATCGAGGCGAGGACGTCCTCGAGCGACTCGAAGCTTACCGGTGCGCGCTCCGGATGCGCCTTCACCGCCTGGGTGATCCGTGCCTCGTGCCGCGCCACGATCTCGCCGACCGACGTCTGCAGTGGAAGGCGCTCGACCTTCGCTTCGGGCGGCGGCTCGAGTCGATCCACACCGTGCGTGTTGCTGGTGACGAGGAACGTGCCCTGCACCTCGCTCACCAGCTCGAGCACGCGCAAGTGCCGCGGGAACAGCTGCACGAGCTGCAAGAGCGACACGACGACGCCGCGCGGGTGCAGGTGGTACGCGCTCGCGCGGATCATCCCGCCGGCATCGGAGAAGATGCGGAGGAACGTGCGGTTCGCGGGATAGATCCGCGACAGCGTGAGGTCCTCGACATCGCCGAGCCAGCGGTACTTGCGGTTCTCGAGCTCGCGCTTCGCACGGTCATAGAACTCGAGATCTGCCTCGGGGAACGCCGCTGGCGTGACGCGCACGAGCTCGTGCGGCTCGCCGTAGACCGCGTCGAGGCGCGCACGCAGCGCCGCACCGCCGAAGCCTTTCGGCCTGCGAAGGCCGAGCGCGACGGCGACGGTGAGCCAGAGGCCCATCATGAGGAAGAACACTTCCACGTGCGCATCATGCCACGCGTGACGCACAGGAGTAGACTCTCGGCGTGACGTGGCCCATCACCTGGGACGACGTGCTCGCAGCGCGCGTGCGGATCGCACCCTACGTGGAGAGGACTCCGCTGCGAAGCTACGCCGCGCTCGACGCCGCGATCGGTGCGCGCGTGCTCGTGAAGCACGAGAATCACCTCCCGACGAACGCGTTCAAGGCGCGCAACGCGCTGTCGTTCATGACCGCCCTCCCGGCGGATCAGCGAGCGCGGGGCGTGGTCGCTGCGACGCGCGGCAACCACGGCGCCGGGCTCGCGTGGGCCGGAGCTGCGCTGGGTGTTCCCGTCGTGATCTGTGTGCCGCTCGGGAACAACCCCGAGAAGAACGAGGCGATCCGCGGCCACGGTGCAGAGCTGGTCGAGTCGGGCCGCGATTACGATGAAGCGGTCGAGGTCGCGCAGCGTCTCGTGCGAGAGCGCGGCCTCGTGCTGGCGCACTCGACGAACGATGCGAACGTGATCGCTGGCGCCGCGACGCTCTCCGCGGAGCTGTGCGAGCAAGTCGAGGGACCGCTCCACGCGATCGTCGTCGCAGTCGGGGGCGGATCGCAGGCGGTCGGCGCGCTGGTCGCCACGCGGAAGCTGCGGCCCGACGTCGAGGTGTATGGCGTGCAGGCTGCCGGTGCCTCCGCGATCCACGACTCGTGGCATGCGAAGTCGCGCACGACGATCGAGCGCGCGAACACGTTCGCGGATGGCCTCGCGACGCGCGCGACCTACGACATGACGTGGCCCGCGCTCGCCGAGGGACTCGCGGGCTTCGTCACCGTCACGGAGGCCGAGCTCGCCGGCGCCGTGCGTCTGATCTTGCGCGCGACGCACAACCTCGCCGAGGGCGCGGGTGCTGCCGGTGTTGCCGGCGCGCTGAAGCTGCGCGCGCAGCTCGCCGGCAAGACCGTCGCCGTGATCCTTTCGGGATCGAACATCGACGCTGCAACGCTGGAGCGCGTGTTACGTCTGGAGCTTTGATGCGGCTCCTCTGGCCGGTGGTGGTCGCGCTGTTCGCGTGCAAGGGCGGTGGAGATGACAAGCCTTCGCCCCCGACTGCACCGCCGGTGCCCGCGTACCCGCTCGTCGCGAAGAGCGATGCCGTGCTCCCGCTCGCGAAGGTGCCGGTGCCGTCGCGCGTGGTGTGGTTGAACGAGTCCGGATCACTGCAGGTCGCGACACCCGGCAAGGTGTGGGACGGCAAGCTGCCGACCGCACGCGCTTCTCTCGCCAGCGCCGAGGTCCTCGCGAAGGAGCTGGAACCGCTGACCGAGGAGATGACGCGCGAGGAGGACCCGTGGCGCGGCCAGCGGCCGAGCTTCATCCCCGCCACCGTCGCTGCCGAGCTCGCGCGTGGCTACGAACGTCCGCAGGTCGCGATCGGCTCGCGCACCGCCGACGAGCCAACGGTGCTCGTGATGCCGCACTCGACAACACCCGCGACGGCCCTCGCCGGTGTGCTCGAGCACCTCGGGGGACACGTCGGTGTCGTTGGCAAGGGCGACGCGCTCGGTGCACTGCGACTCGCGTTCCGTCCGAGGAGCGCCGCGCGTATCGATGACGAGAAGCGCGAGAGCTGGGTCGAGCTGCACCTCGAAAGCGCGGGCATCGACATCGTGTCGCTGCCGTCGAATGGCCAGACGACCGTGCCGTGGGTGAAGCACACCGTGGATGAGAAGGAGCTCGGTGCGGTGGTCCGCGGGTTCGGCAAGGAGCTCCCCGGGATCGACGTGCTCGTCACGCCCGAGGTACCGGCGCAGAAGCTCGTCGACACGCTCGTCTCGCTCGATGGTCTCGGAGTCACCGTCGTGGGCGTCGGCGTCAGTCCCGGACCCGCGAAGGATCGCGTCGAGGCCGTGAAGACGGCGCGAATGTCGCGCGCGAGCTTCCACACGGCGACCGCCGCCACGCAGATCGTCCGGATCGTCTCGCATGGGGATCTCGAGAAGCCGCTGATCAAGGAGCCCGTGCGCGCGAAGCTGCCCGAGCTCACCGCCTGCTACGACAAGGTACTGGCGACAAATCCCGGTGTCTCCGGAAGTGTGATCGCTCAGTTCTTCATCACGCCGCACGGCAAGGTCGCCTCGTCGTCGGCGCAAGGCCTCGACCCGGCGGTGGCATCCTGCGTCGCCGATATCATCAAGCAGCTCGAGTTCACGAAGCCCAGGGGCGGCGGCGGCGCTCAGGTGAACGTGATGTTCAGATTCTGGCCCTACGAGGCATGATCTCGACGAGCACCTTGGACCTCACGAGCCGCTTCAGCCGCGGCTTCATCTTCGCGATCTCCTGATCGGCGAACCGTCGCTCCTCGGGCGGTGGCGTATCGCGTCGGGTCTTGTTCATGATCGAGACGGCGTACGTCGAGTGCTTCAATCCGAAGAAGTGGCCGAGCTCGTGCGCGAGCGTGAGCGTGCGGCTCATGCCCGAGACGATGATCAGCCGGCCGTCGTTCTCGGTGTGCCACGTCACGCCGTAGGCGAACGTCTCGGGCTTGTCGACGTCGACGAGGTAGCCCGTGAGGAACACGTCGATCACCTGGCCGCGCATGTACTTCGCGAGTGAGGTGCGCTCCTCGCGGTCATCGATCCGCGCGGCGCTCGCGTCGAGGAACTGCACCTCGGTGAGCTGGAAGCTCGTGTCGAGTGGCTCGAACAGCTTGTTCGTCAGCGCGAGCTGCGCCGCGAACCACGGTGGCGTGACCACCGTCGTGCCGTCCTCGGCGCGCGCCACGTACAGCCGGATCCCGAAGCAATGCGCCCCCGACTCCACGCACGCGGGCGCTGCCGTCATGAACGCCTCGCGATCACTCGCATCGTCGGCGCGCGCCACCGACGAGGCACACAGCACGAGGACCACCACGAGCGATCGCATTGGTAGGTCTACTTTCCCTCGCGCATTGCGCGAGTTTCCATACGACCCCCGTAGAAACCGTGCTCGCGGATTTCCCGCACACGGCTTGCGGGAGAGCTCTCGGACCAGCGGTACTGGGTAG
>JACCRC010000004.1 GCA_013813765.1 Deltaproteobacteria bacterium | reverse complement strand
CGGTCGCGCAGCGCCGCACGGCGGGTATCCCCAGGCTGAACGCCACGGGGCCGATGATGCGCATCGATGCTCCGGGCGACGGTATCGCTGCGGATCCGTCGGCGATCCCCGGCACCGAGATGGCGATGCAGCCTGCGCCCGCGGCGGAGAGCCACAAGCGCGGCATGATCATCCTGCTCGGCGTGTCGGCGGTGCTGCTCACCGGCGTGATCGTCGCGGTCGTGATGCTCGGCGGCGAGGACATCATCGAGAAGGGCCTCGGTCGCAGCGACAAGATCGACACCACGCGGCCCGACGATCCGCTCCGCCCGACGAAGCCGGGCGACGTCTCGGGGGGATCTGCGGGCAATCTGTTCTTCCCGCCGAAGCCGCCGATCAAGCGCCCGAACACGAACCCGAATCCGAACAACGGGGTCACGAACAACGGCAACGTCAATCCCACCGAGCTGCCGACCGGCGACTCGCTGTCTCCCGAAGACATCGACGCGGTGTCGAAGAAGTACTCGACGGGAACCCAGCGCTGCTACATGCGTGCGCAGAAGGGCACCGACGCGATCACGATCGGCAACGTCAAGTCGATCCAGGCCACGCTGACCGTCGCCAAGGACGGCTCGGTCACCGACGTCGTGCTCGCGACGAACGCGGACAACAACCTCGGCAAGTGCCTCACGAACGCGCTGCGCGGCTGGCGGTTCCGTTCGAATCCCGGCGGCCGCGTGAAGTTCACGCTGGCGTTCGCGGCCCAGTGAGCTCGGTCGCCACGTCGGCGAGGATCGCGGCCGCAGCGTCGACCTCCTCGGCGGTGGTCTCGAGGCCAAACGACAGCCGCACCATGCCGACGTCGGCAGGCAGGCCGAGCGCGGCGAGCACCGGCGACGGCTTCGTGTCGCGTTCCGCGCACGCGGATCCGGTCGACACGTAGACGCCGCGGCTCGACAGCACCGTGCGGAGTGCGCTCGCCGGAACGCCGGGGATGCCGAGCGCGAGGATGTGCGGCGCGCGGCGCTGATCCGGCACGAGCTTCTTGAACGGGATGCCGCGCTTCTCCAGCGTGGTGAGCACGTGGTTCGCGAGCTCGAGCCAGCGCGTGCGCGCGAGCGGGAGCGCCGCGATCGCCCGCTCCGCAGCGAGGCCCAGGCCCGCGGCACCGGGCGCGTCCTGTGTGCCGCCGCGCAGGCCTTTTTGCTGGCCGCCGCCGACCCACAGCGGCTCGAGGTTGACGCCGGTCTTGAGCCACAGCGCGCCTGTGCCCTTCGGACCGTGCAGCTTGTGACCCGCGATCGCGACGGAGTCCGCGCCGAGCGCGCTGACGTCGAGCGGCACCTTCCCGAACGCCTGCGCGGCGTCGACGTGGAAGTGACAGCCCGGCGCGCGCTGCTTCACCGCGGCTGCGATCGCAGCGACCGGCTGCACGATGCCCACCTCGTTCTGCACCATCACGATCGACACGACGCCGGCATCGACCGCCGCCTCGGCGACCGCGTCGGGATCGAGGACGCCGTCCGCGCCGGGCGCGATCTCGACGACTTTGCGGCCCTCGCCGCCGAGCCGTGCAGCCGCGGCACCGACGGCGGGGTGCTCGATCGACGACACGACGATATCGCCGGTCTTCACGCGCGCGGCGCCGAGCACGGCAAGCGCATCGGCCTCGGTGCAGCCGCTCGTCCACACGACGTCGCCCAGCCGACCGCCGGCATCGCCGAGCGCTGCGAGCAGGCGGAGGCGCCCGGTCTCGATCTGCGCGCGCGCGGCAGCCCCCTGCGGGTGCGCGGCGCTCGGGTTTCCCCACGCCGTGCGCATCACCTCGGTCATCAGGGCGAGGACCTCGTCGGTCACGCGGGTCGAGGCGGCGTTGTCGAGGTAGATTGGCAGCACGCCTGGCGTCTACCTTCATTTTCCCTGGTGCCGCAAGCTCTGCCCGTACTGCGATTTCGCGGTCGAGGTCGGCGAGCCGCTCCACGACGCGTATCTCGACGCCGTGCTTCGCGAGCTCGACGCGCGGGTCCCTGCGTTCCCGGGGAAGCTCGCGTCGATCTATCTGGGCGGTGGAACACCGTCGCTGTGGCGGCCCGACTGCATCGCGCGGGCGATCGCCGCGATCCGCGAGCGCTACGGGGACGCGCCGCAGGAGATCACGATCGAGGCGAATCCCACGGACTGCACCGACGAGAACCTCGTTGCATGGCGCGCCGCCGGCATCGGCAGGGTGTCGATCGGCGTGCAGTCGCTCGAGCCGCAGGCGCTCGTCACGCTCGGTCGCGATCATCGATTCGGTGACGGGCGATCCGCCGTCGAGCGCACGCTCGCCGCGGGGTTCAGCACGTCGGCCGATTTCATCCTCGGGACCCCCGGTGCCACCAGCGCGGTCGAGACCCTGGGCGCGGATCACCTGTCCGTCTACGAGCTGACGATCGAGGATCGGACCGCGTTCGGCCAGCGCGTTCGCGACGGACGCCTGGTCCCGCTCGACGAGGACGCGCTCACCGAGCTCTACACCGCCACGCACGATCGCCTGACCGCGGCGGGCTTCGAGCACTACGAGATC
>JACCRC010000544.1 GCA_013813765.1 Deltaproteobacteria bacterium | reverse complement strand
CGGCACGCCCGCCTGATCGACCTCCCAGTTCGTGCAGAAGTGACTGCCGGCGAACGCAGCCGAACAGATCCCATTTGCCCCGGTGCGCCCGCCGAGGTTGCCGTCGCGCGCGGACGTGTAACCGGCGAACGCGACTTGCAGCGACGACGTGCTGCCGGCGTTGATACCCGGTGGCCCACTCGGGCCCGCCGGTCCTTGCGCGCCGGGTGCACCTGCGGCGCCGGCCGAACCTGACGGACCGGTCATGCCCATCGGACCCATGAGGCCCATGACGCCCATCGCCCCTTGCGGACCAGTCGCGCCCGCAGCGCCCGCGGGACCTTGCGGACCCTGCGCACCGGCGGGTCCCGGAGGACCTTGCGGACCTGGATCACCGCCGCCCGGTCCCTGCGGACCCTGTGCTCCTTGCGGCCCCACCGGCCCTTGCTCGCCTGGCGGTCCCTCGGGGCCGGGCGGGCCTTCCCCGCCGTCACCGCTACCGCAACCGACGACCGTCGAGACGAGCATTCCGAGGAGCACGTGTCGCATCGCGCACGTGTATCGCGGCCCCAACCCATTCGCCACGCCGAATCCGCTCGGTGTCGAAGATCGCCCTGGATGTTCAGTCCTCGTCGATCCGCGGTGGTGATCGGTGGCACGCGACGGCAGAACACCGGAGGTTAGGTGCCGCACGGCTCGGCCCGGACGTTGAACGTGATCATGTCCATGCACCAACACGACAACGCCCGTCACCGCGGCCTGCGCGCCGCTCTTGCAGCCGCGGGTGGAAAGATCCGCGAGGCGATGCCGGCGATCACGATCACCTCGGCGGCACTCCTCACCGCGATCTCTGCCACCGGCTGCCTCATTCCGAAGTGGGGCCCGCCCGCGCCGCCGGTGTTCCCGAAGGTGAAGAAGTGATCTTGCTCGATCTTCGCGCGGCCGGTCGCGCCACCGGTGTCGCGCTCTCCGGCATCGAGCTGGCGGATGAGGAACGCGCCTCCGCCATCGAGGAGTGGCGCGGTCGCATGGTGAACGAGCATGTCTCCGCGCGCGTCTTCGCGCAGTTGATCCCGCAGATGATGCGCGCGGGGATCGAGCCGACCGTGCAGGCGAAGGTCGCCGACATGGTGGCGCAGGAGCTCCGGCATGGCCGGTTGTGCGCGGGCGTCGTCGAAGCGCTCGGCGGCACCGCGACCGCTTCGCAGCCGGAGCTGGCGGACGTGCCGATGCACGAGGATGCGGACCCGATCGAGGGCGTACTTCGCAACGTGCTCGCGATCTCGTGCCTCGAGGAGACGGTCGCCGTCGCATTGCTCGAGGTGAACCGCCAGCTGTCGGGGCCGCAACCGATCCGCGCGGTGGTCACCGAGATCCTGCGCGACGAGGTCAATCACTCCAAGCTCGGCTGGCAACTCGCGGACGAGCTCCTGCCGCGCGTCGACCTCGCGACACGCGACCGGCTCTCCGAGTACCTCGTCCCCGCGTTTCGCCAGCTGCTCCTCCGCCACTGGATCCCCGACGCGATCGATCTCGGCGCACGCCTCGCGGTCCCGGCGATCGGCGTGGACGACGCACGCGCCGCTTCGAGGCTCTCGCTCGATGTGATCGCGAGGGTGATCGTGCCGGGCCTCGAAGCGCACGGCCTCGCCGCCCGCGAGGCGCTCGCGCTAGCGGCTGCGTAGCCGCGCGGCCTGTTGCAGGAGGATTCAACTCGCTAGACTCCATCTCGTGAAGGACGTGTGGGATCTCGTTGCGGACATCAAGGCCGGCCGCCTCGGCGTGCTTCGCCGCGAGCTCTCGAAGGGCTATCACCCGAACTCCGCGTGCTCGTACACGGGCATGACGGCGCTGCTGGGGGCATGCGAGGCCGGTGACCTCGAGGCCGTGCAGATCCTCCTCGAAGCGGGCGCAGATCCCAACCAGCAGCACCACGACGGCTACGACCCCTACAACTCGACGAAGTCGCGTGCAGTCCGCGAGGCGTTATTGCGCGGCGGGTTCAGCCTCCTGATCGATGGCACGAGCTGGAGCGGGGGAGAGTTTTCGCGTCGCGTGCTTGCCCCACGTCCGGTGACGAACTCGTGGACCCGCACTCTCGACGGAATGACGGTGACGATCGAGCTTTGCCGTTCGAAGTTTCCGCCGCCGGGTGGCGAGGTCGTCGTGCGCATCGGTGCGCAGCACGAGCTACGGCCGGTGGCCGGCGACCACATCACGCTGCCCGCCGCCGCTGGCCCGATCGTGGCCACCATCGAGCTCGTCGACTTCGTCGGCGAATTCCAGCTTCGCATCTGGGACGAGGAGACAATCGCAACGAGCGAAGGTCCGCGGAGCTTCTGGTTGCCGCCGTGGACCTCCGACTAACCGGCCGGCACGAGAAACCGAGAGCTCCTCACGTCTGGACTCGTCGAGCGGATCGGCTATAGGACGGCGATGAAGCTTCTCGCAGCACTGCTCGCTGTCTGTTCGATCACCGGATGTGGCAAGAAGGAATCCGCAGGGGATCAGCCGTCGAGCGGCGAGGTCGTTGCGGCTGAGGCGACCGGGACGACTCCGGCGGCGAAACCGAACGACACGGAACCGCCGGCCGATGACCGCTGCGAGGTTACCGTCGAGGGCGACATCAAGGATCAGGGATTCGGTCGCGGAGGCCCGTCGGCAGCCGGCACCGACTACTGGATGAGCGAGGAGGAGCTCCGCAAGGGCCTGGAGGTCATGGCAGGAGCGTTCGGCGACAAGAAGCGCGACATCGATGCGGACATGAAGGCGGACCCTCGCATCTACACGTTGATCCTCAACTGCCAGACGCCGCGCACCAAGATCTCGTTCTTGCCGGCCGGCGGGACCAAGTATGCCGACGTGCCGTTTGGTCCCAAGAAGTACAAGATCGTTGCGTCTTCGAGCGACGCGGCGCCGGGTGCGATGCAGACGCTCGTGACGTTCGAGAAGGACAAGGGCGTGTGGGGCGTCGACGGCGTGGGCGAGCTCGACGTCGTCAAGTTCGACAAGACGGGGATCGCGGGCACGTTCGCCTACAACATGATCGAGCGACAGTTCGGCACGCCGACGGCTCCACCGCGCAAGGCAAAGATCACCGGCAAGTTCGCGTTCAAGTGCTCGCTCGGCACGTCCGTGTGCCGCGACGGCGCGAAGTGAGCGACGCCGTCCCTCCGGCCCCCGACTCTCAGTGATGCCGGGGGCGATCCCCTGGCCCGATCCTCTGCGGTTGCGGCATGCTGCGCGCCATGACAGCCCTCCGCGCCACGTTGCTGCTCGCCGTCATGGCGTGCGGCTCGAAGAACCCTTCGCCGCAAGAGCCCGCGGTCGAACCACCACCCGCGACTGCGACCACGCCGAACCCGACCGATCCTCCGCCGTCCGTCGTGCCAACCACGAAGCCGGCCGTCGCGCAGCGGCTCGCCGAGGACACGCCGAGCACCACCGTGACCGGCAACCCGTTCATCGCGCCCGCGGGGTGGTCGATCGCGGTCAGGGGCGCCGCGACGATCATCGAGGCGCCCGAGGGCAACTCCTTCATCGCACTCGTCGACGTCAAGGCAAAGGATGCCGAGGCCGCGATCGCAGCAGCGTGGGCGGCGTATCGCCCGTCGGCGAAGTGGCCGCTCAAGGCGGTGACGGCCGCTGCCGACAAGGATGGCTGGACCGACCAGAAGAGCTTCGCGTACCAGACGTCTCCGAACGAGCGACGCGATGTCGTCGCGGGCACGATGCGCCACGGCGATCAGTGGACCGTCTGGATCTACGACATGGCGCAGGACGTCGGCGAGAAGCGGCTCGGCGCGATCGAGCTGGTCTTCGGGCGCCTGTTTCCAAAAGGGTACTCGCGCGAGTCGTTCGCCGGTCGCAAGGCGAATGTCCTCGATGCCGCGCGGATCAAGCAGCTCACGGACTTTGTCGAGCGGAGCCAGAAGGCGCTCGGTGTCCCCGGTGTGTCGCTGGGGCTGATCCAGAACGGCAAGGTCATCTTCGAGGGCGGCTTCGGCGTCAAGGAGCTCGGGAAGCCCGCGAAGCCGGACGCGTCGACGCTCTACATCATCGCGTCGAACACGAAGTCGATGACGACCCTGATGCTCGCAAAGCTGATCGACGAGAAGAAGCTGACGTGGGAGACGCCGGTGACGAGCGTGTTCCCGCAGTTCAAGCTCGGCGACGCCGAGACCACGAGCAAGGTCCTGGTCAAGCACCTCGTGTGCGCGTGCACTGGTCTGCCGCGGCAGGACTTCGAGTGGCTGCTCGAGTTCAAGAACCGCACACCCGCGACTGCGCTCGAGACGCTCGGGACGATGCAGCCGACGAGCAAGTTCGGCGAGATGTTCCAGTACTCGAACGCGCTCGCTTCGGCCGGTGGGTACGTCGGTGGGTACGTGCTGTTCCCGAAGAAGGAGCTCGGCGCCGCGTACGACGAGGCGATGAAGACACGTGTGTTCGGTCCGCTCGGAATGTCATCGACGACGTTCGACTTCAAGCGCGCGCTACGCGCCAATCATGCGACCGCGCACGCGCTCGATATCGACGGCAAGCCGGCGCTCGCGGCGTTCGATGTGAACTACTCGATCCTTCCCGTGCGGCCAGCGGGCGGTGCGTGGAGCAACGTCAAGGACGTCCTCAAGTACGTCAGGATGGAGCTCGCGAAGGGGAAGCTTCCGAACGGCAAGCAGTACATCACCGAGCAGGTCCTGCTCGATCGCCGCACGCCGCAGGTCTCGATCGGTAAGGACGAGGTCTATGCGATCGGGCTCGGTGTCTCGACGAAGTACGGCACGCCGGTCGTCAGTCACGGCGGCAGCATGATCGGCTACAAGACGCAGATGTTCTGGCTCCCAGAGCACGACGTCGGCGTCGTGATCCTGACGAACGCCGATCCGGGCTGGTCGCTGCATTCGAACTTCCAGCGCAAGTTCCTCGAGGTCCTGTTCGACGGGAAGGCGGAGGCCGACAACGATGTCGCCGCCGCGGCGAAGGCGATGCAGGAGCGGATCGCTGCCGAGCGCAAGCTGTTGACGGTCCCCGCGGACAAGGAAGCCTCGGCAAAGCTCGCCGCGAGGTACACGAACGGCCCGCTCGGCGAGATCACCGTCACCAGGACCGGTGACAGGACCGTCTTCGACGTCGGAGAGTGGAAGTCACCGATGGCATCGCGCAAGAACCCGGACGGTACGGTCTCGTTCCTGACCATCGTTCCGGGCTTCGAGGGTGTCGACTTCGTCGTGGGCGAGACCGGCGGCAAGCGCACGTTGACGTTCCGGGATGCCCAGCACGAGTACGTGTTCACCGAGAGCAAGTAACTCTACGCGCCACCCGTCCGTGGCATCCGGTTCGCAGCTGCTCGCCTGCATGCAGCCAACCGCGCGATCTGGCGAGTACGGCGATGACACCAGCGCTCGCTCCCTGCCGATCGAGAGCCCGACGCGCGTGGGCGCATGGGAGGAGTGGCAGGGGATCTCGCACGCCGCGCCGTTTCTCGCGCCGGCGTTCTTCGAGATCACCGAGCGCTTGCTCGGTACCGATCGAACGCTGCTGCTCGGTGCGCGCAATGGCGATGCGCGAGCGCTGCTGCCGCTCATCCGTCATGGACACGAGCTGGTCGCGTTGCGCAGCGACCAGAGCCCGCGGTTCGACATGGTCGGCGATCCAGAAGCACTGCCGCTGCTCTGGAAGGAGCTCGTCGCCGACAAGAGCTGGCGTTCCATGTGTCTCGACGGCGTGTCCGAGGAATCGCCGCTCGTTCGCGTGCTGCCGGAGCTAGCCCGCAGCGATGGCTTTCACGTGGTCGTCCAGCCGACGTCGCGTGCGCCGTACTTCTTGCTCGACGGCTTCGAGGATAGGCTCGACAAGGAGTTTCGGCGCCAGCTGCGCAAGCGCGCGAAGAAGATCCCCGACCTCAACTTCGAGCGCATCACGACATACGATGCCGAAGCAGTTCACGACCTCTTCCGCCTCGAGAGCTCGGGATGGAAGGAGTGCGAGGGAACCTCGATCGCGTCCTCCAACGCGACGACGCGCTTCTACGGCGAGCTCATCGTCGAGCTCGCCCGGACCGGTCAGCTCTCGCTGTGCTTCTTGCGCTCCGGGGACAAGCGCATCGCCGTGCAGCTCGCCGCCGAGACCGAGCACACCTGTTACCTGCTGAAGACCGGCTACGATCCCGAGTTTCAGAAGCAGGGCGCCGGGCACCTCGTCGTCTATCACTTCGCGCTCGACGCGCTCGCACGTGGACGCACCGAGATCGATCTGTGCGGCACCGAGTGCGACTCGAAGCGCTGCTGGACGGACCTCACGCACCAGCGCGTGCAGGTCCGCATCTACCGCAACGACGTGCTCGGCACGCTCGCGTACGCGGCGCGCCACATCGTTCGCCCGAAGCTGGGACGCATCCGGCGCGCGCTGACGCGGGACTAGTCGTCTCCGACGCGGGTCCCGATCACGTCGCCTTCCTTCGTCGAGCAGGTCCACAGGTTCTCGCCGTCGGTCCCGTCCTCGAAGATCTCGTACTTGAAGGCCGTGGTCTTGCCGGTGATCTTGTCGCCAGCGAACGTGATCTTGGACTCGGTGAGGTCGAAGTCCTGAACCCCGAGCACGAGCGTGGCTTCGCACTCGCTGGTGCGCGTCACCTCCGCGCGACCGAAGCCCTGCTGGTAGGGAGGGCCGCTGGACCCTTCGTCGATGTAGAGCGTGTCGCCGAGCAGCTGGACGCGTACGTGGGTGAGCGCCATGTGCTGCATCGACTTGCACGTACCCATCCGCGGCGAGCCTTCGGTGATCCACTTCTTGACGTTCGCGACCCTGAGCTCGTAGATGCCGGGACGGATGCAGGCGGGGATCTTCGGCGGCGCGGTCTCGCGGAGGCCGGCGATCGGCGTCGTGGCGCCGTCGTTGCCGGCGTTCGCAGTACGGGTGACCGTGCCGGTGACCTTGGAGCCGTCGATCGCGAGCGCGATCTTGAGGTCTCCGGCCTGCTTCGTGGCCTTCGTGATCGTGAGCGTGCAGGCCTTGTCATCCAGGACCGTGGTCACCGGGCTCGCCTCGTCGAGGCCGAGCATCCGGAGGTAGTCGCCGAGCTTCACGTCCTTGCCGACTACCGTGAGCCGGAGCCACCAGCCCTCGGAGCCGTTGGAGTGATACCGGAGGCGATACGTTCCCGTGAGGTCGCACGCCGGTGCTGCCGGCGCAGGAGCGACCGCGGGAGCGGGAGCGGGAGAGGGCGGCGGTGACGAAGAGGAGCCGGTCGACGGCTTCGATGACTCCTTGCTGCAGGCAACGACGAGGAGGAGGAGGGCAAGGCGACGCATCGCCGCACCATACCTGGTGCGGCTTTTCGAGTAACCTGGTCGTCAGTGTCGATCGATGTCGCGGTAAACGAGCGCACCTGGAACAGCCCCGAGGTGGTCGCTACCTATACCGCGCGGCGGTACATCACACCGGCCGAGGTCCGCGTGCTGGGGACTTGCTGGTCGAAGATCGCCGGTGGCAAGGTCCTCGATATTGGAATCGGCACGGGGCGGACCGTGCCGTTCCTCGCGCCGTTTGCTGCGAGCTACAGCGGCATCGATTACATGCCGAACATGGTCGCGGCCGCGCGCCGGCAGCACCCGAATCGCGACCTGCGACAGGCCGACGCGCGCGAGCTGCCGTTCGCCGACGGCGAGTTCTCGTTCGTCCTGTTCAGCTTCAACGGGATCGATTACGTCGATCCCGACCATCGTCCGCGAATCCTCGGTGAGGCGCACCGGGTGCTCGCGCGGGGCGGCCTGTTCGTGTACTCGACGCACAACCTGGCCGCACGCGGAGGCGACGCACGTTCGCGGTTCGCGGCGTCACTGCCGCAACTCCACGTGTCGCGCCCCGCGCGTGCGGCCGCTGCGGTCGTTCGCGGACTCGCCGCGAACGTGCGCGCGTATCGCAACTTCAGGAAGCTCGAGCACCAGCAGCGCGTCGGTTCGGATGTGGCGTTCATCCTCGACGGCGCGCACGAGTACTCGCTGTTCACGTGCTACGTGACTCAGGCGTACGAGCGTCGCGCACTCGCCACCGCCGGGTTCACGGTTCGCGACGTGATCGAGCCCGACGGTCGGCTAGCGGGCGACTCGTCGTCCGCGCGAGACCTCTACTTCGTGAACGAGCGCGCCTAGGTGCGAAGCGGCTTGCCGGTGAGCAGCTCCGGCGCGACCATGTGCGGATTCTGCGAGTTGTTGCTCGTCAGGATCTGGTACGCGTCGGCGGCGCGGTCATCGCTCTGCACGACCACGATCGTACGGCCCTTCTTGAACTCGTCGTCGTAGTAAGCCGACTCCTCGTCGCTCACGCCGAGACCCGTCAGGGTGCCGACGAGCGCGCCCGCCGCAGCGCCGGCTCCGGCGCTCGCAGCGACCGCGGCGAGAATGCCACCGGCGATCACGGGTCCGATCGCGGGCAGCAATCCCGCGGCGATGCCGAGGGCCCAGAGGGCACCGCCGCCGGCACCGGCGGCCGCGCCGATCGCCAGGCCCTTGCCCGCGTTGTTGCCCTCGAGATCCTTGAACGACTTCACATCGGGATCTCCATCCTTGTCGTGGGTGAGGAGTCCGACCTTCTTGTCGGAGAACCCAGCGTCACGCAGCGCGTGAATCGCGCGGCGCGCGTCGCCTGCGGTGTGGAAGACGCCGATCAAAACCTTCTCGTGCTTGCTGCCCATGGTGCTTTCTCCTGTTGCGAACGTGAAACCGCGATACGTCGTCGCCCGCGACGTGCAGCATCCATGCCCCCGGGATTCGCGCTTCCAGGCAGCTCCCGCCGAGAAATCTGCGCATCGTCGCTCGGTGCGACCGCGGCGCACGCCGGTGGTCAGTCGCAGCCGTCGCGCGCCACCTGGCGGTACTATCATCCGGTGAGAAGCCATTGGCTGGGGCTGGTGTCGGCAGCGCTCGCCGCGTGCGGTGACAACCTCCCTGCGCCCGAGACCTACGGCGTCAGCAGTGGCACGCGGCTCGAAGCGCGGTTCTGGGATGCAGGTGGCGGCGCGCGCATCTTCCGCGCATGGTTCGATCGCGAGCTTCGCGTCGAGTGCACCTTCGACCTCGCCACGGACGGTCGATTTCGTTGCATGCCAACTCCCGCGAACCAGAGCCTCGTCTACGGCGACGCCGCATGTACGGGGTCGCTGGTGACGGTACCGGTTTGCAGACCCGCGCCGGCGTTCGCATTCGGTCCAGCGCGTGCAACGCCGGGCTGCGGTCGCAGCTTGTCGCGTCCGATTCACGAGGTCGGTGGCGTTCATGCGGCGACGGTGTTCAGCAAGTCGTTCGATGGCGCCTGTAGGCCGCACGTGCTGGAGAGCGGGTACCAGGCGCACCAGCTCGGTGCGGAGCGTCCTCCGGACGAGTTTGTCGGGGCCACACTCGCGGTGCGGGGCGACGCGCGCCTCGCTCCGTACGTGCTCGTCGGAGACGACGGCAGCGCGCTGTTCGATGGGGTCTGGGATACGCGGCGCAACGGCGAGTGCGGGCCAACGGGACTATCGACGACGTGCAAGCCGGTCGAGATCGCGTTGCACTACGACTTTCTGTTCAGCGATGCGGGCTGCACCATGAACAATGCCGCTGCTGATCTGTCGGACGCCCGCCCGTGTCACCTGCCGACGGCGGTGGTCGGCCACGGAAGTCCGTTCGGCTCGGAGCTGCTCGAGATCGGTGCGCAGCTTCCCGTTGGAAGCGTGTACCGGCGCAACTCGAGCTCGGTCACATGCACGACGGAGGTCCCGATCGACGACGAGACGTTCTGGCTCGAAGGCGCGCCGATCCCGAACGAGTCGTTCGCTCCGATGTCATCCGTGAGCGAAGGCACCGGGCGAGTACGCGCCGAGCGCTGGGTCGATGGCGAGGGCAGGTCGCTCGCTGCTTCTCGCGGCTTCGTCGATACCGAGCAGGACGAGGCATGCTACCCGCGCGAGCTCGCGGACGGGGCGCGCTGCGTGTCCTCGTTCGGTGAGACGAAGGACACCTTCAGCGACGCGAGCTGCAAGACTCCGGTTCTGTTCTGGACCGGCGAGAAACCGCCGCTGGTCTTCACGGTGCACCACGCCCGCGATGCCTGCGACCACGTCGAGTACGACGCCGCGTACGAGACCGGCGACGCTGTCACCCAGGTCTCGTACTTCCAGATGCAGACGACCGGCTGCACGGCGGTGCAGGTTCCGCCCGACGTCACGCTCTACAAGCTCGGCGCGAAGGTCGCCGTGCCGCGCCTCGACCGCTGAGCTACTTCACCCCGTGCTCATTCGCGACCTGTTCGCGGACTCGGCCGGTTCTGGATCAGCGCGCAACTGGTCCGCTAGTCGCAGGCTCAGGCCGCTGTGGTGCACGTCGTGATCACGGCAGCGATCTCGGAGATCCGCGTCGGCTTCACGACGTAGTCGGCGAAGCCCGCCTGCAGCGCGCGTTCGCGCTCGATCACCGGATGACTCGCGCTGATCGCGATCACCGGCGTCGTTCGATGCGCACCGAGCGCGCGCAGCGATTCCAGGAACGCATAGCCATCGCTTCCTGCGAGGTGCAGATCGCAGAGGATCACGTCGGGCTCCCAGCTCGCGAGGATGTCCAGCGCCGCGGCGGCGTTGGAGGTCGCACGGACGTCGCCGCCGAGCTTGCGCAACGACCCCGCGAACAGCTCCATCGTGTCGCGATCGTCCTCCAGCACGAGGATCGAGATGCCTTCCAGGCCTGGCCGCATGGCCGCACCATATCCAAGAGCCACGCCAGCGGGAACTACTGGATATCGATGGCACAGAACCCGCGACCGAGCGCCTACGCACGGCCCTCCAGGCGTCGCGCGAGCGTATACACTCGCTCGATGTCTCGGGCCGTCGTGCTGCTGCTGCTGCTGCTCGCCTCGTGCGACTCGTCCTCCAACAAGGCGAGCAGCAAACCACCCCCGCCGAGGACTCCGGATCCAGTGGTCGCGAAGCCGGTCGGGCCCACGGTGGATCCCGCCGGGTTCGATCGCAGCTGCACCGCGTCGACCGACTGCGTGGTGGTGAAGCGCGCGGGCTGCGATCCGTGCGCGTGCGCGACCGAGGCGATCGCGTCTCGCGACATGGCAAAGTTCGACGAGTCGCTCGCGAAGCTGCAGTGCCCGGAGCCCGATCTCAGCGTGCGCTGCTCGCCGTGTCAGCTGTTCGCGTCGGCTTGCGAGAACGGCACGTGCGTCGCGGTCCCGAAGTTCTAGAGTCCCAGCTCGATCAGCTCCACCGAGCCGGGCGAGGCGTAGCGGATCGGGATCAGCGAGTACCCGACGCCGGCGGTGACGATGATCGTGGTGTCTCCGAGCTGGTAGCGGCCATCGACGTAGGCTGTCTCGACGCGGGCGAGGCTGACGTGCACGAGCCCGACGACCGGGTTGATCTGACCGCCGTGAGTGTGTGCAGCGAGCACGAGATCGACCTTGTTCTCGAGGTGTGAGGCGAGCCGGCGATCCAGCTGGTGCGTGACGAGGATCTTGTAATCCGCGCCCGAGAGGCCGCCGAGGAGCTTGTCGATCGCGTCGTCCTTCGAGCGAAAGATGTAGTTGTAGTTGAGGAACGCCACGGCGATGCGCTTGCCGTTGTGCTCGAACCACCGCACCTCGTTGTTCAACATCTGGATGTGGTGCCGGCGCAGCGCGGCCTCGACCTCACCCACGCTGCGCTCGCGGTCGATGTACGCGAAGTGCTCGTGATCGCCGCGCACGGAGAACGTTCCGAGGCGGCTCGTGAGCGCGGCCGCAGTCTCCGCCGCAGCCTCGATGTGCTCCGGGCCGGTGTTGATCCAATCCCCGCCCGAGAGCACGACATCGGGCTTGCCAGCGTTGACCCGGTCGTAGACCTCCCGCGCACGCTCGGCGTCGAAGTGAACGTCCTGCTGCACGTCCGCGATGAACGCGATCCGGAATGGTGTCGAGCCGGCCGTCGCCGCGCCGACAGCATGCGTGCGCATCCGCAGCTCGTTTCTCTCCGCGATCACGCGAACGGGGATGTAGATCGCAAACGCGCCGATCACGACCAGCACCGCGATGGCACGCATGCGCGCCGCGGTCGCCTGCCCGCGCCGGCGGCGAACGACCGCGTGCGCGATGTCGATGGCGATCAGCCAGATCACGGACTGCATGACGACGAGCACCGCCCACAGGAACGGAATGCCGAGCAACCACGCGCCCAGCATGCCGTCGAACCGCGGGAACGAGGAGCGGCCCAGGGCGAGGCTGATGACCACCGACAGGATCATCAGCAGCGGGAAGCCAAAGAGGAGCCAGATGATCGCCCAGCGCACGATCCGGATCGTCCGGGTTCTCACACCGAAGTGCGCGAGCGATGCGGCGATGCGGCGACGCGCATAGATTCCGCTCGCTGCGAGCAGAGCGAGGCCGGCGGCAACGTAGATGAACCACACGGCGGAGGACAGTATGGAGGCAGATCGCTACTGCGGCGAGGCGCGCTCAGCCCATCACACAGGCGATCGCTTCGAGGCAGGTCATGATCGCGTCGCCCATGTTGCCGCAGGCGAGCTGGGTGCATTGATCGACATCCATCACCTGCTGCATCGTGCAGTCGCCGAGGTCGGCGGCGCAGTCGGAGTAGCACTGCGCCTCGACGGGTTCGCCGAGGCAGGTTCCGAGCTTGTCGCACGCGTGCATGCAGGCCGTGGTGATGTCCATCGAGACCGGCGCGTCGATCATCGGGGCGTCGACCGTCGGGGCGTCGATCATCGGGGCGTCGATCATCGGGGCGTCGATCGTGCCCGACGCGTCGACGTGCTTCGCATCCGGGGGCGTCTTACCGCCGCCGTCACACGCAACCAGGATCATCACCGCCAACGGTACGAAGCGCATGCGACGCGAGTACCACGGGCGGCCGGAAACCGGTCGACAAACGGCGGGCTTGCCGGATCCTGCCGTGCGAATACGCACCAGCGATCACTGGAGTCGCCACATGGTGAGCGCAGGACCCGCCGCCTCCAGACCCCACGATCGATCATGTGATCGAAATGATTCGTCCGCGTTCCGGACAGTTCATGGCACGGGACTTGATGAGTGTCCGTGCCATGCAAACCGTTCAGATTTCGATCGGTGAGATCATCGAGGCGACGTACGAGGAGCTCATGGAGACCTACGGTGACAAGGAGCTCGCGCTCGCTGCCGCTCAAGCGGTCGGCGACGAGCTCCTCGCGCGGTTTGCCGCGAAGCCCCGGCCCGAAAGCCGCCATCCGGTTCCCGCGGGGCTGCGCCAGCTGGCGGCGGTCGTCAGTCGTTAGACGGTCTGACGTTGCGCCGCGCGCTGGCTGCGCTTCGCCATCAACTTCTTGATCACAAACGGTGCGGCGATCGTCGCGATCGTCCCGAGCGCAGACGCACCACGGTGTGCGTTCACCGCACCAACCGCTCCGCCGTGCCGGCGGCGATCGAACATTCCAGCGATACCACCGCGGCGGCGACCCATGAACATGCTGATGAGTGTTTGAAGCATGACCGGAGACGTTGCAGGCCGCGTTCCACGGGCTTGCGAAGAAGTCGCAGCGTTCAACGTGCTCTGATCTCGAACATGCCGACCGCGAAGGTCGCCGGCTTGCCTGCGACGTCGAGGCGCCCGGTCACGACGCCGCAGAAGCGCGCGGGCTTGCGCTTCACGAGGGTCCCGGTGTTACCGACCACGTACAGCTCGAGCGCGTCGCCGGTCTTCGTCACGAGCCGCGCCGAGTGCAGCTCGGTCCCGTCGATGGTCAGCTTCTCGATCCGGGCGAGCGTGCCGCTCGCGCAGAGCCGCTTGCCCCACGCTTGCGACGGGTCCTTCTCTGCCAGCTCGAGCGAGGTCTCGTTGGTCGGAGGCACGACCTCGGTCCACGTCAGCTTCGCGGTGCCCCATCGGGCGAGGAGCTTCGCACCCACGTTCGGCGCGCGCCGATCGTCCGTCATGCTCGGCAGGGCGAACGCGATCGCTCCTGGGAGGTCGCCGACGTCGAGAATGTTCGTGGGCACGCGAGGTGCCGCGGCCGGCGCTGGCGCAGCGGCTGACCTCGGTGGTGCTTGCCGCGTGGTCGCCGCTGTCGGGTCAACGGGCCGCGAGGCGAAGTAGCGAACGAGCGCGACGCTGCTCGCGATCATGCCGAACGCAAAGAGCGTCGCGAAGATCGCCCAGCCGCGCCCCATGTGCTTGCGGTCATCGCCGGGGCCAAACGCTCGGACCTCGAGCTCGTGGTCGTGCATCTCTCGCCGGCGCTCGGCGCGCCGGAACGCGCCGGCGGTATAGCCGACAGCGATCAGGATCCACGCGAGCAACGGAATGCTCAGCCGCGGATCGACGATTCGCGGAATCGAGACAGCGGCGAAGCATGCGCCATACGCGCCGAGCGTGATGACGAGCGCGATTTCCCACCACGCGTGCGCCGAGAGACCGGGCCAGTAGGGCTCGACGACCACACCGAACGCGGCGAGCAGGAGGATCCCCACGGCCAGCGTTGTCACCCACGCCCGAGACATCATCCGACGGTACCAGTGTCCGACATGGTGCGTAGACCCACCTCCCGCCCGTTGTGACGGTCGCGAACGAGATCGCGGGAAACCCACGCGCTCGGCCACGCGCTGTGTCGGCGGAGCACGTGGAATCCTCGTATGCGACCTGTGCTTACCCGATGGGCGATGCACCTTTGCGCCGTCGCACGTTGTCCGAGCCGGGGCACACGAGCTGCAGTCCGTGGTTCGCCATGAACCGCGCGCAGCACGAGACCACGGAACGCATCAATCGCGACGAGCTGTACCGCCTGCTGAACACGATGACGCCGGCAGAGGAGCAGCAGATCACGACGCGAGCGCGGATCTCGGATATCCAGGAGGCCCTCGGGCGCGCGCAGGCCGTGTCGGAGGCGGCTCCAACGTCTGCGGCGAACCTGCCTGGCCGGGGACGGGTGCGCAGCAACCGCAAGACGGCGAGGGCGGCGAAGAAGGCGGCGAAGCGAGCGGCGGCCGAAGCAGCGGCGACGGCCGAGGAGCTCCAGGCGGCCGCCACGGAGCTCGCCGAGCTGGCCACCACGACGACGCCCAGCGAGGCGCTCTCCAATGGCGTGCCGCACCTCTTCAACAACGTCGACTGGGACGAGCTGCTGACGACCGCGGTGTCCGCGATGCTCAGGCCACTAACGCCAGCGTCGATCACGCCGCCGAGCGAGGGCCCGCGCGCGAACAGGAAGTACGCTCGTCCGTTCTCGCAGGTCGCCGCCCTGCTGCCAGCCGTGGAGCCCCCGCGCCGCGCGCGCACGTCGATGCCCGCACTGCCACGCGCGAAGACCGACGTTCGTTCGCTCGCGATTCCCGAGCAGAGGGCGGCGCGGACGGTCGCCGAGGTTCGAGCGCGCCTCGATAGCGGGCAAGGCATCGGCGCGAGCCCGTCGCTCTCCACGCAGGTTGTCGAGCAGCTCAGCGCCGAGGAGATCGCGATGCTGCCGATGGCGATCCGCCTGAGGCTCCCCGAGGTCTCCGGATCGAAGGCGGTGTCGCTCGAGGCGCCGCGGATGCCACGCGCCAACCTCGCCGCGGCACCGACCGCGGCCGCGGCCCCGGTACGAGCGTCGAGCGCCGCGACGATCCTCGCCAGCTTCTCGGTGTTGTTGCTCGTCGGGATCTGCGCGATCTACTTCCTGCTGTGATCACCGCTCGCGGGTGACATCGCGCGCCGACTTGTCCGCGCGGATTCCGATCAGGCGCGGGTGGCGGAGCTTGCCGTGCCCGGTCCATTCCATGAAGCCAACCTGGACGACGATCTCGGGCCGGACCCAGTGGACCCTCAGGCGCGGCAGGTCCGTCGCGACCGTGAACGGAGACTGCGGCAACGCGAGTGCGTCCAGGCGCTGTCGTAGATCCACGAGCAACTTCGTGTCGAGCCCGGTGCCGACCTTGCCTGCATACAGGAAGTCGCCGCCCTCGTAGTAACCGACCAGCAGCGCACCCAGGCCCACGCGCTTGCCCTGCGGATCCGTGAAGCCCCCGATGACGAGCTCCTGACTCGCCTCGATCTTCATCTTGAGCCAGCTGCGCGATCGGCGATGCTCGTAGACCGAATCGCGTCGCTTCGCGATCACGCCCTCCCAGCCTTCCGTGCGCGCGCGCTCCCATGGCTCCGGCCCATCGACGATCTCGGTTCGTTGCAGCGGATGCTCGAGTGGCAGCGTCGCGAGCTCGGCGCGGCGCGCTTCCAGTGGTAGCCCACGCAGGTCACGCCCGTCGCGCCAGAGGATGTCGAACACGTGGTAGTCGCGCTGATCCCAGCTGAGCTCGCCGTCGACGATCAGCTCCTCGTGCGGGAGCTTCGCGATCGCGGCGGCGATCGCAGGCACGTTCTGCGGCAGGTGGTTGCGCGAGTACTGCTTCACGTCCAGGCCGCGCTTGAAGGTGATCAGCCGGATCCCGTCGTACTTGCGCTCGAACGTCCAGTCCGGACCCGCGAAGCGCTCCTGCGTGAGCGTCGCTGCCATCGGTACGAACCAGTCGGGGAACGTCATCAGATCACTTCGCGCGATCGCGCCAGCTCTCGGGAGTCTCGCCGGTCCAGCGGCGAAACGCGCGCGTGAACGCGGCGTTCTCCGAGTAGCCGAGGAGGTGCGCGACCTGATACACGGCGAGCGCCGGGTCGCGCAGCAGTTGCAGCGCGGAGTGGTGGCGCTGGTCGCTCAGCACCTCGGCGAAGCTGGTCTGCTCGTCGCGCAGCCGGCGGTGCAGCGTGCGTCCGCTGGTGCCGAGCGCGCGGGCGATATCGTCGAGACTGGGCTCGCCCTGCGCGAGGCGATCGGCGATCGCGCGCTGCGTTCGCAGCCGCCAGGTCGTGCACCCGACCTCGTCGAGCAGCTCGCTCGCGCGGGTCACCAGGTAGCGATGGAGATCAGGGTCCGCATCCGAGAGTGGGCGCGCGAGGATCGCGGCGTCGAACCCGAGCTCTGTCGCCGGGGCGTCGAACGAGGGCGCGCATCCGAACACCTCCTCGTGGCGGCGCGTGTCGACCGGCCGGGCATGCTGGAACGTCACGCGGCCGGGAACGATGCGCTCCCCGGCAAACGCCCGGAGCACGGCGAGGGAGCCGGCGAGCTGTGCCTCCGCGGGATGGCGGAGCTTCGCGAACCGAGGTGGAAGGGTGTTGCACAGGATCGCGAGCCCGGCCTCGAAGCGCAGGCTCGGGATCGCGTCCTCGAGCACGACGGGACGGAACCGCTGCATGCAGAGCAGCGCCTCGGCGACCGTGCTGGCGCGCTGCATCGCGTAGCCGACGACACCGAGCGTGCGTGCGCCGATGCGCTCTCCGATCGCGAGCCCGATGTCGCCGCCCGTCGCCGCGATCGCTTCCCATAGTCGTGCGTGGGTCTCGAGCGGGATCCGGGCGTCGACATCATCGAGCTCCTGCGGTCCAACCGATGCCGCCGCGCGGAGTGCCGCAGCGTCGAGCCCGGCCGCGGCGGAGGCATCGAGCAGCGAGCGCGTCAGCGCAACGAGCACGGTGGCCATCGCCCACGGATCGCCGCCGTGGCGGCCAAAGTCAAGAGGATGGCGACCGTGGTCCCTTCACGCGCCGCAGCGACGCACGCACGCTGGTGGGGTGAAGCGCGACCGGATCGTGATCCTCAACGGTCACCCCGACAGGGAGAGCTTCTGCTTCGCGCTGCACGACGCCTACAAGCGCGGTGCGCTCGCGTCGGGGGCGGCCGTCGAGGATCTGGTGATCCGCGACCTCTCGTTCACACCAAACCTCGAGTACGGCTATCGCCAGCGGACCGAGCTCGAGCCCGATCTGCTCCGCGCGCAGGAGCTGATCCGCTGGGCGAACCACCTCGTGGTGATTCACCCGGTGTGGTGGGGGGCTGTGCCCGCGATCATGAAGGGCTTCCTGGATCGGGTGTTCCTGCCGGGCTTCTTCTTCAGGAAGCGCCCGGGCTCTGCGTATCACCGCGACAAGCTGCTTGCGGGCCGGTCGGCGCGCATCATCTACACGCTCGATACTCCCCGGCTCCTGTGGTGGCTGGCCGGGCGGCCGTCGTGGAACGCGCTGAAGTGGGTGACGCTCTACTACTGCGGAGTCGCGCCGATCCGCGGGACCGCGCTCGGAATCATGCGGCTCTCGACCCCCGAGCGGCGTGCACGCTGGTTGACGAAGGTCGAAGCGCTCGGAGCCCGACGGGCGTAATCTGGAGGTAGCGAAATGCCGACGACATCATTCACGCAGGTACCCCCCGACGTCGCGAACGTCGTGTTGCGCTGTCTCAGGATGGTCGCGGTCGCGAGCCGCGGCCTCGCCGAGTCCGAGAGCGAGTTGCTCGCTGCGGCCGCGAGCGTGCTCCGGGTGAAGGTACCGCACGGCGAGCTCGAGCCGATCGAACCCGCCGCCGCCGGCGAGGTGCTCGCCGATGACGCACACCGCACTCGCCTCATCGAGGTGATGATGCTGATGGCGCTGATGGATCAGACGATCGATCCGGAGGAGCTCGCGGTGATCGATCGATTCGCCAAGGCGTGGTCGATCGACGAGCCACGCCTCAAGAACCTCCATCAGTTCATCGATGGACACCACATGCGCATGAAGCTCGATCTGCTCCGGCGCGGCTTCTTCGGCACGCGCGTGGTCAAGGAGGCGTGGGAGAAGGCAGGTCTCAAGGGCGTGTGGAAGGCGATCGCGCCTCGCTTCGGCATGGCGACCGACCCGGACCTCGCATGGAAGTACAAGCAGCTCGGTCTGCTGCCGGAAGGCACCCTTGGGCGTACGTACTGGGAGCACTGCACCGAGCGGAGGTTCGCGATGCCGGGCGAGTCGCACGGCTTCGAGTGGCAGGTGGTGCACGACATCGGCCATATCCTGGGCGATCACGGTACGGATCCGACCGGCGAGATCGAGCAGGCCGCCTTCGAGGCGGGTTTCATGCGCCGTGATCCGTTCTTCCTGATCTTCTCGGTCACGATGATGTTCCACCTCGGCGTCCCGGTACTCGGAGACGACTACCTGGGGCTGCACACCGGAGCGTTCGATGCGAGGCGCGCCGCTCGCGCGTACGAGCGCGGTCTCGCCACCAAGGTCGACATCACCGAGTGGGACTTCTGGCCGCACGTCGCGCGTCCGCTCGACGAGGTACGTGCCGAGCTAGGAATCCCGCCGCGCGCGCCGTTGATCGATGATGAACGTGACGATCGGTAGCAGCATCACGGCAGGGAGCACGTAGAACGCGGGCTTGTCGAGCTCGATGCCGCGCGGGCGGTACACGCCGCCGTGGATCAGCGAGCTGCCGAGGTACACGACGAACATCGCGACGCCGCAATATGCCCACAGCCTCAGATCGATGCGAGCCGTGATGGGCGTGGTGCGGATCTCGTGCGACCGATCATCGCGCGCGAAGATGCCGCGCCACTTGTCGAGATCCCACAGCACGAGGCCGATCGTCCCGAGCCACATCATCGTGGCGATCGTCGCGGTCGGATAGACCTGCGTGCTCCAGCAGAACGCGGTGATCGCCGTGAGGATCGGCAGCGCGAGCAGTGCGCCGATCGTCGCGAACCGCTGCGTGAACAGCAGGGCGGCGGCCGTGATCTGCATCGCCCCGACGAACGAGTAGAACCATCCCGTCGCGTGGAACGCGTGGAGGAAGTCGTGGAATCGGCCGTGGTTCGTCGGGTCCGTGAACGGTTGATCGAGCAGCTTCTTCAGCGCCGAGGGGATGAACGCAAAGCCGATCAGGAACCGCAGGTTGACGACCGCGACGTTGATCCAGCGGAGTTGCCGCGAACGGCGGACGAGGTTCGTGATCACAACCGCGGGCGGAGCCCCATCTCCTCGATGAGGTGATCGGCGCTGTCGACCTTGTCCATCACCCAGAGCATGTAGCGCGCGTCGACGTGGATCTTGCGGACCATCGTGCCGTCGAACACGACGTCGGAGGCCACGCCCTCGATGGTGCTGTCGAAGTTCAGCCCGACGAGCTGGCCCTTGTTGTCGAGGACAGCGGAGCCCGAGTTGCCTCCGGTGGTATCGAGGTCGCTGAGGAAGTTGATCGGCAGCTCGCCGTCGGGCCCGGCGTACGATCCGAACTCCTTCTTCTGCAACGCGGCGAGCATTGGCGCCGGCGCATCGAACGGCTCCTTGCCGGTGTTCTTCTGCAGGATCTGCGAGCCCGTGGTGAGCGGCGAGCTCGCGGCCTTCGCCGGCTTGACGGTGCCGTAGGTGATGCGCAGCGTGAAGTTCGCGTCGGGTGCGAGCAGGCCGCCGAGGACCTCGCGCATCGCGTCGGCGTAGAACGGCGCGACCAGCATCAGCTCGCCGGTCATCGCATCCGTGCGCTTCTCCTCCGCGAGGTAGAGCTTCCACACGCGCTGGGCCGCACGTACGAAGGGATCCTTCGACGCCTTGATGCTGGCCTTCGTTCCCTTCTCGAGTAGCTCGAGGCGGAGCTTCTCGTCAGCGAGCTTGGTCTCGGCGTACCAGGCGTCGAGCGTCTTGTCGATCAGGGCCTCGTCGAGCTTCTGCGTGGCCTTCACGCCGAGGAGCATCGGCAACCACGGGCGATCCGCCGCCGGGAGTCCCAGCGCACGCACGAGCGCGAGCCTCAGCGCCGCGCGATCGAGCACGGCGTCGAATTTCTTCGTCAGCTGCTTGTGCGACGCGATCGCGGGCCGCAGATCGCGATCCTGATATCCCGGCTTGCGGGCGGCGTCGGGCTTCGTGCGCTCCTCGCTCCAGCGCGTGATGCCGATCGCCGATCCGAGGAGCTGCGAGCTGCTGAACGCGAACGAGCGATCGTAGTCGGCGCGGGCCGTGCGCTGCTCCTCGATGATCAGCTGCTGCAGCTTCTGGATCGCCGCCTTGTGACGCTCGCGCCCGGGCGCGGCTGCCCACGCGATCGCCTGCTGATCGAGCGTGGCCTTGCGCTGCAGCAGGTCGCCTGACGTCAGGCCCTTCAGCACGCCGCTGATCTTCTCGAGCCCGTTCTGCACGGTCTGCTTCAGCACGCCGGCCTTGATCGCGGTCTCGCCGGGCGAGGTCAGGTGCGCCTCCGCGAGTGCGTACCGCTGCTTCGCGAGCTCGATGAAGTACGGGTAGTACCACTCGACGTCGTGCTTCACCTCGAGCGCGGTCTTCGTGCGCGTGGTGCGCCCGGGAAAGCCGGCGATCATCACGAAGTCATTCGGCCGCACGCCCTGAGCCGACACGCGCAGGTGGTGCTTCGGCTTGAACGGGACGTTGTCGGGGGAAAAGTCCGCGGGCTTGCCGTCCTTGCCCACGTACGCGCGATAGAACGCGAAGTCGCCGGTGTGGCGCGGCCACTTCCAGTTGTCGATCTCGCCGCCGTAGTTGCCGATCGAGCGCGCCGGCACGTAGACGAGGCGGACGTCGCGAATCTCGAGCTCCTCGATCAGCACGTACATGCCGGTGCGGAAGTACGTCGCGACGTTGCACCGGATCCCTGGGCGGTCCTTCTCGCACGCCGCGAGCTGCTGCTTGATCCGCTTCTCCGACTCCTCCTTGCGCGCGACCGGATCCACGATCGTGTCGAGGCCGTTGCGGATGGCCGTGGTGACGTCGGTGAACGCCTGCGCGACATATACGCGCTCCGCGGGACCGGCGGAGCGCTCCTCGGCGCGGGTCTTCGCGAGGAAGCCCTTCTCGACGAGGTTGTTTTCGGGCGTCGAGTTGATTTGCAGGGCGCCCTGCACGCAGTGGTGGTTCGTCACGACCAGGCCCTCCGGCGACACCAGCGATGCCGAGCAGCTGTTGAGCCGCACGATCGCGTTCAGCGGCGCCGACAGCGGATCGGCGAGGGTCTTCGGATCGATCTGGACACCGAGCTTCTGGAACGCGGCCGCGTGACCCTGCAGCGTCATCTGCTGCGGCATCCACATGCCGCCCGGATTTTCGAACGCGACGCGTGCGGCAAGGTGCGGATCGACAGCCTCGGCCGGTGGCTTCGTCACGACCGGCGCCGGCGGCGGGGCCGGAACCGTCGGGGCCACCGGGAAGTTGGAGCTCTGACCACCGCCGCACGCGGAGGCGAGCAGCAGGGCGGGGAGCAGGGCAGGGAGCTTCATGCCGGAGTTGTAGCGCGGCGTGCAGCTCCTCGGGGCTATCATGCCCGCGTGCCGTTCGAGCTGGTTGTCGTCGCAGGGCCCGATGCGGGCAGCCGACTCACCATCGGCGAGGACGGGGTCCTCGGCCGCGGGTCCGCGGCGACCTACAAGCTCGCGGATCCGACGATCAGCCGAGAGCACTGCCGCCTCGCGCTGCGAGATGACCGGATCGTCGTCACGCACAGCGGCGGCAACCCGACGTTGATCAACGGTTCGCCCATCGACACCCAGGTCCTCGCTCCCGGCGACCTGCTGATGATCGGCGAGACCACGCTCCAGTACGTGCCCGGCGATGGTGGCCTCGGTATGTCGCCGCCCGGGTCGACGCGGGTGACGCTCGAGGCCCCGCGCGAATCGCGCGTCTACCTCGGCGCGCTCGCCCGCCTCGCGGATCAGACGCGCCGCGCGACCACTCGCCGGGAGGTCGCCGACATCGCGAGCAAAATCCTGCGCGAGGCTCTGGGCGCCGAGCGCGCCGCGGTCTACCGACAAGACGGCGCGCAGCTGTTCAGCGAGATCGGTGCGAGCACGTCCACGGACTCGCCGGTCCGCATCGCTGCTCGGTGAGACCACCGGCATACCCGAGGAGATCGAGCGTTGCCGTCGCGAACGCTGGCGGCCGGAGTTCGTGAAGTGCATGACCGAGACGCCTGACATCGACACCTACGCGTCGCGCTGCATGAAGCTCCTGTTCTCCGACGCCGACGGGCTCATGGTCGATCGCGTGTTCGAGCCCGGTGCGAGCCGCGATGGCAAGCCACCCGCCGGCAAGCAGGACGGTGACCTCACGCTCTACAGCGCCACCGATCGCTGCGGCTTTCTCACGCGCATTCGCTATCCCGGCGAGGCGGTGTACCTCGTGTGCGGCGACACCGTGTTCGCGGGACCGCTGACGACTCCTGCCGAGATCGACGAGGTCAGCGAGATCCTGCTCGCGCAGAAGCGCGAGGCGCACGACCTGCGCATGAGCTTGATGAAGCAGTGGCCGAAGTTCCGCACCGTGCGCGTCTACGACTCCGTCGGTAACTACAAGGGCACCGAGGTGCGCTGACGACGGTCAGCGCGAGCGTCTGCGCGCGTGAATCACGTATTGCTCCTGGAGCTCGAGCGCGACGCTCGCCTCGAGCCTGCGGACGCGAGATCGGCGATCACCGCCTCGGGTGAGAGCCGGTGCTGGGGAGGCGGTCCTTGCTTCGCATCGAGCTTGAAGTCGACGATGGCCACGTACCCATCGGGCTTCAGCGCGGCTGCGAGCTTCGCGGCATACGCGCGGCGGTCTCCGAGGTGGTGCCACACGTCGACGACGAGGATGCGATCGAAGCTCGCCGCTGCCAGGGTCGGGTCGTCGTAGGGGGTCTTCACCGCGCGGATGTTCGTGAGGCCTTCACGCTTCGCGCGTTCCTCCAGGTAGCGAACCATGTCGGCCTCCACATCGGTCGCCACGACCTGCGAGACCAGCGGCGCGAGGCGAACCGCGAAGTAGCCGGTGCCTGCACCGACGTCGGCGACCATCATCGTCGGGCTCAGCGCGAGCGATCCGATCACGCGATCGGGCTCCTGCCACGCATCGCGCGCGGGATCATCGAACTTCTTCGCCCACGCCTCGGCGTTCTCGAAGCGATGCGGCATCGCGCCGTGATGCGCATGCTGGTGCTGGTGATCGCGCGGGTGCTCTTGCTTGTGCGGCGGCGACGAGCACGCGAACAGCGCGACCGCGAAGCTGCTGGTTCGCAGCTTCATGGCGTGGTCTCCATGACGGCGTCATACATCACACCCCAGTTGTAACGCCGCGACGGCGACGCAGCACGAACGCGAGCGCGACCACGAGCAGCGGCCATGGGGTGGGCGTGCTCGTGCGGCAACCGCAACCGGCGGGTGAACCGGCTGGATCGGTCGGATCCGTGGTTCCAGCATCTCCACCGGGTGGCTGCACGCCCGCGTCGACCGCACCGTCGGGAAGGGCCGCGCACGGATCGGCGGTCGGGCTGCCGTTCCAGGTGCCCGGCGTCGCGATCGCGTAGAGGTTGTGCAGAAGCATGTAGTCGAGGCCGTGGTAGCGGATGTCCTCGCAGCCCTGTGGCCCGACGTACGCCTGCGACTTGCCGCGGATGTAGCGGTTGTGCGTCGTGAAGCCATGCGACGCGGGTCCGCTCGGACCGGGGCACGTCGGATCCGCCGAGGCGGGAAGCTCGTCGAGCTGCGTGCGCGCGCGAGCGTTCACCGCTGGTGCGGTGGTGCAGAAGCCGGGGCTCGCGGGATGCAACGTACGATGGAGCAGCGGATACATCGGCCACTCCTGCGTATCGGCGAGCGCCGCGAGTACCTGCGGCGTGTCCGTGCCGTAACCATCGCCGACGGCCATGATCGCCAGCGCCATGTGGAGGTTGTCCTCGTCGTTGTACGTCGGGTTGTTCGGCTGGCGGAGCGTGTTCCAGACCGTCATCGACAGTGCAGGCGGCGTCGGTGAGACCGCGCCGGCGGTGATGTACTTCGCCGCCATCGCTTCGCCGTACGAGTAGCCGAGCGCGTTCTCGCCGCGGTTCACGGCGCGATTGCCGCACGCCGGATTGCGGATGATCCAGTCGCCCTTCGCGAAGTGTCGCGTGATGCGGTCGGCCTGCTCGATCGCGAACGCGCGCAGCGGCTTGTTCTGCACGACGACCGTCGGCGGTACGAGCGCGACGACGAGCGCGAGCCCGTGCTGCAGGTGATAGACCTGATCCTGGCTCTCTTCCTTGTTGGTCGGCGTCGGATCGATGAAGTCGGACTCGATCGTCGTGATGCCCGGGAACCGCGCCGTGATGCTCGCGGGTACATCGTCGCGCAGGAAGAAACCGTTGAGTGCGGGGCTCGTGCTGCACGGAGCTTCGAACGCCGCATCCGCGCTGCGATCGAGGCGTTCGAGCGCGACGAGTGCGTAGTAGAGCTCGTTCCGCGTGCGGTCGAGCTGGCCGGCATCACCACCGTCCGCAGCGGGGAACCTCGACGGGTTCGACAGCATGTAGTGCTCGGATGCGAGCACGCCGAGGTAGAAGCCGAGCGCGATCGTGCCGTCGCCCCACTTCATCCAGCCGGTGCTGTCCTTGCGCTCGGGCGCGGGCTGGCTCTGACCGGGGCCACCACCGACGCTGGTGAACTCGGTGATCAGGCGCTGGCGAAGGCGGTGGTACTTGTCGAGGTTCTCCGCGGTCGTGTCGGCGCGGCTCGTGCCGGCACCGAAGACGACGAGCAGGAACGCAGCAACGAGCCTCATGGCCACCTGAATGCCGGGACCGGCGCTCGATTGCAATCGCGGTCTCGAGGCGCCACGAGAACGTTACATGCAGCTGTTACTCAGGTGTCAAACCAGCCGAGCCACTCGGTCACGAGCGCCATCCGTTCGCGATCGATCTGATAGCGCCGCGTGCGGCCATCGCGCTCGTGCTTCAGCGTCCAGCGTTTCGCGAGCACGATCCCCGCGGCGTGGTGTCGGGCACGATCTCGAACGAGCGCACGTTCGTCGAGACCACGGCCGACACCGCCGGTCAGGTGCTGTCGGCGCTGTGCGAGCGGGTGGGCTCGCGCGCCCTGTACCGGGAGGCGCGGACGCCGTCGATCGCGTGCGGGAGAAGTACGGCTACGACGCCGTGCACCTCGCGACCACGCTGCGCCGCCGGCGCTAGCTGCAGGGCCCGCCGGTCGGCGTGACGTGGGTGCAGTGCGGGCTCGGCGTCGACGAGGCGGCCGTCGCGTGATAGAGGCGGCACGAGAGGCTGTTACCGGTCTGCACCGACTGGCTGTATGGGGGCGTGGTCGCAAAGCCACCGCACGCGGTCATGCACGCGGGCTTGTCGGCGTATGGCTTCACGGTCTGCGCCGCGCACGCGCCCTGCACGATCGTGCAGAACCCGTCGCAGTTCGCGCCGCATACACCATCGCCACCGGGACCTGCGTGGCGGCAGTGAACGCCGGGACCGGTCGCTGCGTTGTTCGCATGATAGACGCGGCAGCCGAGCGTGTTGCCGGAGGTGTCGCTCGACGCGCCCGGTGTGAACAGTGCACACGACGTCATGCACGTGGCCATGCTCGAGTACTGCTGGTTCGTCGCGGTGCAGTTCGCCGCGATCTTCGTGCAGTAGTCGGCGCACGTGGGAGCGCTGCCCGGCGGCGCGTCAGCAACGGGCGCATCGATCGCCGTCGATGCGTCGGGCGTCTTGGTGCCGCCACCGTCGTCACCGCAGCCAGCTGCGAGTGCGCACAGCGCGATCGTGAAAATAGAGCTTCGCATGGGTCCTCCGGCCGGCAGCGTACACCTAGGTCGCGCGCACGGCCCAGCCGATCTCGGCGCACAGCGCGAGAGAGGTGGAGTCCTGCGAGACGCCGACGAAGCCGGCGAGCAGCTCGTACCGATATTCGGCGGGCGGCACGAGCACGCGCCAGCTGAGCGGCGCACGTGACAACCCGAGTGGAAGCGCCTTCTGCTTCGCGCCTTGCCAGTAGAGGTCCATGTCCGCGTGCTCGACGTCGAGCGCGGGCCAGTGCCAGCGCTCCGCAAACTCGTTGCGGTGATCGAACGTCTTCGAGACGTAGTTCCACTCGAACGGGAACAGGCAGTTGATCCAGCCGTTCATGTGAGGACCACCCGATGACTCGTCGCGCTTGTAGAACGAACGGAAGAAGTCGACGTCGGGCTTGCCGTCGGCAGCGTCGACGAGCCGCGTAC
>JACCRC010000495.1 GCA_013813765.1 Deltaproteobacteria bacterium | reverse complement strand
GTTCCGGCAGTTGGTCGCAATGTGGTATCTGGCCCGCGGCACGATTGTTGTCTTCGATCGGCACTTCTTCGCCGACTATTACCACTACGATGTTTCACCCGGCCGCAATCGCACCCGACATTCCAGGATCCACGGATATGTTCTGCGCCGCCTGTATCCGAGACCGGATCTGGTGATCTGTCTCGACGCGCCGGGTGACGTGCTATACCAGCGAAAGGGCGACGCCAGCCCGTCGTGGCTAGAGGAGCGCCGCCACCAGTACCTGCAACTTGGAGCCGTGTTTCCCAACTTCGCTGTCGTGAATGTCGACAAGCCGCTAGATAATGTCACCCGTGAGATAGCCCACCTGATAACCCAGTTTGTCGAAAAGAGGCGTGCGTGAAGATCCTCATGGCCAGCTCCATCGACCATGCCGCGATCGAGGCGCTCGAGCGGAGTCATGATGTGCTGCGCGCTTTCAACGGCACCGAGGAACAGCTCTGCTCTGTGATCGACGACCGTGAAGCGCTGATCTTCCGCAGCGGAGTGCAGATTTCGGCCACCGTCATGGATCGGGCTCCTCAACTCAGACTGCTCGTCCGTGCTGGTTCAGGCCTCGACAACGTCGACGTCGAGCACGCCACTCGTCGCGGCATCCGTATCGTGCGGGTACCGGGTTCGTCCGCGCAACCAGTTGCAGAGTTCACGTTCGCCCTGCTGCTGAGCTTGGTGCGACAGGTGTCGTTGGGTGATCGCCTTCTTCGTCAAGGCCACTGGCCCAAGGCGCAGCTTGGCGGGCCGTTGGTCACCGGCAAGACGCTGGGCATCGTTGGCGTGGGCAACATCGGACGCCGGGTCGGCGAACTCGCCGTCGCGTGGGGTATGCGGGCCATCGGCTGTGTCGCTGTACCGTCGGATGCCATCAGCACCGCTCTCGCGGCGCGCGGGATCGAGTTGACGGACTTTGAGACCGTCGTGAGCCAGGCCGATTTTCTCTGCCTCCACGTCCCGTTGGACCACGTGACGCATCACATGGTGGACGCTCGCGTTCTTTCTCACATGAAGCAGGGCTCGTACCTGATCAACGTGGCGCGCGGCGGAGTTGTCGACGAGAAGGCGCTGTACGCGGAGCTCGTGGAAGGCAGCAAGCTCCGCGGAGCGGCGATCGACGTACACGAGAGCGAAGGGGAGGGGTCGATCTCGCCGTTCGGCGAACTGCCGAATGTCGTCCTGACGCCGCACATCGGCGCCATGGCCCTTGACGCCCAGCGCCTTATCGGAGCGCGGGTGGTAGCGCTGGTCGCGGCCCACCAGCAAGGAGAGCTCGAGAAGACCTTGCGCCCGGACGAGCTGGTCCAACAGGAAATGACGATCAACGAGGGAGAACTGTGAAGAGCGGCAACCGAGCAGAGAAGAAGCGGGCGCGGCTGCGTGAAGGCTTAGGCGCCTCGGCTCCCGTTCTGATGGTGGGAGCGCATGATGCAATGAGTGCGCAGCTGATCGAGACGTACGGCTTCGATGCCGTCTGGGTGAGCGGATTCGGTGTTGCCACCATGACGCACGCCGTGCCCGACCTCAACCTCACCACCATGAGCGAGGTGTTGGCGGCGTCGGTCCGGATTGACTCGGCTACCAGCCTCCCGGTAGTCACGGACTGCGACAACGGTTTCGGTGGGCTGTCCAACGTCGTTCGAACCGTTGTCGAGTTCGAACGTGCCGGGATCGCTGGTATCTGTTTGGAGGACAACCTCTTCCCCAAACGGAACAGTCTGTACAGCGGCGAGTCCAAGCGAGAACTGATCGCGGCCGCTGAGCAAGCACGACGGATCAGGGCGGGTAAGAGTGCCCAGGAGTCCGACTCGTTCGTGATCATCGCGCGGGTGGAGGCGCTCATTGCAGGCCATGGCGTAGAGGCTGCATGTGAACGCGCCGACGCCTACGCCGAGGCCGGCGCGGACGCCATCCTCATCCACTCGAAGGACAAGTCGCTCGCAGAGATCGAAGGCTTCATGACCGAGTGGAAGGGGAAGGGCTCGATCCCTTTGGTGGCGGTGCCAACACTATTCCCGGACTACACCGATCAGGAGTTGTACGACAAGGGCTTCCAGATGGTCATCCTGGCTAACCATCCGATGCGCGCCGCGGTTCAGGCCATGGAGCAGACGCTTCAGACCCTGCAGCTCGAGCGCAAAGCGGCGGCTGTGGACCCGCACATCGCATCGGTCGACCACATATTCGAGCTAGTCGGAACTAAAGAGGCCATCGCTTTGGAGGAAGAGGGTATTTGACGTGTATACATGCTCGAAGGTCGACGGGGATGCGAGACGGGGTTGACGGACGCGCCTCGCGCCGTGGTCGTCGGCCTGGACTGCATGACCGGTCTACAGACGGCGAGGACTCTCGCGCGCCACGGCGTACCCGTCATCGGCCTGGCCGGAAACCGGCGGCACTACGCCTGCCGCACGCGTGTGTGTGAGCAGATCCTGACAGCAGACGTAAAGGGTGACGGCTTCATCGTCGAGCTCGAGCGCCTGGGTCCCTCGCTGGGACAGCGGGCCGTGCTCTTTCCTTGCACGGACCTGAGCGTCCTGCTCATCTCCCTGCACCGCAAGAGGCTCGAGTCCTGGTATCACGTCTTGCTGCCTGGACACGATGTGGTCGTGCAGATGATGGACAAGCTCAGCTTCTTGATCTACGCCCAGGCCAACGGGTTGGCGGTTCCCGTCACCATGGTTATCGAGAAGCGTGCGGATGCGGAGCTGGCTGCGGAGTCGCTGGTGTTTCCCTGCGTGATCAAGCCGCCGATCAAGTCGGCCGGCTGGCAGGCTCGAACCAGTGCCAAGGTCTTCCAAGTGTCCGACCCTGATCATCTGCTTGAGGTGTACGACCGGGTGGCGGGTTGGGCAGATGTCCTGATCGCGCAGGAGTGGGTCGAGGGGGGAGAGGATCAGCTCTTCTCGTGCAACGGCTACTTCGACGCTGCGTCGCGACCGCTAGTCACTTTCGTCGCACGCAAGCTGCGTCAGTGGCCGCCGCACACCGGCACGAGCTGTCTTGGGGAGGAGTGCCACAACGATGTGGTGCTCGCCGAGACGGTCCGGCTCTTCCATGGCGTGGGCTTCCATGGACTCGCATACCTTGAGATGAAGCGCGATGTGCGCACAGGGCGCCACTTCATCATCGAGCCGAACGTCGGCCGACCCACCGGACGGTCCGCGATAGCCGAAGGGGGGGGCGTGGAACTGCTCTACGCGGCGTACTGCGATGCAGTAGGTCTGCCGCTCCCTGAGAACATAGTGCAGAGGTACATCGGAACGAAGTGGATCGACATCCGGCGGGACATGCAGTCCGCCCTTTACTTCATGCGCCGGGGAGAGCTCACGCCGAGGCGCTGGGCGAAGTCTCTGTCCGGTCCGCTGACGCACGCCGTGCTGTCGCGGCGTGACCCCTTGCCCTTTCTCGTGGATTTGCTGCACTCACTACGAAAGGCAGCAGACCAGTCCGTCGCGCGCCTGCGCGCCGCGCTGGGTGGCGCGCAAGGGAGCAACAGCCAGCCCACGTGACCGCTTGTGGCGGCCACCAGGGCTGCTAGCGCCTCAACGCCTGCCGCGCGATGCGCTGTGCGACTGGGAACGCCGAAGCCGTCCGCCCGGCAAAGTAGCCCCGAGAGCTCTTCACTCGGACGGTCGTTGTGCTGTTGCCGTGGTACACCCCCACCCTGGGGATGGAGTAAGGCCCCGCCGGCTCTGCGCGCTCGGGCAAACCGAAGGCATGTCGGTAGCCGGCGCGGGCGGCCGCGGCGCGTACCTGGGCGTTGTGCCGGCCTCGGGGATAGGCCAGCAGCCCGACTGGGCGCCCGAGCACCTCGCTGAGCAGTTCCCGGCTCTGTCGTAGGTCGGCAACGCAGTCAGCGAAGCTCAGCCGCGTCAGATCGTGGTGTGCGTAGCTGTGGGATTGGAAGCTGACGCCGGCCTCCTGCATGTGCAGGACCTGATCGCGGGTTAACGTACGGAGCGGCGCTTCCCCAGGGGTGTCCACCCAGTCCACGGGATGTCCGGTGGCGGTCAACGTGGCAGCGACAAGGAACACCGTGGCCGGCAGCCTGTAGCCCTGCAGAACCGGTAGAGCGTGCTCGTACAGAGCGGCGAATCCGTCGTCGAAGGTGAGCGCGGCAAATCCGCGCGGGAGCCGGCCCCGGTGGTCAACCCGATCGACGGCCTCGTCCAGCGGCAGCACTTGCCGACGCCGAACCAGCCAGGAGCAGTGCTCAGCGAAGTCGGCCGGATCCACCGCCAGCGGAGAGGCCCATCCGGGCTGGACTGAGTGGTAGCAGAGGATCGTCATCGGCGGTCTCGCTCCAGCTCTGCATATAGGTGCGCCACCTCGCGGACGGTCGCTGTGCTGGAGAACCCTTGCTCGGCTCGGGCCCTTCCAGCGCTGCCCATGGCGCGGGCACGCTGCGGATCGCGCAGCAGTTCCGCCAAGGCGCTAGCCAATTTTTCCGGATCACGCGGGGGTACGACGAACCCGGTGTGTCCGTCCTGCACCAGCCGCGACACGTCACCGACGTCGGTGGCGACGACCGGCAAGCCGCTGGCCATCGCCTCCAGAACAGACAACGGCATTGCCTCCCACCAGGAGGGCAGGCAAAAGAGGTCTGCCTCGGCGTAGACGCCGGGCATCTCCTCTGGCGCTCGGGTGCCGAGGATCCTGGCTCGCCCGTCTAGCGCGGCCCGGACCTCGGCTTCAGCCGAGGGCCCCTCGTCGGGCGTGCCCCCCAGCAGCCATAACTCGTGGTCAAAACCGCGTTCGGCGAGCAGGCTTGAGGCTTCCAGCAAGTCCAGCACGCCCTTGCGGGGAGTAAGCAGCCCGACATACAGCACTCGGAAGGGGTTGTGCTCGCCGCGCGGGATGGAGTGCAGAGATAGGTCGACACCGTTGTCAATCATTTGGACCCGGGTCGCAGGGAGCACCTGTGTCAGGGCGCGCTCTCCGGCTGTCCAGACGGCGACCACGCGCTGTGCCGGCGCCATCGCGAACTTCACCAAGGCCCGGCGTATTCGCGTGGTCAGCCAGAACTCGACATTTCCACCATGGACATGGACCACCACGGCCGCACCTCGGCTGCGCGCGGCGGCCGCCAGGAGCGCCGCACGGATCACGGTGACCGCGGGCGCCATCGCCGAATGAATGTGGACGACGTCATGACCGCGGGCGGCTCGCCGTACCGCAAAGGCGTCACGGACGGTGCGAATGACGTTACCCGCTGTCGGCTTGCCACCCTCAGGGGTTCCGCCGTGTGCAACGTTGAGAAAAGACATTTCGTAGGTGTCAGCCAAGCTGCTCTGGCGCAACATCTGGATGAAGCTGGGAATGCCGCCCCGGTCGGGGGCGCCCTTTCCGACCAGGAGGACTTTCGTCATGCCTCGCGGCCGCGACCCGATGCGCTGGTGCGGCGAAGGCGCCTGAGTGTCCCGCGATGCACTTCGTCCTCCTGTCCCCGTGCCCGGCGTTGACGCACCGCAGCTCAAGCCCTCGGGGTATCCTAGTCCAAATTCCATGGCTCGGGCTGACTCCTGAGACGCTTGCGGCTGGTACACGGGGGGAGGCAGATGCGCCACTCAAACGAAGAACGTGCCCGGTGGTTCGCGATTCTGCTGTGGGGTCTGCGAACCCAAGCTTTGGTCGTGATCGCATGCGTGTTGGGACTAAGCGTAGCCTTGCCGATTCTCAATGCCACTACTCCTCGCTACCAAGCCGAAGCGCTCGTGGTGGCCCGTCAATTGCAAGTGCAACCGCAGGCCCTGCCGCGGTACGGGCAGGCCGTCTTCGCCAGCGACGCAATGGCACGTCAGGTCGCAGATAATGCCGGGCTCCCGAATGCGGACGGGCTCATCGGCGATCGGGTGGGCTTCATCCCCGCCGAGGACTCCATCATCCTCGTCGTGTTCGGCCGGGACGAGCAGCGTCTGGAGGCTGCGCGCTTGGCCGACCAGGCGGCGGCGGCATTTGTCACCCAGCTTAACAGGGGCGGCAGCAGCATCGGTTTCTTTGACGTGCACAGCCCGGCCACTGTCCCTACCCAGCTGACCCTCGAAGGTCCCTCCGCATCGGCGTCGGGTGGCGTTGGAGCCGTCGCGGGGACGCTGTTCGGCCTTGGCATGATCGCATTGCTGGCCGCCGTACGCCGTCCGGTCCTCCAGCCCTCCGACGCGGAGTCTGCCGCAGGCGAGGCAGTTATCGGCACTGTGATCCTGCCCGCCACCGGTGATGGCCAGATCCCTGATCCGCACCAGATGTTGGGGTTGGTGCCGCTCACACGGGCGCTCTTGCCGCTTGTCGGCCGGCGAGTCGTGCTTGCAAGCGCACCCGAGGCCGCCGCCGTACGACAGCGCCTCATCGCCGTGTTGACGCTCACACTGGCTCGTCTCCGGAATGTCTCGGTAACCGGGTCCCCGAAGCTGCACGAGGCGATCGAGGCGGGCTTGAGCCGCCAAAACCCCGGCGACCCGTTGCAGGAGGCCAGGCCCGAGCTGGAACTTGTGGACGGTCCGGAGCCGCTGGACTCCCTGTTGGGAACCCAGCGGTCGGTCCAAGTCGTTCTCGTCGTCCGCTACGGAGCGCCGGCCGCCCGCGTGCGCCGCCTGGCCGCTGACTACCTCGACGATGAGATCCTCGGCGTCGTACTCGTTGATGAACGTCGCGCGCTGCGCTGGTGGCGAGCGGCAACTGAGCGAACGGCGCCGCTGGCCTCCGTGCCTCAGGCGCTGGCCAGTACGAGGCCAGCCGACCTGAGCGCCGACGATCGCGCCCTGAACGATGAGCTCAGACCGTCCCGATGACCCTGGCAAGACAGGGCGGCGTCGCGGCGCTCGCGCTCATCTTCATCCTCCAGATGGTCACCTGGGCCGCATCGCCCTGGTCCAGCGCAAGCGCCGACGAGGAGTACTCACTGCGGAGCTACGTCGGCGCCAGCTTCGGTGACAGCCTGGATGTGATGCCGACCCGATATGAGCACCAGAGCAAGCTGTGGTTCCACGACGAGGCCTGGTGGGCACTCATGTTCGATTCCACCGACTCCTCAGCTCGAATTTTCGAGTTGTCGCCTGATCACACCTGGCG
>JACCRC010000485.1 GCA_013813765.1 Deltaproteobacteria bacterium | reverse complement strand
GATCGGCACGGAGCAGAAACAGTGCTGCTCACGCAGATCCGTCCGTACGACGTACGTATGGATCTCCGAAACGGGGCCGGTTCTCGGCGCGTCCGTATGCCGTCATGACGGGCGGGCGCAGGCCTATGCGCGACAGAGTCCTAGAACGCGCCGCCGACGAGCGGCATCGCGAGCCCCGGCTGCGGTGCGAGCTCGAGGGAGAGCGGCTTCACGCCGATCATCCCGAGCGCCCAGCGCCCGTCGGAGTGACGACCGACGAGCGCAGCCGGCGCATCCTCGACGTCCTGCTTCGCGCCCGGCTTCACGTCGAGCCCGACGTCCATGTCGCGCGTGAGGCGAAGGCCGAGGTACGCACCGACGAGCAGGCCTGCCGTGGACAACAAGCCGGTCACGCGCTCGTCCGCCTTCGAGTCGGGGTTCCGGATCGCTGCGTAGAGGAGAAACGGAGCCGCACCGCCTGCTGCCGAGAGACCCGCGACCCGCAGCATCCGCCGCGGCGTGGTGTTCGTATTCGGTGCCGCGACGAGGCCGACGACGAGTCCGCCTGCCGCGCCGAGCACCGCGTTCACGGAGTACGCCTCGCTCTCGGCCGGCTGCATCAGCATGCCGATCGTGAAACCGCCGGCGACCCCGATGCCGGCGAGCGTGTCGACCAGCGCGATGTCACCCGCGGTGTAGGTGTCGCGCATCGCGAGGCCAGCGCCCGCAGCGAGACCAACGGTCGATCCGATGCTCGCGCCGACGAGGACCTGGCGTGCGTTCGTGCCGTCGGTCTTCACCGCGTCCGCGATGAACGCGCCCATGAAGCCGAGCCACGTGCTGCCGGCGCCGGCGGTCATGATCTGCGCGTCGTTCCAGCCGAGGCGATCCGTCAGGCGGGGCGCGTACAGACCACCCGCGACACCGGTGACGATGCCCAGCGGAATCGCGCCGCCGGCTGGCGTGTCCTTCGAGAAGAACGATCCGACCGTCGTACCGATCAGCCCCGCGTACAGCGCCCCGTGAACGCGCGCGGGCGTGACGTACGACGAGCTCGGCCGCTCGGGCTGCGACGGCACCTCGGGCTGCTTCACCAGATCCACGACCGGCGGCTTGATCGGCTCCGGCGGCCTGTCGCCGCCCTCGGTGATCCCCAGCTGCTTGTTGATCGCCGCGATCAAGAACCTCGCGTGCGAGCCGGCCTGCCCCTTCGGACTCTTCACCAGCGCCTCGACCGCGAGCTGCTTCGCATCGACGAACACGCGCGCGTCGTACAGCTCCTGCGCGCGCTGCACGAGGGACTGCGCGATCTGCTCGTTCAGGACCTCGTCCTGCGTCGGCTCGGGCTCGCCGTACGGATCGGCGGGACCTGTGGGCTGCGCGCGCGCGACCACGCCTGTGCTCGCGATCACAAGGGCGGCAGCGAGGACGCGGCGCATCTCTAACGACGTACCACTACGACCGAGTCGTCGCCAGAGGCGGCTTGATCGGTCCGCTCTCGACCCGCCGTGCCGGGTCTTTCCAGGTCTTGCGGTAGAAGTACATGAACAGGACCTGGATCGCGGACAGGATCGGGACCGCCAGCAGCGCACCGACGAGCCCGTAGCTATGCTCGCCGAGGAAGAGCGAGAAGATCACGAGCACCGGATGGATCTTCGCGGCGGTGCCGATGATCTTCGGATTGAGCATGTTGGCTTCGATGAAGTGGATGCCGAGGATCCACGCCCGAGTCGCCCGACACCAGCGCGACAACCACGATCGGAATCGATGACAGGATCGATCCGAAGATCGGGACGAGCGACATCAACCCCGCCACCACCGCGAGGATCAGGCTGTACTTCACGTTGAAGATCAGCAGGCCGACGTACGTGAGGATACCGTTGATGAGGCAGATCAAGAGCTGCCCGCGGATCACGCCGGAGAGGCCGCGATCGATGTCGGTCATGATCACGTCGTAGTCGTCGCGCACGTTCGCGGGGAACAGGCTGCGCAGGAACACATGCACCTTCTCGAGATCGATCAGGATGAACGCGCCGATCATCAGCGTGAAGAAGAACAGGAAGATGCCGCGAATGAACCCGGCGATCAGCGACTGCCCGGCGCGCATCACGTCGTTCAGCTTGCTCTGCAGTCCGATGAACGCGGTCTTCACGTAACCGCGAAGCTTGTCCTCGGTTGACTGAACCGTCGGCGGCTCGTCGTTCGTACTCAGGTGATACGTGCCGTCGGGATTCGGTTTGACGTCGAACCCGCGCGGCGCGAGCGCGATCGCCATCCTCCCGTCGGGCAGCGGCGTCATCGTCAGCGCGGTGCCCGGCGGCAGCGGCACTTCCGACTGGTGCTGCACCTGCGTCTCCTCCGCAACGATCTCCTTCTACGCGAGCGAAGGGAACCGCTTCTCGAGCCAGCGCGCGATCTCCGGCGTCCACTCCTCGTTGATCGTCTTCAGCAGCACCGGCGCTTCCTTGCCGAGGCGCGCGACATCGCTCGACAGGCGCGGCACGAGCAGGAACAGGAAGCCCGCCACCAGGGCGATGAACACGAGGTAGCAGAGGATGATCGCCACACCACCCGGCATCCGCATGGCTCGCCGGGCGGTCCGGGAGGATCATCCGGCGTCATCGCCGCGGGTATACCGCAAGCCCCTCAGCGATCGCGACGCCACACGCCGGAGAACCATCCGCCGACGCGGCCGAGCACCGAACGTCGCGTACCAGCGGCGGCGAGCTCGTCGTCGGAGAGCCCTGGATCGAGCGTCGGTGTGGGGAGCGAATCGTCGGGCGCAGCGCCGAGCAGTCCCTCGGGGCGAGCTGCGCGCGGAGCAGCGCGACGCTCGCGCGGCGGTAGCGGCGGCGGCTCGACGCCGGTCTCCATCCTGAGTGTGTCCCAGCGCCGGCACTGACCGCAGCGCCACGAGAACGGACCCGGGCGGTGCCCGCAGTGCGCGCATTGCCAGCGGCCTCGGAGCGCCCACGCGAGCGAGCCTTGCTCCGCGACGAGCACCTCGAGGGCGCTCTTCACCGCGTCACTCTCGCCCACCGCGAGTGCGAGACGCGCCGTCGCGACCCGGGCCGCGAGTGCTTCGGGGAACCGCGTGACCAGATCCTTCGCGAGCTCGGACTGCGCATTGGGATCGGATGGTGGTGCGAGCTGCGCCCGGATCAGCGCGATCTCGAGGCGCGGGCCGGTCTGCGCTTCGACGTCGGCCAGCAGCGCGAGCACGCGCTCGGAGACCGACGCCAGCGGCTTCTCGGATGGCACGAGCGCGACGCCCTCGACCGGAACGAGTGCGGTCTGTCCGGACGCGAGGTGGGGCGCATCCTCGGCCGGGGACTCCGTGTCCTCGAGGTCATCGGGCTTCCCGATCCTCGGACCCGCCTCGTCGTCGAGGCCCTGCTCCGAGGCGATCAGGCCGGGCAACAGATGCGGTGCGAGCGCGGGCTCGGCGACGAGCGCTTGCTTCAGCCGCTCGATCGCGCCGCGGTGATTCCCGCGGGCGGCGGCGAGCTCGGCCGCGGCGGCGAAGAAGTGGCCAGACTCCTGATGACGAAGCGCGGCCTTCAGCAGCTGCTTCGCCGAGTCGAGGTCGTCGCGCGCGAGGGCGGCCTGCGCGGCGGCGACGAGGAGGTGGTGCTCGCGGATCGAGGTGTCCTCGTTGCGGCGCTTGCCGAGCCGGGCCCACAACTCGGCGGCCTCGTTGAACCTCGCCTGCTCCTCGTAGAGCGCTGCGAGCGCGCGCAGGGCGCCCTCGTGACCGGGCTCCTCGAGCAGGACCTCCTCCATCGCGCGCGTCGCCCGGCGCGGCATGCCGGCGGCGCGGAAGTCGAGACCGAGCTCGTACATCGCGCGCTGGCGGAGCTTCCGCTTGTCGCGCTCGCGGACGGCGAGCGCCTGGTGCACGCGGATCGCGCGCTCGTGCTCGCCGCGGCTGCGGAACATCGCGCCCAGTGCGAAGTACGGCTCGACGTCGTCGACGTTCTCCTCGACGACCGTGCGGAGCTCGCTGACGACGGTGTCGTGATCGCGCGCGATCAGGTGCGAGAGCGCGCGCATGTACGCGCGGCTATGGCGCGCGGTGCGACGGAGCTGGCGATCGTCGGGCACGTAGTAGCGACCGAGCAGCACGCCGGCGGCCATCGCACCGAGCCCGACGAGGATGAGGACGATCGCCGCACCCATCAGCGCGCGTCCATGCTCTCGTCATCGAGCGTCTTCATCACCCGCGCCGCCTGCACGTTCGGCAGCTCGGCGGGCAGATCTTCCAGGGGCGCAGGCTCGGTGAACGGGAGGTTGCGCAGCTTCGCGAGCTCGCGCTCGAGGCGGTTGATCAGCGACTCGTACTGCCGGCGGCGCCACACGTAGAACATGCTCCACAAGACGAGTCCGGCGAGTAGCAGGGCACTGGCGAGCCAGCCGCCGATCAACGCCGGCAGCCACACCTCGTGGGGACGGTCACCGAACAGTCCTTGCAGCCAATCCGGGATCGAGACCGGGATCCAGCCGCTGTTCGCGACGAGGAACAACCCCGCGATCACGCCAAGGCCGATCAACGACAGGATGACCGTCGCGGTCGCGATCAGCCGGAGCCACCGAAGCACGGGGCCATCGTATCACCAGGCGCTAGCGTCGCGGTTTTCGCGGTGTCGCCATGTCGATCGAGTAGCCGATCACGACGCCCGCGAATCGCGTACCGGCCAGCTCGCGGTACGACGCCCCGAGGAAGTAGCCGTTTCCCGATGGAAACCCGTAGTCCTCGTAGTGGCGACCGAGGCGCACGCCGACGGTGGCGTCGAGCTCGTCGGCGAACGGCACGCTCGGCGCGGCGCTCTGCCGGCCCGCTGCACCCGCGATGTAGGACGCTCGCGCGCGTGCGAGCAGCCGGATCCGTCCGCCGCCGACCTCGATGTTCAGCTCGAGCGGGAGCGCGATCGCATCGTCGATCGTCGACGTCGCGCCGATCGCCTGAACCCCCGCGCCGAGCGCGATCACGCCGGTGCGGCCGACGCGCACGCCGACGCCGACCGGAAACAATGCGACGTCGTACGCGAAGCCGCCGCTGTTGATCGTGCCGCCGAGCGCGAGATCGAAGCCGATGTGATAGCCGATCGTCGAATTCGTGCCGACGAAGCCGTGAAGCCTCGCGCCTGCGAGCACGAGCTGTTTGGCATCGGTGCCCGAGCCGCGCATCGTGTCGTCGACGTCGGTGAGGCCGGTCAGCTCGTAGTGGAGCCACGAGCCGCCCTGAAACTCGTCGAACGGTCTGGCCTCCGCGAGCACGGGCGCGAGCAACAGTGTGACTGCGAGCGCCTTCATCGGTCCGCGAATCCGATCCGGCCGGGGCCGAGCGGGAGGATGATCGCGGGCGGCCAGAGATCGATCCCGAACGAGAGGCCGATCACGTGGAGCTCGATGCCCTCCTTGAGGCCAACCTTGAGACCGAGCAACGGTGTCTCGATCTGCAGCCCGGTGCGCTCGCTCGTGATGCCGGCACCGAACATGCCGCGCCAGTCCTTGCCCACGCTCGTCGCCGGAAGACTCGCCGAGAGCTTGCACTTGCGCAGCACCACATCGCCGAACGTGTTGCTGTTCGGCCCCGGGTAGAAGATGTAGTTCCGCTGGATGTAGCTTTTGACCTCGGGCCCGTACTTCTTCACGCACTTCGCCGCGCGCTCGCCCTCCGCACCGCGCCACAGGCCGTGCAGGATCGGATTGCCGTATGCGGAGTGACCCTTGAACGGATCGGTCTCGGTCCCGCCGCCGCCAACCTCGTAGACGTGCCACTCGGTCTCGCCCTTCTCGCGCACCGCAAACCACGGATGGCGGGCGATGTCGTCCATCGGACGACCGAGCGTGCCCGACAGCAGCGCCACGGTCGTCTCGTCGTTCGACGGCATCTCGAGTGAACGCTTCGCGACGACGCAGCCACTGCACACGAGCGCGAGCGCGAGGACCAGCTTCACCGTGTCGACCCTAACGCTCCGCACGCGGGTTCGATCCCCGAAAACGAAAACGCCGCGCTACAGAGCGCGGCGCGTGGACAGCGTCGCTGTCGCAGTTACTACTGCGCGTCCTTCGGCTTCAGCTTGTCGAGCTTGCCGCGGAACTTGTCGCCGAGCGTCGCGCCGCCGGCGTTCGGCGAGGCAAAGCCCTGAGCGTCCGCCATGTCCTTCGCCCGCGAGGCCGCCTTGATCGACAGACCGATCTTGCGCTCCGCACCATCGGCGTGGAGCACCTGAACCTTGACCTCCTGGCCCGGGTTCAGAACGGTACGCGGATCCTCGACGTGCTCCTCGCTGATCTCGGAGACGTGGACCAGACCCTCGACGCCCTTCTCGAGCTCGACGAAGGCGCCGAAGTCGAGGACCTTGAGGACCTTGCCATCGACGACCTTGCCGGTCGGGTAGTCGTACGGGATGCGGTCCCACGGATCGGGAACCAGCTGCTTGATGCCGAGCGAGATCTTCGGCTTGTCGCCGTCGCCAGTATCGATGTTGAGCAGCACGGCCTCGACCTCGTCGCCCTTCT
>JACCRC010000473.1 GCA_013813765.1 Deltaproteobacteria bacterium | reverse complement strand
GGCGGAACGTCTTTCGCCCACAGATGCAGCGCCTGCAGGCCGCCTGAGCGTCGGGGCCGGCGCCGGCGCGACCGCTGCCGATGCGCGCGTCGACCAAGAGCGTCGCTACGCTCTACAGGCTCCTAGTAGAGGTCACGCGCGATCGAGCCCGCCAATCCCGTGCGTGCCGAAATGATCGTGCCGAACGTGAGAACGAGGGTTCTCGCGGGCATTACCTAGGAGGGGCCAACAAAGTGAACGGCGCGATCTCGTTGCAGCGGACTTCTGCGTCGCTTCTTCCAAGTAGAGGGGTGAGAGGTTGGAAAGCGAACGAGCCGATCCCCATTCGTGGTCGGACGCGCCAAGTCTCCGCAAGTAAGAGGGTGAGGCCCACGCTCACCAAAAAAGACCGGGTCCATACGTCGGAAAGTCGTTCTCGCCGCCAGTAGTCATTAAGGAGTCATCGTCATGTTCGAGTCCATCGTCGCAAAGATCACCAACGTCGTCCGTAACACGGTGCGCGCCGTCGGCGCCGCTACCCGCAAGTCGCCCTGGCTCGCGCCGGCCGCGATCCTCGCGCTCTTCCTGATCTGGTAGGTCCGTCATGGGCAACATCGACCATCAACAGCTCGGCACCTCACCCGGCAACGACAACGCCGCGCCCGACTCACCGTTCCTCGACGAGAAGCGGCTCTGCGCCGAGCTCGCCATCTCCTCCGTGACGGCGACGAAATGGCGTGCGCAGGCGAAAGGCCCGCCGTTCATCAAGGTCGGGCGCCTCGTGCGCTATCGACGCAGCGATCTCGAAGCGTGGCTCGCCTCGCGCACCGTGGGCAAGCTCGCGTCGTAACTCACGCGACGAGGCGCATCGGTCCGCGGCGCGTCTTGCGCTTCTTCGTCGGCGTGCCGTTGATCCGGCGCGTGATGCCCGCGTCGATCTTCTCGGCACAGGTGGCGAGGTGATCGATGTGCTGGCTGATGTACGTCGCGTTCACGTTGTGCGAGCCGAACGAATGGTTGGAGAGCACGTGCTGATCAAGCTCGGAGATGCCCTCGTCGTTCGCGATCGATTCCCACGTGCGCCGCAGCGAATGGACGTCCTCGACAGGGAACCGGCCGTCGCTTCGCCGCTTGCCGTCGTTCCGCCGAGAGGTCGTCGACTGACGCAGGTCGGCGATCGGCCCGACCTTGTCCTCCAGGTCGATGCCCGGGAAGCACCAGCCTTCGTCGGTGCGCGCGAGGTCCTTCGCGTTGTCGCGTTGGCGGCGCTGCAGAATGGCCATGGGCGTCGCCGAGAGCGGGATCGTGAACGCGGCGCCCTCCCCGCCCTTCGGGTTCGGGAGATGCAGCGTCTGGTCGTCCCACTCGACGTTCTCGAAGCGCATCGTGCGGACGTCCTCGTTCCGCAGGCCCGTGAACAACGCGAACATCAGGCCGTCGCGCTTGATCGGCGAGCGCATCGTAGCGACGCGTGCTGCGTAGTCGGGCAAGTCCTCGTCCATGATCCGTTCGCGCTTCGGCTTGATCGTGTCCTTGTCGACGGCGCTCGCTGGATTCCAGCTGCCGAGCTTGCCCTCGAGCTTCTTGTTCAGCGAACGCCACGCGGCCGACACATGCGCGATCACGCGATTGGCGAGCGGCGCGCCCTTGTCGTTCGCCGGGTTTGTGCCGATGCGCTTTGCAGCGCGATCCTTGATCTGTTGATGCAGCTCGACCAGTTTCGCGCCGGTCAGCTCGGAGATCGGTCGATCGAGCCAGTCAGCCAGGTACTTGTTCGTCTCGTGCGTGAAGGTTCCGGTCGAACGCTCGGATCGGTTCTTCTTGCGCATCTTCGCGAGGTGCGTCTCCACGGCTTCGCGGAGCGTGGGACCGACCGGCCTACCCTCGGGCGTGAGCGTCTCGTTCGGGTTCACGCCCGTCGCGAGCGTACCGATGACCTTCTTCGCTTCCTCGCGGGCGAGCTCGACCGACCACGCGTGCTTGTCGTCGCGCGGCTGACCGAAGATCCCGATCTTGTGTTTGACGCGCTTGCCGCGCTCGCCGGCGAGCCGTGCGTAGACGACGAACGTCTTCGCCCCGCTCTTCCCGACCACCACGCCGAGGCCCTTCACCACGGTGTCCCAGTAGTACGCCTGAGGCACGTCCTTGGGGCTGGGCAGTCCTCGAACACCCGTCTCCGTCAGCTTCATCGTCGCCATCGGTCTTTCCCGTTTGCCTGGTTCCTAGGAACCGCCTAGGAACCAACCTAGCGACAGGGTCGGACAGGTTCAAGCCGCCAAGCGGCCGTTTCTCGTCGAGGATCGGCAGGATCGTACCGCGACGTAAACCTGCGGACACTCGATCCCAAATAACTTCAAAACCGATGATGCTCTGCGCGAGCAGCGGCATGGTGGGTTCGATTCCCATGCGCTTCCGTTTGTTTCCGTAGCGTTGGATCAAGATCAGACGTCCGCTGCCACGAGCGATCGCGCATTTCGGCCCTAGATCCCGCTGCCACGCGTTTCCCGTGCGGTTCCGTGTGGCAGCAAAGGGCGTACCTGGCCGATCAGGCCTGCGTGCTAGGCTGTTTGCGTGGCGATGATCGCGAAGGCCGACCTGCTCAAACTCGATGTCGCGGAACGTCTCGAGCTGATCGAGGAGCTTTGGGACAGCATCGCGAATGATCCAAGCGCTGCCAGTCAGATTCCGCTCACCGATGACGAGCGAGCCCTCCTAGACGAACGACTTCGTGATCATCGTGCCAATCCCGATGCGGCGCGCCCGTGGGCCGAAGTACGGGCTGAGATTCTGAACAAGCGATGATCTTCGAGTTGGTGGTCGAGCCGTCGGCGGCACAAGACATCGCCGACGCCGACGTGCACTACGCACAGTTCGACAAAGCGGATGCGTTTCTCTCCGCGATCGACGTCGTGTTCGAACAGCTCACGAACATGCCGCTGATGTATCCGGCAGTTCATGGAGACGTCAGACGCGCACTGCTTCGTCGCTTTCCGTTCTCCATCTTCTTCATCGTGGAAGGCCCTCGGGTCTTCGTGCTCGCAATTCACCACCAGCGTCGTGATCCGGCGTCGCGGCCGACGCCCGAAAAGTAGAGTCGCCCGCCTCCGGTGCGAAGTGATCGCGCACAATGCGGACGCGGCAGCCGAGCTGGCGCGCAAACATCGTCCGCACGCCGTCCTCCTCGACCTCGGCGCCGATGGCGCGGAATATGCGCTCGCCGAGATCTTGCGCGGATCTCTCGCACCGACTACCGCCATTGTGATGCTCACCGGCAAGAACGTCGAAACACCCGACCCCGTCGACCCGGCGGGAATCGACTTCGTCTTTGCGGAAGCCGGTGAACTTGGACCTGCTCGGCGGCCTCTTGCGCTACGTCCACGGCCAGCGCAAGCAAAAAGCCTAGGTCCTGGTTGGTCGGACGTCGCGTCGTGTGCCGCGCCATGGCTTACCGTCGTATTTTGTAATGACCTTTCGCCAACCGATCGGATCAATTGCTTCGCAGAACGCCTCGCTCACGATCGCGGTGTTCGACGCACGAACCGCGACAGAGTGGGTTGCAACGAAGCCGGCTGCGACGAAGGCCC
>JACCRC010000433.1 GCA_013813765.1 Deltaproteobacteria bacterium | reverse complement strand
CGGCACGTCCAGGATCTTGTCGCCCTGCGTCTTGATCACGTTGAACGCGACGGCGATGCCGGGCTGCACGGCCTCGAGGCGGGCCTTGACGTGCTCCGCTTGCCAGAGGGCGAGCGCGCTGCCGCGGGTTGCGATCACGATGCGCTGGGTCACGTCGGTGGGTTCCTCTCCGGAGATCCGGACTCTGGCACGGACTCGGTCAACGCCGGCTGCGCTTCCGCTGGATTCTCGTCGGGATCGAGTCCGAACAGCTCGCAGAGCACCTGCGCGCGCAGCTCGGCGTCATCCGGCGACGCCTCGCGCAGCGCGGCGGTCGGCGCATGCAACAGCTTGTTGACGACGAGTTGCACGAGACGCTGGATCGCCTCGCGCTGCTGCGCGGGCGAGTGCTCCTTGCGCGTCAGCGTATCGAGCGTCTTCTGGACCTCGGTGTCGGCGACCTGCGCGAACTTCTCGCGCAGCGCACGGATCGTGGGCACCACGCCCTGCGAGCGCATCCAGTGCTCGAACTGCCCGGCCTCGTGCTCGACGATCTTGCCCGCCTGCTCCGCCGCCTTCGCGCGGTCGGCGAGGTTCGCGGCGACCACGCGCTCGAGATCGTCGATATCGTAGACGTAGACGCCGTCGAGCTCGTTGACGCTGGGCTCCACGTCGCGCGGAACCGCGATGTCGATGAGCACGATCGAGCGCCAGCGCCGCGCCTTCATCACCTTCTTCGCCACCGCACGGGTCAGGATCGGCTCGCGCGCGCCCGTCGACGAGATCACGACATCGGCCTCGGCAAGCAAGGCCTCGAGCTCGGCCCACGGCTTCGCGATGCCGTCGATCTCCGCGGCGAGCTTCTCCGCCTTCTCGGGCGAGCGATTCGTGACGACGATGTGCGTCGCGCCCTGCCCGTGCAGGTGCCGCGCTGCGAGCGTGGACATCTTCCCCGCGCCGATCACCAGCACGCTCTTGCCCGCGAGGCTGCCGAACACGCGCGCCGCGAGATCCACCGCGACCGTGGACACGTTCGCTGCGCCGCGCGCGATCGCGGTCTCGCTGCGGACGCGCTTCGCGACACCAAACGCACGCTCGAGACAACGCCCGAGCACCGGCCCCGATGTCCCCGCAGTGCCCGCGACCGCGTAGGCGTCCTTGAGCTGCCCGAGGATCTGCGCCTCACCGAGCACCAGCGAATCGAGCGCGCTCGCGACGCGAAACACGTGGCGCACCGCCGCGCCGCCCGCGTGATCGTAGAGGACATCCGCGACGTCAGTGGGCTTGAGTCCCTTCTGCTCCGCGAGGAACCTCCGCACCGACGTCGCGACGCTCGCCGCGCCGGGTCTCGCGACGCCGTAGACCTCCACGCGATTACACGTTGACACCAGTAGCGCCTCGGCGACCGGCAGCTCCGTCGTGAGCAGCTTCAGCGTGCTTACGAGCTCCTCCTCGCGGAAGGCCAGCTTCTCGCGGACGGCGACCGGGGCGGTGCGCCACGAGATCCCGACGACGAATACTTCGCTCAACCCACCATCCGGCGAACGAGGTAGATCGCGAGCACGGCGAGCGCGGCCGAGAAGCCGAGCAGCGTCAACTTCGCCGCCTTCTTCCCGCGCCAGCCGTAGACCGCGCGAGCCACGAGCAGGATCGCGAACGAGATCCAGGTGATTCCAGCGAGCGGATACTCGAGGCGGTCGAGGCTCTCGCCGAGCTTGAACACCCAGATCGCCCCGAGCACGAGGGCGACGGTGAAGATCGGAAACCCGATCCAGATCAGGCGATGGGAGAGCCGATCGAGCGCGTCGAGCGGCGCGCCCTTGTCCTTGAACGCGAGGCCGTCGAACTTCTTCCGCTTGAGCGCGCGCTCCTCGGCGAGATAGATCGCGGACAGCGCACTGGCGAGCGCGAACACGCCGACCCCGACGGTGGCGAGCGAGATGTGGATGCGGCCGAGCGTGGAGAGATCGGTCGCTTCACCCGCTGGCGTGAGCCGCGCGGCGAGCAGCAGCACGAGTGATACCGGCATCACGACGACGCCGCCGAGCGTGAGTCGATACCGCGTGCTCGCGAGCAAGTAGCCCGCGGTGATGATGAACGCGAGGAACCCGATCGCCTCGCGAACGCTCTGCGCCGGGTGCACGTGCTGTGTGCCGCGCCACCCGATGTCGACGCCGTGCGCGACGAGCGCGGTCGCGACGAGCGCGATCGCGACGCTCCGGAACCGCGTCTGCCCGCCGAGGACGACGAGCAGCATCGCCGAGGCGACGGTGTAGGCCACGATCGCGACCCAGAACGCAGGTGAGGGCGCGACCGACAGGAGCCGCTCGGGAGCGGCGGTCATCACGGGATGGGTTCGCCGATGAAGCCGTCGATCACGTCGTACGCGGTGTCGTTGTAGATCACCGAGTTCGCGAACTGTTCCGCGCCCATCGACTCCAGCGCTGCCTTGGACTTCACCCGGCCGACGAGATCATAGGGGTCGTGGTCCTGCCCCGTCGCTGTGACGAAGCAGACGGCAGGCGCCATCGCGAACATGCGATTCAGCTCCGTGAGGGTCATCCGATCTCCCTCGAACAAGGCCCGGCCCTCTGCCGTCCACGCTTCGAGGCGCTCCACCGAGATGAACAGGCGCGACACGTTCACTAAGTGTACCGGGGCTGGTCGCCGCAAGCTACTTGGTCAGGTTGCCCTGGCCTGCCGGGGGAGTTACAAAACCCCTAGTACCGGAGGTAACCCCATGGCCAGCGCGAACATCAAAGAGCTCACCGACGCCAACTTCGAGACCGAGGTCCTGAAGGCCGAGGTCCCGACCCTCGTCGACTTCTGGGCCGTGTGGTGTGGCCCCTGCAAGCAGATCGCGCCCATGGTCGACGCGCTTGCCGACGAGTACAAGGGCCGCGTCAACGTCGCGAAGATGGACGTGGATCACCACCAGATCGTCCCGCAGCAGTACCAGGTCCGCTCGATCCCCACGCTCCTGATCTTCAAGGGCGGCAAGGTCGTCGGCCAGTTGATCGGTGCGGTCCCCCGCGCCAAGATCGAAGCCGAGCTCCAGAAGCACCTCTAAGGAGAGGATCCGCCGGACCGGTCGTGCGTAACTAGTCGCATGATCGGTTTCCGTTGGCTGTGGGTGGTGGCGATCGTGCTGGTGGCAGGTGCCTGCCAGCGCGACAAGGCAGACGCGACCGCAGCGCCCGAGCGCGGTTCGCCGGGCAAGGAGCGCGGCGACTGCAAACCGAACAAGGTCTGCGATCCGGGCCTCTTGTGCCTGTCGAACCTCTGCGTGCGCCCACCCCCGGCGGACTGCAAGGCGATCGGGGAGCAGCTCGCCTCGATCGACCTCGGCAACTACGCCGAGGCCGAGACGCGCGCGCCCGTCGTCGCGAAGTACACGGCCGCCTGCGAGAAGGCCTACGTCTCGAAGGAACAGGGCGATTGCATGGAGAAGGCCACCGACAAGTGGAGCGCGTCGCAGTGCGCGCCCGACATGTTCCCGGAGCTGAAGACCGCCGGCGGTGCGGGCGACTGCGCGACGATCGCGAACCGGATCCGCGCGCAGATGGGCAAGCAGATGTCGGGCGCCGATCCGCAGACCGCTCAGTTGTTTACCAAGATGATGACGGTCATCCAGACGTCGTGCGAGCAGGACAAGTGGCCCGGACCGTTCAAGCAGTGCGTGCTCGCGGCCGGCGACAATCAGGACTCGATGAACAAGTGCAATGGCCTCATGCCCGCCGAGATGCAGCAGAAGATGACCGAGCGGATGAGCAAGATGATGTAGCCTGCCGCGGTGCACCGCTGGCTCGCCTGGGTTTCGGCGCTCGCCGCCACGGCGTGCTCGTTCAGCGTGCCTGCCGCGAGTGTCGTCCGCGAAGACGCCCGCGACGATGCTGAACCCACCGGATGTGCTGCCGCGAACTGGCGCGACGGTGCATGGCGTTCACGCTATCCGCTCGCCGTGGAGCGATCGCGCGTCACCGGCTCCGCGCCCGTGCTCCCGGTGCTCGTCGCGCTGACCTCCGGCGAGCTGGTCCGTGCGAAGCCCGGCGGTGAAGACCTCGTGTTCACCGCGGGCGACGGGACGACCCTGTTGCCGTACGAGATCGAGGGCTTCGATGTCACCACTGGCGCGCTCCGCGCGTGGGTCCGGCTGACCGTGTCAAACACCGCCGATACGCCGATCTTCCTCTACTTCGACAATCCAGCCGCGACGAAGCCGGATGTTCCGGACGTGTGGCCCGACTACCTCGCGGTGTGGCACTTCAACGAGGATCCCGGCAGCGTGCAGGGCCAGGCGCGCGACAGCACGATCAACCAGAACCACGCGACGGCGCAGAACATGGTGAGCGGCGATCGCGTTCCCGGGAAGATCGGCACGGCGTTCCGCTTCGACGGCATCAACAACGGAATGATGCTGACGCCGTTCATCCACCCCGCGCAGTTCATGATCGAGGCGTGGATCCGCCCGACCGCGATCACCAGCTACCACACCATCGTCGACACCGCCGCGAACACGCGCTGGCTCGGCCTGTACAACCACCAGGGAAGCACCGGCGTCGAGTACTGGGACGGCTTCGATCACATGACGAACAAGGTGATCACGCTCAACGCATGGCACCACGTTGCCGTGACCTACATCGGGACGACGCTACGCATGTTCTACGACGGCGTCGAGATCGGCACTCCGGTGACGCTGTCCCTGCCCGCTCAGATGTCGTCGTTCCATGTCGGCTTCTCGGTCCGAGGCGAGTACTTCAGCGGCTCGATCGACGAGCTCCGCGTCCGGACCTCGGCCCGCTCCGCCGCGGAGATCGCGACGACCTACGCGAACCAGAGCGCGCCCGACCTGTTCGTCAAGCCCGGCCCGCTCGAGAGCTGTCGCTGAAGGTCTCGGCGAACGCGTCGTGGTTCGGACCGTGGATGACGGCGAACACGACCTCGGCGAAGGCGCGCTCGAACGGACCGTGCAGCAGATCGGCGAACGTCCGCGCGACGACGAGCGGATCGTTGCCGAACACCCCCGCGCCCCATGCGCCGAGGATCAGCTTCTCGATGCCGTGGTCGCGCGCGATGGCGAGGACGAGGCCGGCGCGCGAGCGCAGCGCGGCTTCCACCGCCGCCGCTTCGTACGTGCCCTGCTGCCGGAGGGCAGCGGCGTTCGGTGCCGCGCACGTGATCACCGAGCACGGAATGATCGCGTCGAGCCACCGACCCTCGTCGTCCCTGAAGAACGGAACAGCGGGCGAGTAGATGGCGAGGTCGAGGTAGATCGCGGACTGGTTCGCGCGATTGCGCGCGTAGTGCTCCGGCTGCGTCTGCAGGCAGGGATACAGCGCGCTCGAGCGCGCGAGCGACTCCTCCTGAGCCTGCGCACCACCGAGGAACCCACCGCCCGGGTTCTTGGCCGAGGCGAAGTTCAGGCAGCCGATGTGCCCACCGGTCGGGCGGAGCCGGCGAAGGGCGGCGATCGTCGTCTCGGAAGTCACCGAGATCGCGGCCACGGGGACGCGCTCCCTGACTGGGGGCGACACATACGTCGCGAGGTCGTGCAGGACCGTGCCGGCGACCGCTCGCTCGATGGCACCGCGGAGCTCGATGATCGCGCCCCGCTCGTTCGCGTAGCGACCGGAGTCGCAGGCCGCCAGCGTCTGCTCCGCGATCCGGATCTTGTCGGCGCGTCCCAGCGGACGGCTGCGATCGGGGAATTCGATGAACTCGGGCGGCACGTGCTCCGTCAGCCAGACGCCGTTCGCCGAGCGGTAGAACACGTGACCCGCCTCGCCCATCGCCTCGGCACGGATCACGAGGATCACCGGCCTGCCGCGGCGTCCGCCGACCTTGGTCGCGGTCTCGACGTCCGCCGACATGTGGACGTGGTGCCGCGCGCCCTTGATCAGGCCGTTCGTGCGGATGGCGTCGAGGAAGTCGGCCACGGTGCCGTGGAACAAGCGCGCGGGCGGTGCGGCCACCGGGAGGTCGAGCTCGACGTCGACCGAGTGGCCCTGGTTCGCGCGGATGCGCGCGCCATCGGGCGACATCGCGAACCGCTGCTTGTCGGAGGTGCGGACGAGCTCGGCGAGCTGATCGCGCGTGAGCGGGTGACCGTGCGCGGCGAGCGCGCTCAGCAGCGCGGCGACGTCGGTCCAGCCGGCGTCGTCTAGGACGATGCCGACCTTCGCCGGCTCGTGGCGGAGGATGAGAGACAGGAGCTTGGAAGTCGATCGGGACATGACACGTTGACCAGGTGACCGTACCCGGACTCGTTCGTGTCTGTCAAACACTATCTCGTCTGGACCTAGTATCCGTGCTTTCGCAGCGACACGTTCGCGACGAGGCCCATCGCGACGAAGAACGTGACAAGCGAGCTACCACCGTAGGAAATGAACGGGAGCGTGACGCCGACGACCGGAGCGACGCCGAGCACCATCGCGACGTTGACGACCACGTGCCAGAACGTCATCGCGGCAACCCCGATGCAGATCACCGCGCCGACGCGGTCGCGCGCGGACAGCGCGACGTTGATGATCCAGACGAGCAGGAACACGTAGATCGCGAGCAGGAACACGGAGCCCGCAAAGCCCCACTCCTCCGCCCACACGCTGTAGGGGAAGTCGGTCCAGTGCTCGGGGACGAAGTTGAACTGGTTCTGCGTGCCGTCGAGGTAGCCCTTGCCCCAGACCTTGCCGGAGCCGACCGCGAAGATCGACTGCTGCGTGTGCCAGCAGTGCGCGAGGTTCGGGGTGACGCTGCAGTCGTCGATGAAACCGAGCACCCGCTTCTGCTGGTAGTCGTGCATCGTCTCCCAGATCACCGGGATCGCGAGGAGGCCGGCGAGCGTGACGTGGACGACGGGCCACACGTTCGGCATCGCGAGGAAGCCGACCGAGAGCACGACGAGGATGATCAGGGTCGCGGTGCCTAGATCGGGCTGCTTCGCGATCAACAGGACCGGCACCGCGATCAGCGCGAGGCGAATCGCGAGCGCGCGCGGCTCGTAGCGGCTCGAGGTCTCGGTGTCCTGGAACATCCGCGCCAGGACAAGGATCATCATCACCTTCACGAGCTCGGACGGCTGCATGCGGAACGGTCCGAGGAACAGCCAGCGGAACGTCGAGCCGTGTCGATCCTCGCCGCCGGTCGCGCCCTGCACGCGCGCGAGGATGAGCAGCGCGATCGCGATGCCGAGGCCGAGCCAGGCGAGCCGCACCATCGCGCGGTAGTCGACGATCGTCGCGATCGCGAACGCGATCACACCGACGACCATCCACTGCACCTGGGAGTCGAACTTGTGCTGGTGCTTGCTGCCGTGGACCGCGGAATACAGGTTCAGCAGGCCGATCGCGCAGATCGCGAGGATCGTCAGGATCAACGGCCAGTCGACGGCCGCGCGGAACCGCCGCCAGCGGGACACGCCGATCGTCGCGCGGGGAAGGTGGAGACCCGTGCCCCTCATCGCGCCGGCTCCTTGCGAGCGGCGGCCGGCTTGGTCGGCTTCCCGCCCGGAGCGGCGCCGGGCCGCGGCATCGGGTGAATCTTCGTGAAGTAGCCGTCGAGGATCCGCTGCGCGATCGGCCACGCGACACGGCCACCGGAGCCACCGTGCTCGACGAACACGACGATCGCGATCTCCGGATCCTCCGCAGGCGCCCAGCCAGCGAACCACGCATGCGAGCGCGACGGGTGGTACCCCTCGACGTCGCGCTCGTCCTGTTCCTTCTTCTGGCGCGTGCGGATCTCGGCGGTGCCGGTCTTGCCCATCACCGGCAGATCGAACTGGCCGTGGTCATACGCGGTGCCGCCCTTCTCGTTCGTGACCTTCCACATGCCGCGGTGCCACGTATCGAGCGCATCCGCGCTGATCTTCACCTGCCGCGCGACCGCCGGGTCGTAGGTCTTGATCGGCCGGCCGTCGCTGGCCTCGATGCGCTCGACGATCTGCGGAACGAACAGCGTGCCGCCGTTCGCGAGCGCGGCGTACGCCATCGCCATCTGCAGCACCGTGACCTCGACGTCGCCCTGCCCGGTCGCCGCGTTGGTCGCAAAGCCGACCCGGTAGCGCCGGTCCTTCTCGTACCAGGCCTTGGTCGGGATGCGGCCGCCTGCATCGCCGTTGAGCCCGAGGTTGGTCGGCGCGCCGAACCCGAACATCCGCGCTTCCTCGGCCATCCGATCCAGGCCGATGCGCTGCGCGAGCTCCCAGAAGTAGACGTTGCACGAGTGCTGGATCGCGCCGATGAGATCGAGCTTGCCGTGCGAGCCGTTGCACTTGAACGTGGTGCGCGACAGCTGGTACTGGCCGGCGCAGAAAATCGATTCATCCTGCGCGCCCTGCCCGTCCTCGAGCGCGGCGAGTGCGGTGATGAACTTGAACACCGAGCCCGGCGGATACGTCGCGCGCAGCGCCTTGTCGATGAATGGCTTGCGCGGATCGGAGAGCAGGAGCGTCTCCTCGGCCTTGGTCAGGTGCCCGGTCATCACGTTCGGATCGAACGACGGCTTGGACACCAGCGCGCGGATCTTTCCGGTCTTCGGTTCGACGATCACGACCGCTGCCGCAGAGACATTCGAGACCGCCTTCTCCGCGATCTTCTGCAGCTCGGAATCGACCGTGACGACGAGGTTCGCGCCGGGGACCGCGCCGGTCACGCGCTCGCCGGAGATCAGCGTCTGCGCGGTCTTGTCATCGAGGCGCTGGCCGCGCGCGTCGACCGCGTACAGCTCCTTGCCCTTCTTGCCGCGCAGGTAGTTCTCCCACGCGCTCTCGAGTCCGTAGCGACCGACGAGCTCACTGGGATCGTAGCCTTGGTTCGTGAGCCGGTCGGCCTCGGCGGCGGTCATCTGCGTCATGTAGCCGATGAGGTGGGCCGCGAGGTCGCCCTGGGGGTAGTAGCGATACGGCTCGTGGTGGACGTCGATGCCGGAGAGCTTCGTGAACGACTGCTCGACGAGCGCGGCGCGATCGCGGCCCTGATCCTCGAGGATCAAGACGGGCATGCCCTTGTCGCGCTTGTTGCCGATCGCGATCCGCTCGTCGATCTTCACCAGCTCGTCGTCCGACAGCCCGAGCATGCGCGACAGCTCGGCCCGCGTGATCGCGGTGAACTGCTTCGGCGTCGCGTAGATGTTGAAGGCCGGGCGGTTGTCGGCGAGCGCGACGCCCTTCGCGTCGAGGATCTTGCCGCGCACGCTCGGCAGGTAGCGCTCCTTGACGACGTTCGAGACGGTGCGCTCGTAGTAGCTGTCGCCGCGCATGACTTGTAGTTGCCACAGCCGCCCGACGAGGCACGCGAACGCGGTGAACACGAGCAGCGCGACCCACTTCAGCCGGCGGTGCAGCTCCGGCAGCGACGGGCCGTTGCCCGAGCCGGGACCTGACGACGAGCGCAGCAGCATCAGGGCGCCAGCCCTTCGAGCGCCGCATCACGCTCGCGCTGCGTGCGTGCGAATGCCGCATCGATCCGGCGGAACATCCGCCACACCAGGGGACCGACGAGCGCGGTGGTGACCGTGATGAGCGCGACGTGCTGGAGCTCGAGCCCGAGCGACGCGCGCGGCACGTGGTAGATCGCGCGCACGACGAGCACGAGCACGCCGGCGACGAACGCGACGAACGCCGAGAAGCCCATCGTCATCGCCGCGCCGCGCACGAGGATCCGCTGCTGCACCGTGCGCGCGACGAGGCAGGTGAGGCCGAGCACGAGCGCCATCAGCCCCGCCGGCTGGCCGGAGATGAGGTCCACGAGATAGCCGATCACGACCGAACCACCGACGGCCGGAGCCACACCGCGCCGCGCGGTCAGGCCGAGGTACGCCGCGGTCAGCGCGCCGACCTCGGGGGTAGCGTCGCGCAGCACGGAGAGCGGCATCAGGCGCCAGATCGCCGCGATGATCACGCACACGAGGTACGCCACGATGACGAGCGTCGCGGTCCTCACCAGGGAGCCCCGTTCGCTTCGTCGTTGCGTGGCGTGACCTTCACCAGCGCGAGCAGGAACACGATCACCAGGATCGTGATCCACACCGGCATGGCGTCGGAGAACAGCACTACAGCGGCCTCCCGCCGAACGCCGGCTCGCTGCGCTTCTTGTGCTTCGCATCGGGATCCGGCGGCGGCGGCGGCGCGAGCAGCACCATCACGGCGCGCACGCGCGACACGTCGACCGCGGGGTCGACCTCGACGGACTGGAACATGCCGTCGTCGCCGTGGATCTTCGTCACCTTGCCGACGACCAGACCGGGCGGAAAGCTCGCGCCGAGACCACTCGTGACGACCTCGTCACCGACCGCGGCCTTGCCCTCGGGCTTCGTATCGCGCTCGAGCCACTCGATCTTGCACGCATACGAATCCGCGCGGCCAACTCCGATCAACAGGCCGCGGCCGCCGGTGCGTGGCAGCACGACCTCGATCTTGGACGCGGGATCGCTGATCAGCACGACGTCGGCGTAATCGCCGTAGACCTTGTCGATCCGGCCGACGGGGCCGGTGCCGACGATCACTGGCATACCCGGCTGCACGTCTCTATCGCCGCGATCGATCCGCAGGCGGAGCACGCGGAAGACCGGCGACAGTGGCGCACCGATCACCCGGGCACCGATCGTATCGGCCGGCGTGCGCTTCTTGACGACCGCGAGGTCCTCGAGCGCCTCGACGTCGAACGCCTTGCGCGTCGTCGCCGCGAGCTCCTTGCGCAGCCGCTCGTTCTCCTCGCGTAGCTCCCGGTTCTCGCTTTCGACATCGACGAGCGCGACGTAGCTGCCCCACATGCCGCCGAGTCCTTCGATGACCCAGGACACACCGGCCTGCAGTGGTGCGGTGATACGAAGCAGCGCTTGGTCGAGCGCGCTCGGCGAGCCCCTGGACCACGACGCGCGCAAGACCAGCGCCGGGAGCACGATCAACATGCCCGCGAGCGCCCAGTCGAGCATGCGACGACGAACCGTCATCGCTGGTTACCGCAGCGCGATCTCGCGCAGCAGCCCCAGCTCGTCGAGCACCTTGCCGGTGCCGAGCACGACCGCCAGCTGCGGATTCTCGCAGACCATCACGGGGAGTCCGGTCTCCTCGCGGAGGAGCACGTCGAGGTTCTTGAGCTGCGCGCCTCCGCCGGAGAGCACGACACCGCGATCGACGATGTCAGCGGAGAGCTCCGGCGGCGTACGCTCGAGCACCGAGCGGACCGCGTCGACGATCGCGTTCACGGGCTCCGACAGCGCCTCGCGGATCTCGTCGGAGTTGACCATCAGGGTCTTCGGCACACCGGCGACCAGGTCGCGACCCTTGACCTCCACGGTCAGCGGTTCGTCGAGCGGATACGCGCTGCCGATCTCCTTCTTGATGATCTCGGCAGTGCGCTCGCCGATCAGGAGGTTGTACTTGCGCTTGATGTACTGGACGATCGCCTCGTCCATCTTGTCGCCGGCGACGCGGATCGACTTCGAGAGCACGACGCCCGCGAGCGCGATCACGGCGACCTCGGTGGTGCCGCCGCCGATGTCGACGATCATGTTGCCGGTCGGCTCCGTGATCGGAAGTCCGCCACCGATCGCCGCCGCCATCGGCTCCTCGATCAAGTAGACCTCGCGCGCCGCCGCGGCCAGCGCCGAGTCGCGCACCGCGCGCTTCTCGACCTCGGTGATCCCCGACGGTACGGAGACGATCACGCGCGGCCTGACCAGCGTCCGTCGGTGGTGCGCCTTCTGGATGAAGTAGCGCAGCATCGCCTCGGTGACCTCGAAGTCGGCGATCACGCCGTCCTTCATCGGGCGGATCGCGACGATGTTGCCCGGCGTGCGGCCGAGCATCTCCTTCGCTTCCTTGCCGACTGCGAGCACCTTCTTGGGGCCATTGCCGTTCGAGGCCTGCACCGCGACCACGCTCGGCTCGTTCGCGACAATGCCGCGCCCTTTGACGAACGTCAGCGTCGTGGCCGTCCCGAGGTCGATGGCCAGGTCGTTGGAAAACATTCCGTAGACCCAATCGAAGAGCATGGTGGTTGTCCTGCCGACGCGCTGCAGCGCGATGTGATCACGAGTGAAGAATCAAAAGCCCCGCGGCGACCACCACCAACTGCCGGAGGTCGTTGAGCCGAGCGGAGTTATCACGCGAAAGTCGCCGGGCGCAACACAATCTTGGCCACCGCTGAATCCGCCTCGGCGGTGGACTCTGGACTCCCTCGGGCTTGTATCCTCGATCTCCCCTCGGCCCGTGGTTGTTAGGGTGCGCGACTTCGTCTAAGAAGCAGGCGGCCCCATGCTCGAACAACTGCGCAAGTCAGGCGCGTCCATCGCGATCTATTTGATCTTTGGACTCCTGATCATCATCTTCGTCATCAACTTCGCGCCCAACGCAGGGTCCGGCCAAGGCGGCGGGTGCATGCCTGGGGGCACCACCAGGCTCTCCGTGAACGGTGCGAAGGTGAACGAGACCAGCTTTCAGGTCGCGTACGCCGCCAACAAGTACAGCGGGCGGCAGAAGGTCTACGCCGCGCTCGAGATGCTGATCCGGCGCGAGCTGCTCGCGCAGGCCGCCTCGGAGGCGGGGCTCCGCGTCACCAAGGGTGTCGTCGAGGAAGAGATGAAGAAGGGCACCTTCTTCTACGCGGGCTTCCGGATCCCCGACTACGCAATCGAGCCGATGGGCGGTCCCGCGTTCGTCGCCGAGCACAGCTTCTTCGACGTCGACAAGGATGACGGGGAGACGTTCTTCAACACCGGCAAGTTCAAGGGCTGGGTCAACAGCCTGAACGTCTCCGTCGGTGCCTACTACGACGAGCAGACGCGCGCGATGCAGGCGGCGCTGATGGCCGAGCTGATTTCGGACTCGGTGCGCGTGTCGCGCGACGAGGCGAAGGCGGACTGGCTGTTCGCGAACAACACCGTCCACTACGACACCGTCACGTTCTCGCCGAGCGCGTATCGCGATGCGATGCGGCTCACCGATGCCGACGTGACGCGCTTCCTCGCGAGCCACGAGGCGGACGTGAAGAAGAAGTACACGGACGAGGAGCGCACGTACAAGGCGACGAAGCCCGCCTACAAGCTGCGCATGATCAAGATCGACATCGCGAAGGCTGAGCCGAAGCCGGCTGCACCGACGACGCCTCCAACGCCGGAGACGCCGGCGCCAGTTCCCGGAACGGGCTCGGGCTCGGCGGCCGCAGCGGCCGGCTCGGGCTCGGCGTCGCCGATCAATGTCGTGACCGATCCGAAGTCGGGTCTGACGGTCACCCAGGGTCCGACGGTGAAGGTCGACGAGAAGAAGCCGGAGGCGCCGCCAGCGGGTGGTCCGAAGCTGCCGACCGGTGACGAGGCGAAGGCGAAGCTCGAGGCGGCGCGCGTGTCGATCGCGGCGAACAAGCAGAAGTTCGCCGATGTCGCGAAGACGCTCTCGACCGACGAGCAGACGAAGTACAACGGCGGCCTCGTCGGCTGGAAGCCCGTCGAGAACGCCGGCCTCGGCGATCAGGCGATCAACGACGCGGTCAAGGCGCTCAAGCCGGGCGAGATGACTGCGGTCATCGTCGGCGAGAACGCCGCGTACCTCGTGGTGGCCGAGGAGAAGCGCGAAGGCGATCTGTCGTTCGACCAGGTCAAGGCCACGCTCGGCGCCGAGATGGCGCTCGAGGTGTGGAGCCAGGAAGCAGCGAAGCGCGCCGCGCTCGCCGCGTTCGAGGAGTCCCGCAAGGGCAACGCGAAGAACCTCAGCGACATGTTCGGCAAGGGCGTGAACATGGAAGAGCAGAAGCGCCAGATGGAGGAGATGATCCAGCAGCAGATGAACCAGCAGCAGGGCGCCGTCGAGACGACGCCGGCCAAGGACATCCCCGCCTCGTGGCAGGCGGGTAGCGATCAGGCCGTTCCGGCTGCTGGTGGCTCCGCGGGCTCGGGGAGCGCGGCTCCTGCCGCCGCAGGAAGCGGTGCGGGTAGCGCGGCTCCCGCGGCTCCCGCGCCGGCGGCGACGCCTGCTCCGGCTGCGCCCGTGGCGCTCGCGCCGTCGGCCGACGTGCTGCCGCAGTTCGGCGAGGTCAAGAAGCCGAAGGCGATCCCGTACACCGGCATCCAGCGCCAGAAGGACATGCCGGGCCTCGAGGGTGTGGACGACGCGTCGGCGACGCTGTTCGACCAGCTGAAGGTCGGCATGCTGGGCCCGAAGGTCTACGACACTCCCGAGGGCTATGTGCTGCTCCAGCTGATGGAGAAGAAGGCGCCCGTCGAGGCCGACTTCGAGAAGGTTGCCGAGACCGAGATCGCTCGGCTCCGCGCGATCCGCGGCCGGATGGCCGTCGAGGCGTGGCTGAAGGGCCGCTGCGAGGCCCTCGCAAAGGACGGCAAGATCAAGCCGAGCGACATCGTCAACGAGACCGACGACGCGGGGCAGCCGCTGCCGCAGGTGTACAAGCCCTGCATGAGCTTCCGCTGACGTAAGCGACACCCCCTTCCGCCACAAGGCGGCGGATCTGGAGTAATTTCGGGATCGTGCTCGAGGGGGACCGCTCCGCACCGGTGCGCCTGCCATTCAGCTTCGAAGCGCTCGGCGGCCTCGGCCGCCTGACGCTCTCGGACCTGACCGTCGGGCCGCTCGTGGTCGATCGGCTCGAGCTCGAGGTCACCGACCTCGGCACCGATCCAGGCAAGGCGGTCGCCGAGAAGTATCAGCGCCGGCGTACGCGCTTGCGCTCGATCGCGCTGCGGATGACGTCGCAGCACCTCGATGCACGTGTCGAGCACGTGCGGCGTCACCTCGCGGGGCTCGGCGTCTCGCAGATCTCCGCGCGGCTGCACGACGGCTTCGTCTCGATCCGCGCACGCGCAGCAGATGGCCTCGCCGCCGCGGACGTGTCGTTTCGCATCCACTTCGTCAGCGCGGGCACGCACCTTCGCGCGCTCGCGAGCACGGTTCGCGTGCATGGCCACCTGCCCACGCCCGGGCCGGTGATCGCAGATCGCGTGCTCGTCGCGCTGCTCGCCGCGACCGATGCACCGAACGTCGTCGAGCGGCCGCACGCGCGCGGACTGTGCGACGTCGAGATCGATCTGGTCGGCGCGGTGCTGTGGCACGTGCTTCCACCGGCGGGCTGGCGACTCCCGGCGGTCAACGATGTCGAGCTCGTCGGGATCCGCGTCGGGCGAATGGCGATCGAAGCGACCTACGGCCCCGTGGGTACGCGCACGGGCGAGCTCGGCGTGCGCCCGCAGACGCATCAGCTCGCGGCGGCGCACGACCTCATGCACTCCGCGGATCAGCTGCTGCGCGAAGGCCACATCGAGGAAGCGATGCGCGGCTATCGCGCGCTGCTCGCCGCGGGGGGTCCCGAGCAGCCGCTGTTGCTCGAGCGCATCCTCGCGCTCGCGGCTGCTCGCCCCGCGTGGTTCTTCGACGGTCTCGAGCTGGCGCGTCAGGCGCTCGGGCGGTGGCCGAGCTTTCCCCCGGCGCACGCGGCACTCGGTTCGATCACGCTCGCGCAGGGTGATGCACGAGAGGCCGCGGGGCATCTCACGCAGCTCGCGCAGCTCGCGAGCGCCGAGGGCGACGACGATCAGGCGGCGCTCGCCGCGCTCTCCGGCGCGCGTCTCTTGCGCGTGCTCGAACCGAAGGCCGCAACGCAGCTCTACGAGCTCGCGCTCGAGCACGACCCGAGCTCGCCAGAGGCCGCGGACTCGCTGGCCGATCGGCTCGCCGACGAGCACCGGTGGTCCGAGCTCGTGCGCCTCGTGCGCGCGCGTGTCGCGATCACACCGGAGCCCGCACGCGCCGTGCAGCTCCGACTGCGCCTCGCCGACGTCTTCGTGCACCAGCTCGACGATCCGCAGAGCGCGCAGCTCGAGCTCGCCGTCGCGACGCGGCTCGCGCCCGATGATCCGGCGGTCCACGAGATGACCGCGACGATCCTGTCGTCGATCAACCCCGCGGCCGCGATCGACGCATGGCGCGAGGTGTCGCGCCTCGCGGAAGGGCGCGGCGATCACCGCACGGCGTCACGCGCGTGGGCGACGGTCGGCGATCTGCTCGCGAAGACCGGATCCGATCAGGCCGAGGTCGCGTGGTCGCGCGCGCTCGTGCTCGATCCGCTGCAGGCCGATGCGCTCGCCGGGCTCGCGGCGACGGCTGCCGCGCGCGGCGATCATCACGCCGCCGCGGGGCACTACGAGCGCCTGCGC
>JACCRC010000422.1 GCA_013813765.1 Deltaproteobacteria bacterium | reverse complement strand
CGGGTCCCTGGGGCACGCCTGTCTGAGGCCGGCCCACGCGCGGAGCAGAAAAGCTCAAGCCCACCGACACTCGAGGCGAGCGCGCCGCGCGAGCACCGGCGTGCCGCCCGAACCGGCGGACCCCGGGGACCCCGAAGCAGCGCAGGGCCGGCACATGCACCGCGCGAAGCGCCGCGGCAGATGTCCTGCCCGCGAGCGCGCCGCAACGCCGTGCCCCCAAGGTTAAACGAGCGGCGCGCCGGTCGCCGCTTCGGCCGCTTCGCGCGTGATGCCAGGCGCGAGCTCGATGATGCGGAAGCCGTGACCGGTGGGCTCGAACACGCCCATATCCGTGATCACGAGCGACACCACGCGGGTCGCGGTCAGCGGGTAGTCGCACACCTGCACGAGCTTGTGCTCGGCCTTCTTCGTCACGTGCTGCATCATCGCGATCACGCGGCGGCAACCGGAGGCGAGATCCATCGCGCCACCGATGCCCATGACCTTGCCGCCCGGGACGGCCCAGTTTGCGATGTCGCCGCCCGCGCTGATCTGCATCGCGCCGAGGATCGCGATGTCGACGTGACCGCCGCGAATCATCGCGAACGAGTACGCGGAGTCGAACGTCGAGCCGCCCGGAAGCACGGTGACGGTCTGCTTGCCGGCGTTGATGAGGTTCGGATCCTCGTCGCCCTCGAACGGAAACGGGCCGGTGCCGAGGAGGCCGTTCTCCGAGTGGAGCCAGGCGTGGCCCTCGGGCAGGTAGTCGGCCACCTGCGTCGGCAAGCCGATGCCGAGGTTCACGACGGCGCCCTCGGGGATTTCCTTTGCGGCGCGGCGCGCCATGTCTTCGGTGGAGTACGGCATGACCTAGCTCTCCCGCTTCCGGACGGTGCGGAACTCGAATGCGTTCTCGTGCTCGGGTACGTGGACGATGCGGTGCACGAAGATGCCCGGCAGGTGAACGTCGTCGGGATCGATCACGCCGTTCGGCACGAGTTGATCGCACTCGACGATCGTCAGCTTCGCGGCGCTCGCGGCGACCGGGTTGAAGTTGCGTGCGGTGCGCCAGAAGCGGCAGTTGCCGAGCTTGTCGGTCCTCGCGGCGCGAACGAGCGCGACATCGCCGTGGAGCGCGTGGTCGAGGATGTAGCGCTTGCCGTCGATCTCCTTCGTCTCCTTGCCCTCCTCGACGACGGTGCCGACGCCGGTCGGCGTGTAGAACGCCGGGATGCCGGCGCCCGCGGCACGCATGCGCTCGGCGAGCGTGCCCTGCGGAGTGATCGAGACTTGCACCTCGCCGGAGGCCATCCGGGTGTGCAGATCCTCGTTGCCGCCGATGTAGCTGCAGATCACGCGCTTGAGGATGCCGGCGCGCAGCCACAGCGCGAGGCCCTTGCCCATGTTGCCGGCGTTGTTCGAGACCAGCGTCAGGTCGCGCACGCCGCGCTCGACGACGCCCTTGATCAGCGCCTCGGGATTCCCCGAGAGCCCGAAGCCGCCGACGAGGATCGTCATCCCGTCCTTCAGCGGCGCGAGTGCCTCGGCGACCGAGCCGATGACCTTGTCCTTGTGACGTCCGATCACTGCTTACCTCCGAACGCGGCCACCGCTGCTTCACCGAAGCTTCGCATGCCGGTGACCAGCTCTTCCTCGGTGATGCACAGCGGCGGCGCGAAGATCGCCGTGCCGCGCTTCGCCTCGACATGCAGCGACAGCTTGCGCGCGGCTAGCTCCCCCGACAGCTTCTGCCACCGGTCCATCGGCGCCTCCGGTGCGATCGCCGCGAGCAGGCCGAGCCCGCGCACCTGCGACTTCACGGCGAGCTTCGCCGCGACGGCATCGAGCTCGCGCAGGAGCACCGGCCCGAGGCGCGCGGCGTTCTCGTACAGCTTCTCGTCGTCGTAGAGCTTCAGCGTCTCGACGCCGGCGGCGCACGCGAGCGGGTGTGCGTAGTACGTGAGGCCACACGCGAGGATGTTCGCGTCGAAGTGCTTCGCGACGCGCTCGTGCACGATCACCGCGCCGATCGTCGCGTAGCCCGAGGCGAGGCCCTTCGCGACGGTGATCATGTCGGGCGTGACACCCCAGTGCTGGTGGCCAAACGCCTTGCCGAGCCGGCCGAAGCCGCACAGCACCTCATCGGCGACCAGCAGCGCGCCATCGCGATCGCACGCGGCGCGCACCGTCGGCCAGTAGTCGGGCGGCGGGATCCACACGCCGTTCGCGCCCGGCACCGGCTCGAGAAACACGGCCGCCGTCGAGCGCTCGCCGTCGAGCCGCATCGTCTTCTCGATCTCGCGCGCCATGCCGTGCGTACACGTGTTGCCCGCGCGGTTGCCGTGCGCGCACTGCTGGCAGTCGCAGTCATGCACGTGAATGACGCCGGGGATCAGGGGCTCCATCGGCGGACGTCGCCAGTCGCCGGTCAGCGCGAGCGCGCCCATCGACGCGCCGTGATAGCTGCGGTACCGGCTGATCATCTTCAGCCGGCCGGTGACCTGCCGCGCGATCTTGATCGCGTTCTCGTTCGCCTCGGCGCCGCTGAGCGTGAAGAAGACCTTCGAAAAACCCGGCCCTGCCATCGCGAGCAGGCGCTCGGCGAGCTCCGTCTTCGCCGGGTACACCGCGTTCGCCGTCGACAGGCACAGCTGATCCGCCTGGCGCTTGATCGCGTCGACGATTCGCTGCCGCCCGTGTCCCGCGTTGACCTGATATGCGAGCGCACCGAGGTCGAGCCAGCGGCCGCCGTCCGCGGTGGTGAACCATGCGCGGTCGCCGCCCGTCAGCTCGATCGGCTTCGCCGCGTTCTGCGCGGTCCACGTGAAGAAGAACGGATGATCACTCACAGCTTCCACTTCTCCGGCGCGACGTTGTGGATGAAGCCCTGCTGCACGTAGAGCTCCCCCGAATCGAGGTTCATCGCGATCGCGCCGCAGGTCGCTGCACCGTGCGGCGACTCGGGCGTCGCCATGTTCGTGCAGATGCTGCGCGGCCAGCCCTCCTCCGAGCCGAGGCGCTGCCACGCATCGTCGAGATCGGCGATCGGTGCGCGCGCGAGGTCGGTCTCGAGCCACTTCATGCGTTCGTACGTCGTGCTCGGCTCCGGCACCTTGCTGCGCGCTGCGACATCCGCGTCGAGCGAGTGGTTCGTGTGGCAGTACGATGCGCCGCCGCCGAACACCAGCTTGCGCCGCGTCCCGGAGGCTTCGATCGCGAACGCATCGCTCCGGTCCGCGACGAAGTAGTGATGACCGCTTCCGATCGGGCTCGTCGCGATCACATCGCGCGCGGCGGTCGCCGTGGTGTGGTGCAGCGCGCGCCGCACGACCGCGGGCCACACCACGCCGAGCGTCGCGTCCGTGGAGAACAGGTTATTGATCGCGATACTCACGCGCGCGCTGTTCATCCCGGTCATGCCGAGACAGCCGGTGACGGTGAGCAGCGTCGCAGCTGGTCCATCGGCACTCTCGGGGACGCGCAGCACCATCACGTAGGGAATCGCCGTCGCGTGCATGTCCCAGGTCTGCGCGACGATTCGCCCCGTCGGCGACTCCGCGTAGAGCACACTGCAGCCATCGCCGCCGAGCGCTTCCGCTCCCGCGTGCTTGCCAGTGACCTCCGGCGCATCGTGCGTCGGCGCCGGCACCCAGCTCGCCGGGTCCGGATCGAGATCGCGGAGATCCGTGTAGTGGTTCGCGACCACGATCTCCTCGGGCGAGACACCCGCTCCCTCGGCGATGCCGAGCAGCTCCGCCGAAATCCCCGCGTGGTAGCGCTCGAGGACCGGCAAGTGCGCGCGCGCCGCAGTCAGCACTTGATCCGCGGTCTTGAAGCCTCCGACCTTCGTGCAGAGATACACGCGGATCTGCGCGAGCGCCTTGATCTCACCGCGAAAGCTTTCGCCGTGGATGCGCCCCCACTCGCGCGGCGACTTGCCAGCCGGCAGCTCGAGAACTCTCATGAACATCCATCCGGGGAATTGGGGTTCGACCCCATTTTTTGCCCACGATGTGCAGAAAAGGGGGTCCGACCCCATTTCTCTCGACGCGACTTCTTTTCGGCGCTCACCATGACTCCTTCAGCGCGGCGCCGAGCGCGGCCGCAGCGGCGTCCACCTGATCGAGGGCCGGGATGATGCCGAGCCGACCGCCGGGGAACTGGCGAACAGAGATGCCGCGGTCCGCGAGGTGCTCGACGAGTGCGGGTGCGCGTTCGCCGGCGGAGATCACGCGGTAGGCACCCATGCCGGCGGACTGGACGTTCGCGAGCGCGCTATCGAGCGCCGCGGAACCGCCGGCGAGATCGTAGTAGCGGGCAGCGCGGAGCTGGTGATGCTGGCGCACGAGCGACAGCTCGTCGCCGTCCCACGTGGAGACGAGCGTCAGCGGCGTGCCCACGAACCACTTCGTCGCGACGTGCAGGTAGCCGGTCTGACCGCCGCCCCACCACGCGAGCACGTCCGGCACGAGGCCGGTGGAGGTCGACAGGAAGGCGCCCCTGCCCGAGCGGTACGTGTGCGTCGTGGTCTCGATCGCGATCAGCGGCAGCTCGAGATCCTTGCGCAGCTCCGCGAGCGCGGTGAGGAAGTCCGGCGGCAGCACGAGGCCGGTGCGCTCCTGCACGAGCTCGTAGAAGAAGCCGAACACCTTGTCCTTGCCGCCGGCCTCGTCGACCGCCGCGCGAATCGCGGCGATCGTCTTCTCGGTGCCCGCGAGCGCGGGGTGCGGCACGCGTGGCCATGCGAAGTGACCGGGTCCGCCGTTGTGCGTCTCCGGATCCGAGAGCGAGCGGCACGACGCGGCGGTGTGGCCGTAGTAGCCGCCGGCGAGACCGATCGCGACCTGCGCTGTCTTGCGCGTCACGCGGATGAGGCGCAGCGCCTTGTCGACCGACTCGTCACGTGACGAGGTCAGGTAGATGTGCGGCAGCTCGGGGACGAGCGCGCCGATCCACTCCAGCGCACGCACGGTGGCAGGCGTGACGTAGTTCATCAGCGTGAGCTTGTTCACCGCCGGCCCGTAGAGCAGGCCGAGGTCCTCGAGGTTCTTCAGCGCCACCGGCGCCGTCGAGAACGGCTTCGTCAGGCCGGAGGCGAGGTCGTAGGTGATCTCGTCGTCGCTCTGACGAGCGGCCTCGCGCCGGCGCAGCACGTCCTGCTTCACGACCGGATCGGGGCGCAGTGGACCGAGCGGGATGCGGTAGTAGATCGCCTGCCCCTCGGGATCCTCGTACTGACCGGTGAGGATCGAGACGACATGCGCACCGAACACGCGGTTCAGGTACATCATCTGCGCGGTGCGGCCGACGCGGTTGCGGCCGGTGACGTAGCGGTAGCGCAGCGAGCCGTCGGGCTTCGTGCGCGCCGCGGCGTCGCGGAGCTGATGCTCCTTGAGCTTGCGACCGATGCCGGAGGACTGGAACGTCGGCGCGACGGTTATCGACACCGAGTACATCGTGTTGCCCTTGCCGAGCATCGGATCGTCGTCCGGGCCCTCGACATCCTTGCACTGCTCGAGCGGTGCGCCGATCGCGAACGCGACGAGCTGCGGCTGCCCGCTCGGACCGGGGGCCTCGCCGACGAGCAGCGAGCCTTCCGGATCCTCGATTGCCGCGCGGATCTCCGCGGGCGGAGTGCGGCGCGCTGGCTCGTACACCTGGTACTCGATGTCGAGGATCGCCGGGAGGTGGTTCATCGCCTCGACGTGCGGCACGAGGCGGTACGTGACCACGGGCAGCGCCGGCGACGGCGCGGGCGGCGCAGGAGGCACGGGCTGGTCTTCCCACTCGGGCGGCTTCTTGCCCTCGTGCGCATCGATCCACGACAAGGAGCGGCGGATCGTCTCGAACAAGAGGTCGATCTCGCGCGCGAGGAAGCTATCCGACAGGCGCCAGCGCGCGGTGCGCGTACCAGCGGCGAACACGATGCCTCCGCGCCAGAAGCGCTGGCCGATCAGCGCGTCGAGCTGCGTGGACGTGGGCAGATCGAACGCGAACGCGTAACCGGTGGCGCGCGGGTGCTGCACGAGGTGCGGATATGCGCGCGAGAGCTGCGCGAGCCGCGGCAGCACGAGCTTCTCGATACGCTCGGCGTTGTGGCTCGTCGAGACCATGTCCGCGTGGATGCGGCCGCGCACGAGCGAGGCGTTGTGCGCGCTCGCGGGCTCGGGATCCGCGAACCGCGACATCACCACGCCGACCTGCGCGCGCTTCGCGAACGTGACGGCGTCGGGGTAGTCGGGCTGCCCGCGCGAGTTCAGCAGGCGGAACTTCGAGTGCCACGCGAATGGACCGCCGAGGCCAAAGCCAACCTGCACCTCGTCGAACACCAGGAACGTCTGATGATGGCGGGTGAGCAGGCGCAGCGCGCGGAAGAACCGCTCCGTCGCGTAGCGATCGCCGCCTTCCGACTGCATCGGCTCGATGATGCAACATGCGTAGTCACCGGTTCGTAGCGCTTCGTGCACCGCGGCGAGCGACATGACCTCGGCCGCGAGCAGCGCGTCGTCCTTGATCTCGCCGAAGCGCTCCTTCAGCTCGTCGATCTGACCGGTCGCCGCAGCGGCGTAGAACCCGCTCGGCGCGGTGGGCTCGTCGCCGGGGTCCAGCCACACCGGGAACGGAGCGAACTTCGTCTCGTAGCCCGCGATCTCGAACGGAGCGCGCTTGCTCGGCGAGTGCGTCGCGTGCAGCGAGAGCAGGAGCCGGCCGTGGAAGCTGCCTTCGAACGCGAGGACCTTCGTCGCGTCCTTGCGCGCGCAGTTGATGCGGCACAGCGCCATGGCCTTCTCGTTTGCCTCGGCGCCCGAGGCCACGAACGTCACGTGCGGCAGACCGGGAACGAGCTGGCGAAGCGTGGACGCGTACTCCGCCGCGGCCCAGGTCTCGGCGATCGACGTGTCCTCGTTCTCGACGAGGGTGTCGCCGAACTCGCCCTCGGTATACGCGCGAACGACCGGATCCTCGGCGAACCCACCGACGACCGTCGCGGTCTGGCTCATGCCGTCGAGGATCGCGAGAGGCTCGGCATCGACCGAGACGAACCACGGTCCCGCAGATCGCAGGTGATCGAACACCGGTGGCTTCTTCTCCTTTGGCACGCGATCACCGGCGTACAGCCGCGCGAGCAGCGCTTCGCTCGCCGGGAGCCTGCCGCCGGGCGGGCGCGTGATCGACATCGGGCGCGGCAGATCGACGAGGAGTCGCCCCGCCTCCTGCTGCTCCTCGATCGCGTGCTGCGCCTCGAGTCGATCGAAGTCGAGCTCGGGCAGGAGCTTGCCGAGCATCGGGTGCGGCGTGACCGCGCCGAGCGGATTCTCGAGCACCGCGACGGGCGCCGTCAGGTTGCGGTGCGCCCACGCTCCGGCCGGTCGATAATTGCCGCTGCGCCCGACGCCGCCGAACGGGAGCTTCGGGCTCGCGAGGTTCGTCGAGCGATTCTTGTTGAGGATGCCGGAGCGCGTCCGCGACGCGAACTCCTCGAACCGCGCGGGCGATGCGGTGAACACGGCGTTCGCGAAGCCGTAGCGGCTCGCCTCGAGCACGCCGAACGCCTCCTCGTCGGAGTCGATCACCTCGATGCAGAGATCGGGACCGAACACCTCGAGGTCGGTGTACCCGGGCACGTGGTGCGTGGCGTCGGGGAGCTTGTGGATCGAGGCGCTGCGGTAGTAACCGCCCGGCAGCTTCTCACCGGCGACGATCGGCTCGGCGCCCGCCTTGCGCGCCGTGTCGATCGCGTGCTCGAGCTTCGTGAGCGCGCCGTGCGTGGCGAGCGGGCCGGCGAACACCGTCGGATCCTCGGGGTTCCCGAATCGGAGGCCGCGCGCGACGGTCGCGAGCGCGCTGATGAACCGGTCGGCGATCTTGCGGTGCACGAGCACGCGCTCGGTGCCGGTGCAGCGCTGGCCTGCAGACAGCCACGCGCCGACGGCGACCTCGTGCACGGCCTGACGGAGCGCGCAGTCATCGAGAACGATGCACGCGTTCTTGCCGCCCATCTCGAGCGCGACGAGCACCTCTGGACGATCGAGCGCCGCCTCGAGGATGCGGCGTCCGACGTTCCAGCTCCCGGTGAACGCGAGGCCGCGCAGCTGCGGCGCATCGAGCATCGCAGCGCCGACCTCACCGGCACCCACCACGACATTGAAGATTCCCCGCGGCAGCTTCGCGGCCTGCGCGGCCTCCGCGTAGCGCTGGCCGCAGAGCGGTGTGATGTCGCTCGGCTTGATCACGACCGTGTTGCCCGCAAGGAGCGCGGGCACGACGTGCGCGTGACAGAGGTGCAGCGGGTAGTTGAACGGACCGATCACGCCCACCACGCCGAGCGGCGCGTAGCGGAGGACCTCACCCGGAGCCACCTGCCCCGGCTTCAGATCCGCGGCCATCGCGGCGCGCACGAGCTCGAACCGGTTGAGCAGCGTCTGGATCTCGAGCTTTGCCTCGCCACGGATCTTGCCGGTCTCGAGCACGATCGCATCGGCGAGCTGCTCCCCGCGCGCGGCGATCTCCTGCTTGAACCGCTCGAGGTGCCCCCACCGCTCGGCCTGCGACAGCCGGGACCAGGCCGGGAGCGCGGCTGCCGCGGCAGAAGCCGCTTCGCCGACCGCGCCCACCGTGTAGCCGGTCTCGAACACCACCGCCCCGTCGGCCGCCGGATTCCGCGACACGAGCGCCTTGCCGGACGGCGCCACGAACGCGCCGTCAATGAAGTTACCGAGGGGCTGCACCGGCGAAGTACACCCCCCGCGGATCGTCGGGTCAAGTCGCGCCGCCGCCTCGCGGAAACCTCCGCGATCCCGACGTGTTGGCATGGCGCGGCTGTGCTAACAAGGCATCCAGCATGCCCTCCCTCGTGTTCCTTGCCGGTCCCATCGCGGGCCGGAGGTACAAGCTCGGCGAGGGCGAGTACATCATCGGGCGGCGCTCGGATTGCCAGATCTTCGTACCGGACATGCGGGTCTCCCGGCAGCACGCGCGGATCGTGAAGGACGGCGAGGGCGCGTGGACGCTGGAGGACCTCGGTTCGAACAACGGCACGTACATCAACGGCGTGCGCGTCGAGCAGTCGGCGCCCATCAAGCACGAGGACGAGATCACGATCGCGAACAACCGGATCCGGGTCGAGGCACGCGAGGCCACGCCGGAGCCGAAGCTCCCCGAAGGCACCGGAGTCACGCTGATCGAGGTCGGCCGCGGCGCACCGCTGATCCGATCGCGGGAGGACTCCGGCGCGGGGCGCCTGCCGCTCGTCAGCTCCGGTCTGATCAGCATCGCCGATCAGCGCGCGGTGCGCCTGATCGAGCGCAAGCTCGACGCGCTGACGCAGATCCTCCACGCAACGGCCTCCTCGGACACCGCCGAGGCGCTGCTGCAGAAGCTCGTCGAGGCACTGCTCGAGCTGTTTCCGCAGGCCGAGGATGTTGGCGTCCTCGTCGAGGACGAGCGTACCGGCGAGCTGCGCGTGCAGTGCCAGCGCCACCGCGAGCCGCTCGTTCGCGTGCCGCAGGCGGCCGCCCAGCCGGTGCCCGTCGCCACGGATGCATCGATGGCGGGGACCACCGAGACGATCGAGAAGAAGAAGTCGTACGGCGGCCACCTGCGCGTGCCCGGGACGATCATCCAGCACGTGATCAGCGACCGGCGCGGCGTGCTGCTCGGCGACTCCCACACCGCCGGCCCCAACGACGAGGAGACCGAGGGCGTCGGACTGCGGATGGGCGCGCCGCTCATCTATCACGGTGCCCACTACGGCGTGGTCTACGTCGAGAGCAAGCGCATCGGGTTCCGGCAGGAGGACGTGGACCTCTTGCAGACGATCGCGATGCAGGCCGGCATGGCGATCCACGCGACGCGCATGCAGGCGCAGCTCGTTCGCCGCGAGAAGCTCGAGCGCGACCTGCGCGTGGCCCGTCAGATCCAGCGGTCTCTCCTGCCCGCGTCGGTACCCGATGTCGTCGGCCTCGACTTCGCCGTGCACTACGAGCCGGCGTATCAGATCGGCGGCGACTTCTATGACTTCATCTGGCATGACCCGGCGCACCTCGGGCTCGTCGTCGGTGACGTCGCAGGCAAGGCGATCAGCGCCGCGCTCTACATGGCGCGGCTCACGTCGGAGCTGCGCTCGCGCGCCGCGATCGCACGCACGCCGGCGCGACTCCTGCGTCGCGTGAACCAGGAGATCGCGGGCCTCGGCGACGACGGCATGTTCGCGACGCTCGTCTACCTGATCTACGACCTCGAGAATCGCTCGCTCGTGTTCACGAACGCGGGCCACTGCGTGCCCCTGCTCCGCCGCGGCGATCGCGTGTTCCCGCTGCAAGCGGAGCGCGCGCACACGCCACCGCTCGGCGTGCAGCCCGAGCTCGAGGCCGGCGAAGCGCGCGTGCAGCTGCTCGCCGGCGACACGCTGATCATGGTCTCGGACGGCATCCTCGAGGCGCGTGATGTCCGCGGCAACGAATACGGCCTCACCAAGCTGTCACGGCGCATCCGGACCGCCCGTGGCTCGGCCGAGGACATCATCAAGGCGATCCTCGCAGACATCGACAGCCACACCGCGGACCAGGCCCAGGGCGACGACATGACGATCGTCGCGATGGCGATCGAGGGCCGCCGGGCCAAGCGAAAGACCACGACATTGCCAGGGGTTGCGCTGCAGGACGCGGGCTCGCCCCCGCTGGGAACCGACAGCGACACCCCCCAGAAAACCGACGACGACGAGTAGATCGTTGAGGGCTTGCCAGGTTCGCGGTTCCCATGGCATAAGTCCGGCCCTCCCGGAGTATTGCCATGGCCAAAAAGGGTAAATCAGGACGCGAGCTCATTCGGCTCGTGTCGACCGCCGATACCGGTTACTTCTACACGACGTCGAAGAACCGCAAGCGGACCCCCGACAAGCTCGTGCTGAAGAAGTACGACCCGGTCGTGCGCAAGCACGTCGAGTTCAAAGAGTCGAAGATCTAAGGAGCTCGTCATGTCGCGCCAGTGTCAGGTCACCGGGAAGAAGCCGCTCGTCGGCTCGAACGTCAGCCACTCGAACCGCCACACCAAGCGGCGCTTCGAGGTGAACCTCATGAACAAGCGGTTCTGGCTCGAGGATGAGAAGCGCTGGATCTCCCTGCGCGTCTCCGCGCGCGGTATGCGTCGCATCGACAAGCTCGGCCTCCCGGCCGTGCTCGGAGAGCTCCGCGCCCGCGGCGAGAAGTTCTGAACCCAACGTTACTCGCGGCCGCGCTGCTCGCGGCCACATCCACTCTCACTGCCTGCCCGGGTCCGCGGCGTCCGAAGGACCACGGGGCAACGCCAGCGACGATCGAGATCGGTCGTGATGGCGCAGCGCTGCGCGCGGTCGCCGGTGACGCGACCACGCTATACGCGGCCGTCTCGTCCGCCGACGGCTCGACGCTCGAGGCGCGTCGAGGCTCGACGGTCGCGTGGGCCGCTAAGCTCGGCGGCACTGCTGGATCGCTGGCGCTCGGCCGCTCGCTGTTCGCCAGCCTGACCGGTACCGGTTCGGCACTGAACGTTCACGGCGAACCAGGCTCCGTCGTCGCGGCGCTCGATCCGGCGACCGGAGCTGCGCGCTGGGCCACGCCCGTGGAGTCGAGCGAGTGGGCAACGGTGTCGTCGCTCGCGACGCTGCCCGACGGCGGAGTGCTCGTCGGTGGAACGTTCAGCGGGACGATGCGGATCGCCGCGAGCGTCGTGTCGAGCGCCGGAAAGTCCGATGGCTTCGTCGCGCGGCTCGATGCCACCGGCAAACCCGCGTGGCTCGTGCGTGTCGGTGGGCAGCACGCGGATGCAGTGCAAGGCGTCGCCACGCGCGGCGATCGGATCGTGATCGCAGGAACGTTCGCGGCCGGTGCGGAGCTCCGCGGTGTGCTGTTGCCCGCGTTCGACGAGCGCTCGCCGTTTGCCGATGGCTTCGTCGCCGAGCTCGATGCGAAGGGTGCGCGCAAGTGGTCCGCATCGTTCGGCGGCAAGCGCGACGACGCGGTCGCCGGCGTTGCGATCGATGCCGGAGGGCGCGTTGCCGTCGCCGGCACGGTGCGGGAGACCGCGCACGTTGGCGGTGCGGATCTCGTCGCGCAAGGCGATGCGGATGGTGTCGTCGGCTGGTGGAGCCCCGGCGGCGCTGCGTTGCACGCGGTGCTGATCGGGGGCGCTGACTTCGACGGCCTCCGTGCGATCACCGCCGTCGGCGATCGCATCGTCGTGGCCGGCTTCTTCTCCGGCGCGATGCGTCTGGGCGATCGTCAGGTCGCGGCAGGCGGCGGAGACGACTCGTTCCTCGCCGCGTTCGACACCAGCGGCGCGATCCTCGACAGCTGGCAGGTTGGTGGCCCTGGCCGCGAGGAGCTCACGTCGCTCGCGTCGGTCCCCGGCGGCTTCATCGCCGGTGTCGCGCATACCGCGGCCGTGGACATCGCTGGTGCCGAGCTACCTGCGCCCAAAGATCCGATGAGCGGTGCAGCGATCGTCGTGCGACCGGTGAACTAACCACTCACCACATCCGGCTGCCGGTGTTGTACGAGGGTGGCAGTCGGGAGACGAGGTTCGGCATGCGGTCGCTCGTGTGCGAGGCGCAGAACAGCCGCTCGCCGCCGGAGCTCTGACGCTCGAACACGCACGAGGGGCACTGGGGCTCGAGGTCGTGGCCCTCGATGTTGATCACGAGCACCGGTGCGCGAATCGCATCGAGGAGCCGGGGCGCCAGCGACGGCGAGCTGAAGCGGCCGACGACGACCAGATCGGGCGCGAGCTCGGCGGCGGTCTGCGAGATGACGTCGAACGCTTCGCCGCGCAGCACGTGGCGGTGCAGCGCGCGACCGTTCCAGTGAAACGTCTCGGCGAGATCCTCGGTCAGCTCGCCGAGCCAGTTCAGCGTGGGCTCGAGCTCTGCGGCTTCGCTGACCGCGGTGACGACGTGGATCTCGTCGGCGCCTCGACGCACCGCTTGATCGAAGCCATGCTCGGCAACGATCTCCGCGTATTCCGTACGGTCGAGCGCGATGAGGACTCTCATGCCCAACAACGTGGGCACGGGAATCCCGACGGACAATCGGAGCCGGGCGGAGGGCGCCTCCGCTCTCGGCTAAACTTCGACGAGCATGCGCTCGGGAGCCTCGAGCCGCTCCTTGACCGCGACGAGGAACGAGACGGCTTCCTTGCCGTCGACGACCCGGTGGTCGTAGGACAGCGCGAGGTACATCACCGGACGGACCTTGATCTCGTCGCCGATGACCAGCGCCCGCTTGACGATGTTGTGCATGCCGAGGATGCCGGTCTGCGGGTAGTTCAGGAGCGGCGTCGACATCATCGAGCCGTAAATTCCGCCGTTCGTGATCGAGAACGTGCCGCCCGAGAGATCCGCGAGTGCGAGCTTTCCCGTCTTCGCCTTCTCGGCGAGCTCGAGGATGCCCTTCTCGACACCTGCGAACGACAGTGTGTCGACCTCACGCAGCACCGGCACGACGAGGCCCTTCGGCGTCGAGACCGCGATGCCGAAGTCGTAGTGCTTCTTGTAGACGATGTTGCCGCCGACGACCTCGGCGTTGATCCCGGGGTAGAGCTTGCACGCGGCAACGCACGCCTTCGCGAAGAACGACATGAAGCCGAGCTTCACGCCGTGGCTCTTCTCGAACGTGTCCTTGTACTTCGCGCGGAGGTCCATGACGGAGGTCATGTCGACCTCGTTGAACGTGGTGAGCGATGCGCTCTCGTGCTGCGCCTGCACGAGGCGCTGGGCCACGCGCTTGCGCAGCGGCGACATCGCCACGACCTCGTCGCGCGGATCCACGGCGGCGAGACGCGCTTCCTCCGACGGACCGCTCGGCGCGGCCGCACCGGATGCCGATGGAGCGGGCGCCGCCTTCGCGGGGAGCGAGCCGGCCTCGCGGGCGTTCGCGCGCTGCGAGGGGGTCAGCTTCAGGAGCTGATCCTTGTCGATCGAGCTGCGCACCGCCTCCGGCGCTGCTGCGCGGCCCGACTCGTCAGGCCTTGCGATCACCGGGCCGCCGCCGTTTCCACCGCGAGCGGCGACCTCGGCGGGCGTGGGCTCGCCGTTGTTCTTGCCCGGAGCGCTCGGCGGCGTCTGCGACTTCAGCGGCGCTGCGGCGAGCGTGCTGAGCGCGGCACCGACGGAGGGGTGTCGACCGGTGGGCTGGTTGGGCGGCTCGATCGGCTTGCCGACGCCGGGCGGCTGCGCGGGAGCTGCCTTCGCGGCGCCCGGCGCGATCGAGCCGATCACCTCGCCGACCTTCACCGTCGCGCCGACCTTCGCGCGCTGCTCGGCGAGTGCCCCGGCGACCGGGGACGGAAGCTGCACCGTGATCTTGTCGGTCTCCAGCTCCGCGATGGGCTCGTCGGCCGCGACCGCGTCGCCGACCTGCTTGAGCCAGCGAGCAACGACCGCTTCCGAGATCGATTCGCCGAGCTGTGGAACAACGAGGTCAGCCATGACGGCATGCTACCCGACGAGTCAGCGCGGGTCGAACGCTTGCTCGAGGATCTGCTTCTGCTCGAGGACGTGCGCCTTGTGCGAGCCGGTCGCCGGGCTCGCACTCTCGACGCGGCCGACGAATGCGTACTCGATGCCCTTGCCCTCGATCACCCTTTGCAGCCGCGGTGTCACGAACGTACCGGCGCCCATGTTGCACGGCTCGTCCTGGACCCAGAACAGCTCCTTCATCCCGGGGTACTTGTCGATCGTTGCCGCGGCGACGAGGTGCGGCCACCACGGATAGAGCTTCTCGATCCGAACGAGCGCGACGTGGTCCGCCTTGCGCTTCGTCCGCTCGTCGGCGAGCTCGTAGTAGATCTTGCCCGTGCACGCGAGCACGCGTGTCACGCCGGCGGCGTCGACCGTGTCATCCGCGAGCACGCGGTGGAACTTCCCGTTCGCGAGCTCGTCGAGCTGCGAGGTCGCGGCCGGAAGCCGCAGCAGCGACTTCGGCGTCATCACGATCAGCGGCTTGCGCATCGGGCGCAGCTGCTGCTCGCGGAGCAGGTGGTACATCTGCGCGGGCGTGGTGGGCTGCGCGACCTGGATGTTGTGCTCGGCGCACGACTCGAGGAACCGCTCGAGGCGCGCACTCGAATGCTCGGGCCCCTGCCCTTCGTAGCCGTGCGGCAGGAGCAGCACGATGTTGGAGAGGCGCTTCCACTTGTCCTCCGACGACGTGATGAACTGATCGATGATCACCTGCGCGCCGTTCGCGAAGTCGCCGAACTGCGCCTCCCACATCACGAGTGCGTCGGGAAAGTCGAGCGAGAACCCGAACTCGAAGCCCATGCAGCCGGCCTCGGAGAGCAGCGAGTCATAGATCCGGCACTGGCCCTGATCGGGGTGCAGCCCGCCGAGCACGAGGTGCTCGCGACCCGTCTTGATGTCCGTGATGATCGCGTGGCGATGGCTGAACGTGCCGCGCGAGCAGTCTTGCCCGGAGAGCCGCACGTTGATGCCCTGGTACAGCAGCGAGCCATAGGCGAGCAGCTCGGCCATGCCCCAGTCGAGCGCGCGCTCGCCCTTCCCCATCTGCCCGCGCTGCTCGAGCAGGCGCTCGATCTTCGGGTGCGCGGTGAAGCCGGTCGGGATCTCGGTCATCGAGCTCGCGATGTGCTCGAGGATCGCGCGCGGTACCTTCGTATCCGCATCGACCGGCGTCTCGGTGACGCCACCCCGATAGCCGCGCCACATCGCCGTCATCGATGGCCCTTCGGGGCGCTTGTTGAGCGCCTTCGCCGCCTCGAGCTCGACCTCGAGCTGGCCGTAGCGCTCCTTCGTCATCGCGGTGACGTCGTCGGCGGCCATCACGCCCTCGGCGATGAGCTCCTTCGCATAGATCTCGACCGGCGAGCTCTTCTGCTTGATCACCTCGTACATGAGCGGCTGCGTGAAGCTCGGCTCGTCGTTCTCGTTGTGTCCGTACTTGCGGTAGCAGTACATGTCGATCACGACGTCCGTCGCGTACTGCGCGCGGAACTCGCACGCCATCTCGATCACGTGCGCGAGCGCATCGAGATCCTCGCCGTTCACGTGCCAGATCGGGCACTCGAGCATCTTCGCGATGTCGGTGCAGTACGGCGTGGAGCGCTGCTCCGCCGGCGACGCGGTGAAGCCGACCTGGTTGTTGACGATCAGGTGCACGGTGCCGCCGGTGCGGTAGCCCGGGAGGCTCGACAGCTGGAGCGTCTCGGCGACGAGGCCCTGACCCGCGAACGCCGCATCACCGTGGACGAGGATGCCCATCACGTGACGATGCTCGACGTCGTTGTGCCTCGTCTGCTTCGCGCGCACGCGCCCGACGACGACCGGATCGACCGCCTCGAGGTGGCTCGGGTTGAACGCCAGCGACACGTGCATCGCGTGACCGTTCGGATCGTGTCGGTCGACCGAGTATCCGAGGTGGTACTTCACGTCGCCGCCGCCCATCGCCTTCTCCGGCTCGGCATCCTCGAAGTGACCGAACAGGTCGCGCGCCGGCCTCCCGAGGATCTGCTCGATCGTCGTGAGGCGGCCGCGGTGCGCCATGCCGAGCACGGCCTCGATCGCGCCGAGCCGCGCGCCGTGCGTGAGCACGAGGTCGAGCGCGGGGATCAAGCTCTCGCTGCCCTCGAGCGAGAACCGCTTCGTGCCGGGGTACTTCGTGTGGCAGAACCGCTCGAACTGCTCCGCGTTGATCAGCAGCTGCAGCACGCGCGTGCGCACGGCGGTCGGCAGCGGCGCGAGGAGCTGCGTCTCCATCCGCTCCGCGAGCCACGAGCGGCGGCCCGGCGAGGAGATGTGCATGAACTCGAGCCCGACGGATCCGGCGTAGACGCGATGGAGGTGCGAGGTGAGCTCGCCGATCGTCGCGCGCGGCATGCCGTGCACGCCGGTCGGCTCGATCATGCGATCGCGATCCACCTCGGTGAAGCCCCAGGTCACCGGATCGAGCTCGCTGATCTTCGCGGTCTCGAGCAGACCGAGTGGATCGAGGTTCGCGGCGAAGTGACCGCGGCTGCGGTAGGCGTTGACGAGCGGCCACACGCTCGGCGTGAGCTGCGCGTTGATCGGCGACATCGTGACCGCGCCGGGACGCGCGAACGTGGGCAGGCTGTTGCGGGTGACCGGCACCGCGGTCGGGGTCTCCACCGCTGCGCCGTTGGCGGCGTGTCCATTGGTGGCGTGTCCATTCACCCGCCCGTTCGTGGCCGGTGCTGGCTCGCCGAGCAGGCCGTGCCAGCTCGGATCGATCTCACCGGGAGCGGTGCGGTACGTGTCGTTCAGCTCGTCGAGAAATGCGAGCGATGAGGCGAGCTCGAGAACATCCTGCGCCATGCGCCCCAGGATAGCGCCTCAGGGCGGTGGTGTCTTCGCGCGGAGGCCGTCGACCGCGTCCGGAGGGAGCTTCCTGTTCCGCTCGAGGCGCACCTCCTGAACGGACTCCAGCTTGCCGCCCTCGATGAGGGCCAAGGAGCCATTGTCGGACATCACGAGGTCCTTCCCGACCCGGGTCAGCTCCGAGAAATCGACGATCTCGAGGAGCGAGTTCTGGTTGACCAGGAGCGACCCTGCGACGGTCTGGAGCCGGGGAAACACGATCGTGGTCAGCGACGCGTTCGACTCGATCTCGATCCGCCCGGCGCGCTCGAGCCGCGGCAGGAACATCCCCCGCAGCGAGGTGTTGCTCACGATCCGCACGGTGCCCTCGACGGCGACCAGCTCCGAGAGCTTCAGCTCCTCGAACCCGACCGTCGGGCCGATGTCGAGATCGCCGGTGATCGTCTCGAGTGCACGAAGCTCGCTGAGATCGATCGTCGCGCCGCTGCGCACCGTCAGGCTGCCGAGCGACGTGCACGCCGCGTAGCGCTTGATCTCCTTCTGCTCGGAGATCACGACGCGGATGTCGTGCGGGCAGCCCGGCGTGGGCGCGGGCCGACTGCCGGGACAGCCGGCGAGGAGCATGACGAGCGCGAGGCTACTGCGTGACCGGCGCATCGACCGCCTCGCCCTTGCATGCACGCACGTAGCGGCGCACCGCCTCGGCGAGCCCGAGGTACAGCGCATCCGCGAGCAGCGCGTGACCGATCGACGCCTCGATGATGTCGGGAACCATCCGCGCGAGCAGCGGCGTGTTTCTCAGATTCAGATCGTGACCCGCGTTGACCTTCATCCCTGCCGCGACCGCAGCCGCCGCGGTCTGCTTCACGCGCTCGAGCTCTTCCTTGAACTTCGGCGTGCCGAACGACGCGGCATACGGTTCGGTGTAGAGCTCGACGCGATCGACGCCGGTCGCCGCCGCCGCCGCCATCGCGCCCGGCTCGCAGTCCATGAACATCGCGGTGCGGATGCCCGCCGCCTTGAGCCGCTCGATGATCGGCGCGATCACGCCGTGCTGGCGCGGCACCTCCCATCCGTGATCGCTCGTGACCTCACCCGGCTTCACCGGAACCAGCGTGAACTGCGTGACCTTCTGCTCGATCGCGAGCGCGATCAGCTCCTCGCGGTCATCCCCCTCGAGGTTGAACTCGGCACCGGTCTCGGCGCAGAGCGCGCGCAGCACCCGGACGTCGTCCGCCTTCGCGTGGCGGTTGTCCTGGCGCCAGTGCAGCGTCAGTCCATACGCGCCGGCGTCGAGGCAGACCTTGCCCGCGACCTTCGGCGACGGGTTCGTCCCGCCGCGCGAGTTGCGAAGCAGCGCGACCTTGTTCAGGTTGACCGACAGGCTGATCGCCACGGCCAGGTAATACCACGCTAGAAGTCGACGGCGGTCGCGAGGCCACCACCGAGGTGCGCCGCGCCGTCGCGCGCGCCGTACGACAGCTGCGCCTTCACCGAGTAGCGCTGCATGACCTTGTAGGTCACGTCGTACGCGATGTAGAGGCCGGCGGAGCTGATCACCACGCCAGGCAGGTTCGTGCGCACGATCGACGCAGCCATGAGGAACGGCGCGGCGGTATCCCACTGCAGCCGCACCCACGACGTGTGGCCGAGGTCACCGAGCACCTCGCCACCGATGAACAGCGACGAGCGCCACGGCTTGCCGAAGATGATCTGGCCGCGCACGCCACCGTTGAAGCCGTCGTGCGTGACCGCGAGCGCGACGCGCCCGTCGATGAACACCGACGGGTGCACCCGCACGCGCACCTCGCCGAAGCCGTGGCGACTGCCGTGGTTGAGGTAGCCCGACATGTGATCGTCGAACGTCGACGAGACCGGCGTCTTCCCCCAGATCGTGCCGAAGCCGAACGCGATGTGGTGCAGCTGACGCCACAGCCGGTGCGTGTAGATGGCCTCGCCGCGGAAGAACCGGTCGGGCAGTCCGTAGCGGTTGCCGAAGTTGTGCCCCATGAGCTCGAGTGACACCTGGTCGCGCAGGCCGAGCTGGCGCTTCTTGTCGAGCTCCTCGAGCCGATCGAACAGCGCGGGATCCACGCGCACCATGTGCGGCTTCGCGGCCGACGCGAAGTGCGCGACCTCGGTGCCGTTTCCGTCGACACCGCGGATGTAGTACTCGAGCCCCGGCGATGGCGTGGGCGGCAGCGTCGCGTACCAGCCGCCGGCGCTCGAGCGCTCGAACGGGACGTCCTTCCACTCGGTCTCGCCGATCGCACGCCAGCGCGCGTTCAACGTCTCCGCGAACGGTGCGTCGAGCATCGCTTCGAGCTCGACGGGCTCACCGCCCGTGCTCGAGAGCGGCGGCGTGTGGATCACGAGGGAGCGAGCCGCGACCGGCGGCGTCGCCGGCGGATCGTCGGCGGCTGCAACACCTGCGCTGCAGAGGATGGCGACGAGGGGGATGAGCTTGTTGATCATGGCGTGCTCTTCCTCCTCACCAGTCGAAGTTCATGGCAAGGCCGCCCGAGAAGCCGGCGTGGTCGATGTCGCGCGCCTGATACGACAGGCGAAGCGACGGGTAGAACCAGGAGACCCCTCGCCAGCCGACATCGGCGATCAGCCGCACGCCGAAGTTCTCGGGCACCGGCATGTCGGTGACCTGCACGACGAGCTGCACGGGGATGACCTTCTTCGGAAGCCAGTGGTACGCGGCCTCGAGCAGCGTGCCGACGCCCTTCGTGAAGCCGGCGCCGATCACGAGGTTTGTCGAGTCCTCGCGACCAAAGCGGATCCGCGCGCGTCCGCCAAAGCGCGTGTGAAAGCCACAGCCCTCGACGTCCTCCGCATCCCTGCAGCGGTTGTTCTCCGCGCCGGGCATCGAGTCGGTCGTCAAGAGGCCCGCCTGCGGGCGCAGCATGAACGCGACGTTCGACTGGATGCGGAACTCGAACTCCGTGTAGACGTACGAGAACGCGACGTTGCGGCACTTGTAGGCGCCCATCGCATCCAGGCACTGGTCCGTCGGATCCTCGTCGATCACGTCCTTCGGACCGCCGCGCCCCGAGAGCGTTCCGAAGCCGAGGCGCACCGCGTAGACCGGTTCGAGGAACCGGTACATGAAGTCGATCTCGGCCTGGTAGTACTGATCGAAGCCCTTGTTGAGCTTGCCGTCGAAGTCCACGTAGTCGACGTGCACGTCGATGTGTGAGCGGTTCCGCTCGATCGGCGCCTCCTCGACGACAGCGTCGATCGTCGTCGACATCGGATCCTCCTGCGAGCCCAGCACGGGGGCCACGTCCGCGGCAGTGCCGCGCGACGACGCCTCGACGTACCATTCGAGCTTCGGCGTGCGCACCATCGCTCCGTCGATCGTGGCGCGCAGGTACGAGTCGCCGTCGTGGACGAGATCGAGGCGCCGGAAGCCGGGCTCGCCGGGAGGCCGCACGAACAGCCACGCCTGGCCGATCGCCGACGGCATGCGCACGAGGAACGCGAGCTGTAGCGGCTGCCCGGGAACCGCGCGAGGCAGCGGCGCGACGGAGAGCACCGGGCGCGCGCTCTGGTTCGTGGCGACCGCGAGCTCCTCGGCGAGCCGCGCGATCCGCGGGTTCCGGTCGTTCGTGTTCTGGCTCTTCGCCCTCGCGAGTGCGTCGTCGCGCTGCTGGATCTGCGCGCGCAGCGACTGCAGCTCGTTCTCGATGACCCTGCGGTACGGCGTCTTCGGATCTGCCGTGAGCAGCTCGCTCCAGCGCTGGAGTCGCTGCTCGGGCGACTTGCCGAGCGTGTCGCGCCACGCGGCCTCGGCCAGCTTCACGTGATCGAGCGCGACCTGCTCGGGCACCGTGGGTGCGACCGGAGGCGCCGAGCCGGAGATGACCCGGCTCGCCTCGACCTGCGCGGCCCATGGATCCATGAACTTGCGAGGTGCACCGACGAGCCGCACGCGGTCACCGGCGAGCACGCGCTTCGCGAGGTCCGGATCGGCCTGCGCGACGCAGAGCTTGTCGCCGGCCTTCGTCACCGTCAGCGAACCGAGCGCGAAGCTGTCCTTGAGGGTCGCGCCGGTGCGCGGATCTTTCGCCACGACCTCGTGCAAGAGCTCGAGCTGCGTGCCGGCACCGACGCCATCGCGCGCGCCGAGATCGATGTAGATATCGCCGTTGTCGACGGCCAGCACCACGTCCGCCGCCGCGGTGCGAGCCGCGAAGGCGAGGAATGACAGGAGGATGATTGTCCGCATCGGTTCCTCCTAGAAGTCCACCATGGCGTTTGCGCCGGTCGTGAAGCCCGCGATGCGCTGGTCGCGCGCCGCGTACCCGGCGCGAAGGCCCAAGCGCACACCGGGCGCGACGGTGCGCGCGATGTCGTAGTAGAGCCGCACGCCGGTCGGCCGATCGGCGTCGGGCATGTTCGTGATCTCGACGGTCGCCGCCATCGGCAGGCCCGGGACGGTCCCCCAGCCGAGCCGGAAGTAGCCGTTGATGCCGACGTCCGCCATCGACTCGACGCCCATCGCGACGTGACTGCCCTCGAGCACGCCGAGGCGGCCCTCGATCCGCCCGCCGACCTTGAAGCCACTCTGCGTCGCCATCACGAGCAGCCGGCCGTCCAGCCGAACGCCCTCCACGGGACCAAGGCCGAGCTCGAACCAGCCGCCGACCTTGTAGCCGGCTTGCGCTGTACAGGGCTGCGCGGGATTGGGGCACATCGTGGTGTCGCCGACCTCGGTGTCGCCGAGCAGCTGCGTGTAACCGACGCGCAGCTCCTCGAGCGGATATGCGAGCAGGCGGTAGGAGAATGCGGCGTCGACGCGGTAGTAGCGATCGACGAGCTTCTGGTTCCCGATCGTCCGGGTGCCGTAGTCGACCCACTCGAACGAGCCGGCGACGCGCGACCGCTTGCTGTCGATCCGCGTCAGGTCCCGCGTGCGGCGCTGCTCGGTATCGCTCGCGTGGACCGGAATCGTGTGCGGCCACTGCGGCGACGCGAACACCGGATCCGTACCGGCGACGAGGTAGTACTCGACGCCGGGTGCGATCACCGCGGTCGCGGGTACGACGGCGACCCAGTGCGCGTCGTCGCGGCGCACGAGCTCCATCGTCGCGAACGTTCCCATGCCGATGTTGCGGTAGTGCGCGACGAGCTTCGGCGTTGCCGGCGGCGCCTCGGCGACGAGCTCGAGGCTCGAGCCGGCGGTGACGTTCGCCGGCGGCACGTGACGCACCGGCGCCGCGTGTGCCGCTGCGCTCACGAGGATCCCCGCGATGATGATCAACCTCCGCACTGCCTTCGGCAGTGCGGAGCGG